>CAZOIC010000017.1:21383-26203 GCA_964579945.1 uncultured Syntrophomonas sp. | reverse complement strand
TATATATCCAGGTGGTTGGTAGGTTCATCAAGTACGAGAAAATCATATTCACCCATCAATGCCAATCCGATTGCTATTTTCATTCTTTCGCCCCGGCTCAGTTCTCCGAGAGCGATGGACAAGCGATCATAGGGTATCCCCATACCTACCAGCAATTGAAAAGTAGATTTCTGCTTTTCCAGGGGCCAATCCTTTACCAAACTTTTCAGGTTTTCTTTTTCATCCCGGGGTAATTCCTGACTTACATAGGCTACCCGGGCTGACTGGCTCAGGAACAATCTACCTTCATCCAGATTTTCCAAGCTGAGAATCAGCTTTACCAGAGTAGTTTTTCCACACCCATTGAGGCCAAGAACGCCAACCTTTTCACTCCGGTTAATATAAAAGCTGCTATCCTCGAACAAGGTTAATTTCCCGTACGCTTTACTGATGCTGTCTGCTTCCAGGAGGCGTCGGTTTCCTTTTTCACGGGCATAAACATTAAAGTTTACCCGGGGATCTTCGGTTGGACGTGCAATTCCTTCCTCACGCATTTTTTCCAGGCGCTTAATCTGGGATTTTATGGCCTGGTCACGCTTTTTAGCTTTCTTACGATAATATTCCTTGCCCCCTATTCCTTCTCCTTTCTGCCGGGATTCACGGTGAGCTTTGTCTGACCAGTTTCTTAATTGGCTTATAGCTGCATTAATCTTCTGTTGCTCCTTCTGCTGGGACTGGTAGAGGTGCCGTTGATTTTCCGTTTCCTGTTGTTTTGCTTCCCGATAGCGGGAGTAGTTGCCCGGATATATTTTTATCTTTCCGTTTTCAATTTCTGCTATTTGTGTAACCGCATTATCCAGGAAGTAACGGTCATGGGAAATGATAATGGCTGCTCCCGAAAACCGGTTGAGTTCCGCTGCCAAGTATTCAACCCCCTGATAGTCCATATGGTTGGTAGGTTCATCCAGAATAATAAGATCAGGCTGGGCGGCCAGGACTGCAGCCAGAGACAGTTTAGTTTTTTCACCACCGCTGAGATTCCGTAATCGTTCCCCGGACCAGTCATGGATACGGTTAATGCCCAGGTGGCTGGTCAAACGCTGAAATTCACCATTAACCTTAGTTTCATTACTTAATACATTAAGGAAAAGCTGGGGTTCAACTTCAGATTGGCGCAAATAGCCGATATTAAACTCCTGACGAGTAGTAATAATACTACCTCCATCATAATCCAAACTACCGGATAGTATGTTGACCAAAGTAGTTTTTCCCGCTCCGTTATGGCCTACCAGGCCAATCCTGTCACCCTGGCATATATCTATATCAACACCATTTAAAACCGTTTTGTCTCCGAAACTTTTTGTGATCTTACGACAGTTTACCAGCATCACACACACCTCCAGAAAACATTTAAGGCTGCAAGCAACCCCTGTTACTTACAGCCTTTCATTATATGAATAGCTTTGGTCACTAAACCATTTCGGCTTATTGACCGGATTATTGTTTAACAATAAGTTACAAGCATTCCGGACATAACAGGACAATTGAAGAAATTTGTTCATTCTTCCTTTCGACCTGCGTATATTTATTTAGGCCAGAATATGCTTGCGCATTGATTTCTCCAATCTATTTTTAATAAATTATGGTTTTATACTAACATGAATCCAGAGTGCGGGCAAGCTGTGTATATTTGTGGCACACCGCATATTATTATATTATTGCCAACCGAGAGTTTACCGGTCATAGCAACGGGGTCTACCAATCGATATCCGGGTTATCGGCCATCTGGTTGACGGTTCCCCGGGAATAGAAAACGGACATATGCTCCAGGGTTGGATCCGGGTTAGATTTGCCGGCAGCCGGGAATACGAATTCACTATTGCTGTTTTCCCATAAAATAGCCTACAATAAGAACATAATTGAAGTAGATTATTGCAGAAACGGAGAGCAATATATGCAAAAAATTAGCGGTCGCTATCTTGCAGGTATACTCATTATTGTGATAGGTGTAATTGCCCTGCTCGATAATTTTGGTATGGTTGATGTTAGCTTCACCTATCTGGTCAGTTTATTATGGCCACTGCTACTAGGTATTGCAGGGATCAATTTTATTGTAAACCGGCGCGATATTCCCGGTATTGTAACAGGCAGTTTATTGATTGCCCTGGGCGTTATGTTCCTGGGGCGTAATGCAGGTTTTTTTGATATCAATATGCAAAAATTCTGGCAGGGATTCTGGCCCGTTATCATTATCTTAATCGGTGTGAGTCTGCTCAGTAAAAACAAGTCTAATAGTTCCGGACATCTGGCCATAATGGGCGCTGTGGAGAAGAACAACGCGGGGTGGGAGCTCGAAAGTGCAGATTATCTTGCGCTAATGGGTGGTATTGAACTTGATATACGCCAGGCCACCTTCCGCGAAAGGGAGATCAATCTTGGCTTATCCGCTATTATGGGTGGTATAACCGTTATCGTGCCTGAAGATGTGGCCGTAACCTGTAAGGGAACTGCAGTAATGGGCGGAATTGATTTACTGGGCCGGGAGTCAGGGGGAATAGTAGGCAGTGCAACTATGCAAAGCGGTGATTTACAAAGCGCTGATAAAATAGTCAACCTTAACTGCTGTTGTATACTGGGTGGTATTGAAATTAAACGATAAAGAATATTGAGCCTGCCGTCTAAAACCCGTGCCAAATTAGTCTAAAGTGCGTATGACACCAAACATATCAAAAGGACCGCGTGTGCCCTTCAGGGTATCCCCCTGATATACTTACAAATCATAGTAGAGTTCGAATTCCATAGGATGAGGGATATCGTTTACCCGCCGGGCTTCCTGGCGTTTGTTTTTAATCCATATATCTATTAATCGTTGGGGGAATACTCCACCAGCCAGCAGGAATTCGTGGTCTTTTTCCAGAGCATCCAGGGCTTCATCCAGAGATTTGGGTAAACCTTTAATCCTGGCTTGTTCTTCCGGGGGTAAGTTGTAGAGATTAATATCATAAGGGCCAAATCCTTCAGCACTGGGGTCAATCTTATTAATAATTCCGTCCAAACCGGCCATCAACATTGCCGAATAGGCCAGGTAAGGGTTGCAGGTGGCATCAGAGGAACGGAATTCAAAACGCTTATGCTCCGGGGCTTTGGCATAGGCCGGTACCCGGATAACGGCACTGCGGTTGGCGGTGCCAAAACACATGCTAACCGGGGCTTCATAACCAGGAACCAAACGTTTGTAGGAATTGGTGCTGGGATTGGTGAAGGCTAAGAGGGCGGGAGCATGTTTTAATATTCCGCCGATAAAATATAAAGCCTCCTGGCTTAGCTGGGAATAACCATCAGGGTCAAAGAAAATAGGTATATTATCTTTAAACAGGTGCATATGTACATGAAGGCCGCTGCCGACTTCACCATAAATGGGTTTGGGCATAAAAGTAACGGTTTTGCCTTCGGCAAAGGCCATATTCTTGATTAAATACTTGGTCAGCATGGTACGGTCAGCCATTTCCCGCATCCCGCCGAATTCCACTTCTATTTCAATTTGTCCCGGACCGCCAACTTCGTGATGGTGATATTTTACCGGGATATTGTTTTCTTCCATTAAAAGGCACATACGAGCTCGGAGGTCGTAAAGAACGTCCTGGGGTGGGGCGGTGTGGTAACCACCCTTATGCGGCACTTTATAGCCCAGGTTCTGGTATTCGTTCTCACCGCTATTCCAGATGGCCTGCTCAGCATCTATACTAAACCCGGTTTTCTGGGGATTACATTCAAAACTGACATGGTCAAAAACAAAAAACTCAAACTCGGGGCCAATGCGCATTTCATCAGCAATGCCGGTAGATTTCATATATTCTTCGGCATTGAAAGCAATGGCGCGGGGGTCCTGATCAAAGCGGTAATTATCCGGTTGGGCGATAACGTAAACATCGCCAATCATACTCAGGGTGGTTACCTCGGTAAAAGGGTCAAAGACGGCAGTAGAAATATCAGGGATAAAAACCATGTCGCTGTTTTCTACCGGAGCGAAACCGTAGTTGGAACCATCAAAGCCGATACCGTATTTCAGGGTATCGGGGGTAAACCGTGAGGCGGGGATGCTCAGGTGACGCCACCTGCCGACAAGGTCAATCATCTTAAAATCTATCATCTCAATACTGCGTTCCCGGCAGAAGTCCATAACTTCTTCATAGCTCGTAAACACTAAAAAAGCCTCCTTTTACTTAACCTGCCACTAATTTTGTCGGATAATTTCCGTGCAAATTATAACAAATTAGGGACAGCGAGTAAAGCAATATCAATACCCGGCACTTAGTTAAAATCTTTAAGTTGCCAGACCAAAAGACGTGTACGTCGGTATATCTACTGTAAGTTACCGTAAATTATCACAACTGAGTATCGGGTTGGAATAAAATACTACTCACCCCAGGTAATATATCCGATAACAGGCTAATAAAATGTATTACTTGATAAGGATTGGACTCGTTGAAAATAATACAAGGGGTGAGGATTATAAACAAGGCACGGTGGATTATAGTAATAACTCTGGCAGCAATTGTTGTTGCCGGGCTCCTATCGGCTGAAAAAATTCATAACTATTATATAAAATCTCAACTTGACCCTCAGGTTGAACTGGATCGAGCCTATAAAAACATGGCCGCGGTAACCAGTTATAAATATAGCCTCTTATCCACTTTTACTGTGGATCAACGGAAGGAGGTGATAAGTGAGGTCCAAGGAGAGAAGCAAGACAGAAATACGCATATAAAGGGGGAGATGGTTAACACACCTGTAGATATTTACTATATTGACCGTACCATCTATAATTATGACTCCTTTGC
>CAZOIC010000017.1:3622-21283 GCA_964579945.1 uncultured Syntrophomonas sp. | reverse complement strand
CACCTGTAGATATTTACTATATTGACCGTACCATCTATAATTATGACTCCTTTGCTAAAAGGTGGTTGGTCATCCCTAGCAGTACGAGTAATTCCGAAGAACTACTAATTTCGGAACTGAATCCCCTGTCAAATTTTCGCTTTAAACAGGTTAGTACTGTGGAAAAACTAGGATTTGAAGTAATAGATGGTACGGAGTGTTTCTTGGTAAAATGTAAACCGTCGGTAGAAAATCAACTCCTGGAAACCATGTGGAAGGATTTCGAATACCATTTCTGGATTGATTTCCGTAAAGGATTAATAAAGCAAGCACAACTTAATGCCGTAAACAAAAAAATGGCCACTACCAGGTTAAATGTAAAGGTTATGTTCTATGATCTTAACGGGAAGATAAAAATGAAAGCACCAGATACAACTGTCAAAAACTAAAGAAACAATACCAGAGGGGCTAACGGCCCCTCTTTTTGTATGCCGTAAATTAAGGGAACAAATCTTCAAGTTATTCTAAATTGCGTGGTGTAGGGTTTGTTGCTATAATCAGGTATATGTAATTATGTAGATAGACTCTAACAATCAGGTATTTTGGATATAACGATGAATTCATACTTGACCAATTATTTAGAGTGAGGGGTTAGATCAGGAGTTAATAGGGGGAATAGGGATAATGAATTTAGATGAAGTCGATATTCTATTTTCGCAGGAGCAGATAAAAGCCCGAGTAAAAGAGTTGGCACAGCAGATAACCCGAGATTATCAGGGGCAAAACCTTTTAGTAATCGGGGTTTTGAAGGGTGCCTTCATCTTTATGGCTGACCTTATCAGGGAGATTAACCTGCCCCTGAAGGTTGACTTTATTAGTGTGGCCAGCTACGGGGCCTCTACCGTATCATCGGGGGAGGTACGCATAACCAAGGATTTAGACCGTTCCGTAGAAGGCAAAAGCGTCCTGTTGGTGGAAGATATAGTTGATACCGGGTTAACCCTTAACTATCTGGAAGAAATATTTAAAAAACGTAACCCTGCCAACGTTAAAATCTGTTGTTTGCTAGATAAGCCCTCCCGGCGCCGCAGCCCAGTTGCAGCGGAGTATGTGGGCTTTACTATAGAAGACCTTTTTGTGGTTGGTTATGGTTTGGATTATGCTGGTAAATACCGGAACTATCCGGCCGTATGTATTCTAAAACCATCAGTATATATATGAAATAGAGGTGTAGCTATGGAAAAGGAACTGGTAGTAGTTCTGGATTTTGGAGGACAATATAATCAATTAATTGCCCGTCGGGTAAGAGAGTTATCAGTCTACAGCGAGATATTACCTTATGACAGTAATCCGGAAGAGATACGGGGTAAGAACCCGAAGGCTATTATTCTTGTTGGAGGAACTGCCGGTGCTCACCCGGGTATTTTTGAATTGGGGGTACCGGTTCTCGACATTGACTATGATGGTATGAAAAATAGCACCGGTGGAGATAGACTGCGAAGTTTCTTATTTGAAGTAGCCGGGCTCAGGGGAGACTGGCAAATGAGCGATTTTATTGCTGAAACTATTGCTGATATTAAGGACAAGGTAGGAGACAAAAAGATACTCTGCGGTCTTAGCGGCGGAGTAGATTCTTCTGTAGCAGCAGTGCTGGTGCATAAAGCGGTAGGAGAGCAACTAGTCTGTGTATATGTAGATACTGGCCTGATGCGTAAAGGTGAATCGGAAGAGATTATTAAAACCTTTCAGGAACAAATGAAAATGAATCTGATTTTTGTCCCTGCTGCCGAGCGTTTCCTGAAGCGCCTGCAGGGAGTTACTGATCCTGAACGGAAACGTAAAATTATCGGGGAAGAATTTATCCGGGTCTTTGAAGAAGAAAAGGCTAAATTGGGTGAAATTGATTACCTGGTCCAGGGAACCATCTACCCTGACATTGTGGAAAGTGGTAGCTCTACCACCCCGACTATAAAGAGTCACCATAATGTAGGGGGCTTACCCGAGGACATGGATTTTAAACTAATCGAGCCCCTGCGATTACTTTTTAAGGACGAGGTGCGCCTTATTGGCGAGGAACTTAACATCTCCCCCGGCATTGTATGGCGGCAGCCCTTTCCCGGTCCTGGTCTCGGGGTAAGAGTCTTAGAAGAAGTAACCAAAGAAAAACTGGATATCCTGCGTGAAGCGGATGCTATTGTCCGGGAAGAAATTCAGCAAGCTGGATTGGAACGGGAAATCTGGCAGGCGTTTGCGGTTTTACCCCCGGTAAGAAGTGTCGGGGTAAAAGGCGGTGCTCGTACCTATGCTTATCCCATAATAATTCGGGCAGTAATAAGTGATGATGCTATGACTGCGGAAGTGGCCAAATTGCCCTGGGAACTGCTGGAAAAAATGGCTCGTCGTATCGTAGCTGAAGTAGATGGGGTCAACCGGGTAGCTTATGATATTACCAGTAAACCGCCTGGTACCATTGAGTGGGAGTAGTAAAGAATTAAGGGGTAAGGAGCAGCCTTACCCCTGACCGACTTAACCGTCAATCAATTTTTTCCCATACTTGATTGCGGCTAAAAATATCCAGTAATTCTCCATCCAATTCTCCATCCTTAACCATAAAACCCAGTATTTTCAGAGCCTGTTCCAGGGGCATGGCCTTTTTATAGGGGCGGTCATCGGCGGTCAGGGCATCAAAGACGTCAACCAGGGCCAGTATCCGGCCTTCTATTGGTATCTCTTCGCCCTTTAAACCCTGGGGATAGCCCTTGCCATCCAGGTGTTCGTGATGAATGGAAGCAAAATAGGGGACGTCTTTTAATTTACGGGTAAATGGTATCTTATCCAGCATTCTGGCGGTAACCACCACATGGTCTTCCATAATAGAGCGTTCCTCTTCAGTCAGGGTACCTTTGGCCACCGACAGGGCAATTAGTTCCCTTTCTGTTAACCAGGGTTTTAAATCACCATTACCATTCTGGTAGGTGCGGGTGGCAATTTCCTGTAATTTCTCCCTGATATCTGCATCCACAAAAGTAGCAGGATTATCAGCCCGCAAAACCAGTTCCCGGGCTTGTTTCAGGTATTGTTCTTCCGCCTGCCAGCATTGTTCCAATTCTTCCAACCCCACCGCATTGTTGGTCAGTTCCAGTTTTTTCTCCAGGTATTTTACCTTGTTAGCGGCAGCTATGTAGTCAAAGCGCTGCATTACCAATTCCAATTGCCTTTCTATACGGGTAGCTTTATCCATAACCTCCAGGGGGGTAGCAATTTTACCGATATCATGCAGCCATCCAGCCATGACCAATTGGGCAATTTGTTCTTCGCTGAAAACTGATTCTTGCTGATCAGCTAATTTTTCCTGGTTAATAGCACGGGCCAGTTCCTCCGCTAAAAGGGCGACCCGGCGGGTGTGATTAGCATTGTAAGGAGTGCGGGAGTCAATGGCAGTGGCCATTACTTCTACAAAAGAATTAAACAGGTTTTCAATATCATTCAGTAACTGCATATTGGTAATAAAGATTGCCGCCTGGGAAGCCAGGGAAGTGATAACATTCTCAAAATACGGTTTAAACGGTATAAGCTCACCCTTTTCATCGCGGGCGTTTATAAGCTGTAGTACTCCAATAACCGTATCCTCGTGGTTGGCCAAAGGTATTACCAGCATGGATAAGGTTTTATATCCGGTGGCTTCATCAAATTTGCGGGGACCGGAGAAATCGAACTCTCTGGCCTGGTATACATTGGGGATATTTATACTTTTCCTGGTAAGAGCCACATAGGCAGAAACATTTTCCATCTTAATTGGAACTGGAGGCAGATCGATGGGATCCCCATGACCTCCTCGAAAAGTATTCATACTTTCATTCTGCATGATTTTAAAGATAAGGTAATCACCTTCGCAAAGGTATAGTGTTCCGGCATCAGCATTGGTAATTCTTCTAGCTTCACTAACAATCATATCTAAAAGACGATTTCTATCTTTTTCCGCAGAAAGGGCAATGCCAATATTTATTATGTCTTCTACCTGTTGTAGAATTTCCGAAGAATATTTTTTCAAAGCTTTATCACCATTCCTTCACCAGCAGCAACACCATTATTTTTAGGAGTCCATGCCTGTTCCCACATACCATCTCTCCAGACAAGGGGTTATACTGTCATATTCCCGTTTCAAGGTAAAAATTCCTTTATTAACATAAAAAAAATTAGGTGTCACAAAAAGTGCCAGGTACACGCAACCCCATATCAAAATGGCTTGATGTGCTCTTCCTGAACGGGGAGCACTTAATCTGTAGGGCGAACGTATGTGTTCGCCCCTACATTCCTCAGCCGCTATTTCCGTATTATATCTTCATTTCTTTCCAGCGGGATTGTAGTATCCCAGTGTCCGGCCAGGCTTTCCACCTTTTTACCATCTATTAACAACTCCACTTTATCGATAGAGTCCAGTTCCGTTAAACTATTGGCGATTGAGTTTAAGGTCATACTCTCTCCGGTACTGCCTCCCCAATGTTTACTTTGTAACTCCTTATTAAAATCCGCGCTGGCCACCCCTTCTTTAATCTTTACAGATAATATTTTAGCTTCAGCCGGGATAGTAGCGTTAAGCTCCTTATTCCGGGGGCCGGCTATAAGTTCCTTAACAATGCTGGTAGCCAGTACCTCGTCACTGGCTTCTTCCTCGATAGTTATGTTTCTTTTCTCTGGAACCAGGTACATGGCCTGATCATCGCTAAAATATAAAACCACTTCTACCGTTGCTAATTCTGGTTGCTGGTTTTTAGGCAAATCCCCTTGATTTTGCTTAGTCTTGCCTGAGGAGTTACATCCGGTCAGTGCTGTAACTATTAGAAGGGAAAGCGCTATTAGTAAAACCAAACTCTTTTTCTTCATCCCATGTCCCATCCTTTCTTAATTCAATGATTTAATTATAAACCGTATTCAACAATTAATACGCCCTATCATAAAATTTACTATCACTGAATATTAATAAAAAAATTGGCGATGATGTTTCTTTTCAAACACATTGTTTCACGTGAAACAATGGAAGATTATTTTCATTAGTGGTTGTATGTGTCCATCGGGGTATGTTCTCCGGTCATGGAGGCTTAATAAAAATTAGTGCTGACTACCCCGTATAAAATTGGGAAGGTAAGGTAAGAATCAGGAAAAAGATTGTCTGGAGAGATTTAGCCAAAATGAATGTCAAAATACCTAATTCCTATCTGCCCGACCGCAGTTACAAAGGAGGAGAAGCGTTGGAGGATCTGGTTAAATATTTTGCTAATGACCTGATAATAAAACTGGAAGAATTAGAAAAAGAAGCCGACTTCGAGTTTTTAATGTCTCTAAATGATGATGATATAAGCAATGAGGCTCATTTACTCTACGAGGAAATTGTTAAATTGAAATCTCGGCTATACGAACTATAGGAAAAGGCTCCCCATCACCGGGGAGTTTTTTTTGGCAGGGGAAGTAATTATTGAATGTTATACTATATTATAGAAGAGAAATGGGGGAAGTCCAATGTTTGATCTAATTAGTTCCTACCCGGCGCTTTTTGATTTTTTGAGAGCTTCAGGTAAAGATTTTTACCAACGTTGGTCCCGGGACATGTTTTTAAACGTGGGGATAAAGTATAAGGGTAGTAGCCGTTTTTGGGAACGGGTAGAACTGCAGCAGGTGGAAAAACTTGAGGGTCAACAAGAACTTTTTTGTCCCCAGAATGAGCACCAGGATTTAGATATTATCGCCTGTTTTCAAACCCCTACGCCGGCATCTAATTACTATCTCCTGCATTACGCTCCGGGTTGGGATTATAACCGTCATCAGAATCCAATCTTGTTGGTACCGGGTGCCGGCCTGGATGCCAATTCCTTTACCGACCTTTACGCCATGGGTTATGAAGGATTGCAACAGCAGCTCCTGGCCCTGGGCTATCGGGTTTTTGCCATTACCTTTTCCCATACTCACGGGGATAATTTTATTCAAGCAGAGCAAATTGCGGCTGCCATTTCCCGTATTTGCAGCGTAACCGGAAAGGATCAAATAGACCTGGTGGCATATAGCAAAGGGGGGAGTGCAGCTCGGATTTATTTATCTGGTTTAAGTGAAACCCCCTACCGGGGAGATGTACGGCGCTATATAATGCTGGGGACCCCCAATCAGGGAGTTGACTTTCCTTTCCGTAACTCGCTATTTAATTATGTCATATACATATCGGGATCCAATGGAGTATTAGCCTGGGATAAAATACTTTCCTTTGGCACTATGGTAGAAGTGAGCCAGCAGTCTATATATCGGGAAGGGGCTTTTCCTGGTCAATGCCAGCTTCTCTACCGTTGGGATGATACCTATGAATTGGACATGCTACAGCAGGATTGGTGGACCACCTATTATGGGGGAAGCGGATTGATTAGCCACTCCCGGGGTATTGACCAGGCTATAGCTGATGGGGGAAATCTGGTTGAGCGCCTGGATGCGGTTGGACTGGAACCAGGTATCGACTTTTATGTATTGGCCGGGGATAATAACGTTTTCAATGCTTTTCCCGGTGATGAAAGCGGGCCTGGAGACGGACTGGTTTTTTTGGAAAGTGTGCTCTATACCGATGGATTGGCGCGCAGGGGAGCAACCTTAAGGTCTAAAGATATACTCCCGGTTAATCACCTGGAATTCCTGTATTCTCGGCAGGTAGCTCGTTGGGTGGGCAGTAAATTAGAAGAATAGAGCTTTATTAAGTTGACATGCTAAAGAAGCTTTGTTAATATCATGGTGTAAACATATATAGTAGAAACACGAAAGTGTGTCTAGGGTTCCGCATGCAGGACATGGACTGGTCCGAGTGGCACAGGTGCTTATTTGAGCACTACACCGTATAGGGATAAAAGCCCAGGCGGAGAGGTTTCGGTTAAGAACCCTCTTGCCCGGGCTTTTTAGTTTGAATTAAACCAGAAGGAGGAGTTGGAATGCCTGCAGTAGGTATCATCATGGGAAGTGATTCTGACCTGGCCATTATGAAAGAAGCTGCTGATATGCTGGACAGTTTTGGGGTAAGTTATGAAATGACTATCTGTTCCGCGCATCGTTTACCAGAACAGACGGCCGGCTATGCAACTACTGCTGCAGAAAGGGGTATCCAGGTAATTATCGCCGGTGCCGGCGGGGCAGCCCATCTACCTGGGGTGATTGCGGCCTATACCGTAATGCCGGTAATCGGGGTACCTATCAAGACCAGTACCCTTTCTGGAGTTGACTCACTTTACTCAATTGTACAAATGCCTCGAGGTATCCCTGTAGCTACTGTAGCCATTAATGGCAGTGCCAATGCTGCTCTGCTGGCTCTGCAAATACTGGGGGTAAGCGACGAAGAACTGCGTTCCCGCCTAATAGTGCACCGCCAGCAGATGGCCGTAGAGGTTATGGACAAAGATAGCAAATTGAAGGAAATGGGGCCGGAGGCTTACCTGCGGGACAAGGAGAAACACTAATGATAGAACGCTATACCTTGCCGGAAATGGGTCATATTTGGTCACAGGAGAATAAACTTAATAACTGGCTGAAAATAGAGATAGCCGCCTGTGAGGGCTGGGCCTCCCTGGGCAAAATACCAGATTCGGATTTGCAAAAGATAAAAAGTAGAGCCGGTTTTAATCTGCAGCGCTGCCGGGAAATAGAAGCCGAGGTACATCATGACGTTATTGCCTTTTTGACTGCAGTAGCCGAAACCCTGGGTGAAGAATCTCGGTACATTCATATGGGCATGACCTCCTCGGATGTCCTGGATACCGGGCTGGCTTTACAAATGCGGGATGCAGCCGATATTATCCTTCAGGGTGTGGAGGCTTTAAGAGAAGCAGTAGCAGATAAAGCGCGCCGATATAAATACACCTTAAATATTGGACGAACCCACGGTGTTCACGGGGAACCCAGTACCTTTGGATTAAAAATGGCCCTGTGGTACGATGAGTTGGGGCGTAACCTGGAAAGGTTGAAACAGGCCCGGGAAATAATATCTTATGGTGCGATTTCTGGAGCCATGGGCAATTTTGCCCATCTGGACCCGCAGGTGGAGGAATATGTATGCCGGAAGCTAGATCTGACTCCTTGCCCGGTTTCCACCCAGATAATACAACGTGACCGCCATGCCCAATTCATGACTACCCTGGCGGTAATCGCCGGCTCCCTGGAAAAAATGGCCAATGAAATAAGAAATCTGCAGCGAACCGAGATTTTAGAGGTGGAGGAACCATTTCGCCAGGGACAAAAAGGCTCCTCGGCTATGCCCCACAAACGCAACCCCATGATGAGCGAGAGGGTAGCAGGTCTAGCCCGGGTAGTTAGGGGCAATGCTATGGCAGCTTTGGAAAATATGGCCCTCTGGCATGAGCGTGACCTTACCCATTCCTCGGTGGAACGGATTATTATACCAGATAGCTGCATCCTTCTGGACTACATGCTAAATAAAATTACGGCCGTAGTATCCGGTTTACTCATATATGAAGACCATATGATGGAGAATATAAACAGAACCCGAGGGTTAATCTTTTCCCAGGAACTTATGCTGATTCTGCTCGGTAAAGGTATGCTGCGGGATGAAGCCTACCGCCTGGTGCAACGTAATGCCATGCAAAGCTGGAATGAAGGCCTGGATTTCAAGGAACTGGTTTTAAAAGACCAGGAAATTATGAACCACATCTCTGCCCAGGAACTGCAAACGGCATTTAACCTTAATATATATACCGCCAATGTCGATTATATCTTCCGGCGCTGCGGTTTAGAAGATTAAGAGACAGGAGGTTTTTCATACCGCGTGGTGAATTGTTTTAGGGAAGAAAATTTGGGGGAGGCAATAAATTGTTTTACGAAATAGAGGATAAATTTAAAGACGAATGCGGTGTATTCGGAATTTACCTGAATAATCCGGGCAGTGCTGTAGATGCTTCCCGCACAACTTTTTACGGACTCTATGCCCTGCAGCACCGGGGGCAGGAAAGTACTGGAATTGCGGTCTCTGATGGTCATCGAATAAACCTCCACAAAGGTATGGGACTGGTTTCAGAGGTTATTGATGAACAACACCTGGAGGCGCTGAAAGGGCATATAGCCATAGGACATGTACGTTATTCCACCACCGGGGAAAGTGGGCTGGTAAATTCGCAACCGCTGGTTTTTCACTACCTTAATGGTATGGTAGCCCTGGCCCATAATGGCAATCTGGTAAATACCGTGGAATTAAGAAAACGGTTGGCTACCTATGGCTCAGTTTTCCAGACGACCACTGACACTGAGATAGTGGCTAACCTGCTGGCCCGCTATTCTCAGGATACAATGGAAGACGCATTGGCCAAGTGCATGATAGATATGAAAGGGGCCTTTGCCCTGATAATAATGGGTGAGGACAGGATGGTAGGGGTTCGTGACCCTATGGGGATAAGGCCCCTGTGTATTGGTAATTTAAATGGTAATTATGTGTTATCATCAGAATCCGCCGCCCTGGATACTATAGGGGCTGATTTTATCCGGGATGTAAACCCGGGTGAAATTGTAGTTATTGACCGTGAGGGGATGCGCTCTCAACAGGTGCTTAACTCGCCCCGTAGTGCCCATTGTATTTTTGAATATATTTATTTTGCCCGCCCGGATAGTACCATTGATGGTATAAATGTCTACCAGGCTCGTCGCAGCATGGGACGACAGCTGGCCCGGGAATGTGGGATAGAAGCGGATTTGGTTATTTCAGTACCTGATTCCGGGACATCTGCTGCCCTGGGATATGCGGAAGAGGCTGGACTGCCATTTGAAGAAGGATTGATGAAAAACCGCTATGTTGGGCGTACATTTATCAGGCCCACCCAGCAGATGCGGGAACTGGGAGTACAACTGAAACTTAATGCTATCGATGAGGTAGTACAGGGTAAGCGCATAATCATGGTGGATGATTCTATTGTCAGAGGAACGACCAGCAAGAAGATTGTGCAGATGTTGCGCCGCGCCGGAGCCAGCGAGGTACACATGGTGGTAGCTTCACCACCGACTAAATTCCCCTGCTATTATGGAATAGATACTTCACGCCGGGAAGAGTTGATTGCCAATAACATGGAGACTGATGAAATACGCCAATTCATTGGTGCCGACAGCCTTAATTACATCAGCCGGGAAGGGATGCGAGATGCCCTGCAAAAAAACTACCCATTTTTCTGTGATGCTTGTTTCAGCGGTAGCTACCCGTTGCCGATAGAGTCGATGGAGGTTTAGGATAGGGGGCTTATTATGAGTGATAAGGGTTTAAGTTATAAGGATGCCGGGGTGGACATTGATGCCGCCAATCAGTCTGTGGAAATGATTAAAAAGTGGGTAGGAATGACCAAAAGGCCGGAGGTACTGGCAGATATCGGCTCTTTTGGAGGTTTTTTTGCCCTGGATAACAGCAAATATCGGGAACCGATACTAGTTTCAGGAACAGATGGGGTGGGTACCAAGCTAAGAATTTCCCAGTTCATGGGGGTTCATGACAGCGTAGGTATTGATTTGGTTGCCATGTGTGTAAATGATATTCTGGTACATGGAGCTGAGCCTCTGTTTTTCCTGGACTATATTGCCCTGGGTAAACTGGAACCAGTTCTGGTAGAAGCACTGGTTAAAGGAGTAAGCCAGGGATGCTTGCAGGCCGGTTGTGCTTTAATTGGTGGGGAAACTGCGGAAATGCCCGGGTTTTATCGGGAAGACGAGTATGACCTGGCCGGTTTTGCCGTGGGGGTAGTGGAACGTTCCCGCCTCATAAACGGCAGCACTATCAAAGATGGAGATTTGCTAATAGGGTTGCCCTCTTCCGGTTTACATTCAAATGGCTTTTCCCTGGCGCGCAAGGTACTGTTGGAAAAGGCTGGATTAAAACTGGATAGTCATGTAGAAATGTTAGGAAAGACATTGGGGGAGGTATTACTTACTCCCACCCGTATTTATGTAAAAACTATCCTGGCCTTGTTAGAGGAAGTAGAAATTAACGGCATGGCCCATATTACCGGGGGAGGTATAGGGGAGAACCTGCAGCGTATTCTTCCCGCCGGAATGGGAGCAGTGATTGAGGCGGCTGCTATTAATACCCCCCCAATATTCACGTTGATTGCAGAATTGGGCGGGGTACCTCAGGAAGAGATGTTTCGTACTTTCAATATGGGTATAGGTTTCATTTTGGCCCTTTCACCACATCAGTACGATAAAGCTTTAAAGTGCTTGCGTAGTGAAGGAGAAACTCCTATAGTTATAGGGAAGGTCAGCCAGGAAAGCGAAGGGGTAATAGTAAAATGATGCAGGTAATACCGGCGGGGCGTTTACAACTGGCGGTACTTGCGTCCGGAAGGGGCAGTAACTTTGATGCCCTGTGCCAGGCCATCAAGCGAGGAGGCCTTAATGCAGATATTAAGGTGCTGGTAAGTGATAAGGAAAATGCTCCTGCTCTGGATAAGGCCCGAAAGCGTAATATAGAAGCTGTTTACCTTAATCCCCGCAGTTATAATAACCGGGATGAATATGAAAGTTACCTGGTACAGTTGTTGAAAGGAAAACAGGTAACAATGGTGGCTCTGGCCGGCTATATGCGGCTGGTGGGGCCAGTGTTATTAGAGCATTTTCAGTACCGTATAATTAATATCCACCCGGCATTACTGCCGGCCTTCCCTGGGCTCCAGGCCCAACAGCAGGCAGTAGATTATGGGGTAAGATACAGCGGCTGTACCGTACATATAGTTGATACGGGGATGGATAGCGGACCAATATTGATGCAGGCAGTAGTACCAGTCTTACCGGATGACAGCGGTGATACCCTGGCCGAAAGGATATTGGTAGAGGAGCACCAAATTTACTGGCGCTCTCTGCAATTATTGGCTGAAGGCCGGGTGTATATAGATGGAAGGAAAACGGTGATAGGAGGCTGTATTAATGAAAAGGGCACTTATTAGTGTATCGAACAAAGAAGGCGTAGTTGATTTTGCCCGAGGGTTAGAAAAGCTGGGCTATGAAATAATATCCACCGGTGGAACTTTCCGCAGTCTGCAGGAGGCGGGAGTAAACGTTAAACAGGTGGCTGACATTACCGGATTTCCGGAGATACTGGATGGACGGGTTAAGACCCTGCATCCTGGAATACACGGGGGTATACTGGCCCGGCGGGATTTACCCGACCATATGCAGCAATTGGAGCAGAACCAAATTACCCCCATAGATATTGTGGCGGTAAACTTGTATCCCTTCCGGGAAACCATAAGCAAGCCTGGAGTAAGCATGGAGGAAGCCATTGAGAATATAGATATCGGTGGACCCAGTATGGTGCGCTCGGCGGCCAAGAATCATAAGGATGTAGTTATTATAGTTAAACCGGAGTATTATCGCCTGGTTTTGGACGAATTGGAGCAAAACGGGGAGGTTAGCCCGAAAACCCGGCTTAAACTGGCCCTGGAAGCCTTCAGTCATACTGCTGCCTATGATTCCATGATCGCCGGATACCTATCCCGGATTAATAATAGTGTTTTTAATGACAACTTCATTATTGCCGGGGAAAAGGTATATGAACTGCGTTATGGCGAAAATCCCCACCAGAAAGCATGTTTTTACCGCAATATGAACCCGGGCAAGGGCCTGCCTGATGCCCAGGTATTGAATGGTAAAGAATTATCCTATAATAACATAATTGATACTGAAGCCGCATGGGAACTGGTAAAAGAATTTGAAGAACCGGCTTGTGTAATAATAAAGCATACCAACCCCTGTGGAACTGCAGTAGCAGATACTTTGGAAAAAGCATTTATACGGGCGTTTGCCGCCGACCCGGTGTCAGCCTTTGGCGGGATTATTGCCTTTAACCGTACAGTGGACCTGGCCACTGCCCGCAAAGCAGTGGAGCCCTTTATGGAAGTAATTATTGCCCCTGACTATGAGGATGAAGCCCTGGAATGTTTATCGGCCAAGAAAAACTTGCGCCTGCTTAAGCTTCCTATCGAGAGAAATCAGGAACTGCTGCTAAAGACGGTAAGCGGTGGTTTTGTAATCCAGGAGAAAGACTTCGAAGAACTGGACTTTGATAAACTGCAGGTAGTTACTGAAGTTAAGCCTACCCCGGAGCAGCTTAAAGAACTGGCTTTTGCCTGGAAGATAGTAAAGCATGTTAAATCCAATGCCATAGTAGTTGCTAAAGATGGTATAAGCCTGGGAGTTGGCGCCGGGCAGATGAATCGGGTAGGCTCTGCTGCTATTGCCCTGCAACATGCCGGGGATAAATGCCAGGGTGCGGTCATGGCCTCGGATGCCTTCTTCCCCTTTAAGGATACAGTTGCAATGGCTGCTCGTTATGGTATCACCGCCATAATCCAACCGGGTGGCTCCATCCGCGATGAAGAAAGCATTAAAGAATGCAACCAGCACGGCATTGCCATGGTCTTCACCGGAGTACGACACTTTAGACATTAAACCGGAGGTTGTAGAGATGTTAAAGAAGGTACTGGTTATTGGGCAGGGGGGCAGGGAACATGCCCTGGTTTGGAAATTGGCCCAAAGTCCGCAAATAGAAAAAATTTATGCTGCTCCCGGTAACCCGGGTATAGCCGAGCTAGCCCAGTGCATAGATATAGCTGCTGATGATATTGATGAACTCTTAGGCTTTGCCCGCAGCGAAGGTATTGACCTGACCGTGGTTGGCCCCGAGGCTCCGCTTATGGCTGGAATAGTAGACCGTTTTCAGGAAGCGGGTTTAAAAATATTTGGACCAACTGCTGCTGCTGCTCGTTTAGAAGGCAGTAAAGTTTTTGCCAAAGAACTGATGAAAAAATACGGAGTCCCCACTGCCAGGTTTGACGTTTTCCAGGATATTGACCAGGCTCGCGCCTGTGTTCGCACCTATACTGACCAGGGTAAAGCAGTGGTTATCAAAGCTGATGGATTGGCTGCCGGCAAAGGGGTAGTGGTAGCCAAAGACTGGGAAGAAGCCAATCAGGCTCTGGACAGTATTATGTTGCAACAGAGTTTGGGGGTAGCAGGAACCAGGGTAGTAATTGAGGAGTGTCTTTATGGGGAGGAAGTAAGTGTCTTTGTTATAAGCGATGGACATGATTTTGTTTCCCTCATTTCTGCACAGGATCATAAACAGGTTTTTGATCATGATCAGGGCCCCAATACCGGAGGGATGGGAGCCTATGTCAATCCTCCCGTTTATACCCCACAGTTGCACCAGAAAGTAGAGGAAAGTATTGTAAGCCCGGTTCTTAAAGCTATGGCAGCAGAAGGCTATCCTTTCCAGGGGGTGCTTTATGCCGGTTTAATGATAACTGCAGAAGGGCCGAAAGTACTCGAATTTAATGCCCGCTTTGGTGATCCCGAAACCCAGGTGGTAATGCCTATGATAGAGGGGGATATATTACCCCTGTTGGAAGCGGCAGTAGATAAAGGTTTGACCGGATACCAGGTGAATATTGGGGCAGGAACCTGTATTTGTGTAGTGTTAGCATCTGCCGGTTATCCTGGTAATTATAAAAAAGGCAAACTCATTACCGGGCTGGATAATTTAAACCGGGAGACCATGGTGTTTCATAGTGGTACCGCCAGGAAGGATGGACAGTTACTCACTAATGGTGGTCGGGTACTGGCTCTGGCAGTGCGGGGGAGTAGTATGGAAGAAGCCATAGACCAGGTTTACCAGGAGCTTAAGAAAATACATTTTGAGGGCATGCATTACCGCAGCGATATTGGTCGCAAATCCTTACGGCAGGGGGTATAGCAGTTTGAGGTCTCCTTTTTTCAGGTTAGGTATCGCAGCAGCAATTATTCTGATGATTTTTAGCCTGCCCGCTCGCGAATTCCTGAAACTTACCTTTATGTTTGGAATGCCTTTTGTGGTGTTCTTGCATTTTGCGGTACATAAACCAAAATTCTCACTAATACGGATAATATCAATAATTGCCCTGGTGGGAATAACCGGTGGGTACATTTATATGCTTACCGACTTACCGGAGCGAATTGAAACCAACCGCATAGTTAGTGAAGGTGCAGCCCTGGTAGCTGAGGGAAAATACGAAGAGGCTATTGCCCGTTACCAGCAGCTGGAGAAACTGGACCGCTCTCAGAAAATGCATAAGAAGATAGCCGAGGCCAAAAGAGAGCAAGCGGCATCGAATTCACTGGCCCAGGGCAAGAAACTATTGCAGGAAGGTAACCAGGCAGCAGCTATTAAGATGCTCGATTCCATACCAGATAATACCCGGGCAGCCCGGGAGGCTCAACATATATTAAAAGATATCAGGGAATAAGTATTCCCAGGGGGGGAGGAGAAACCGTGGTAACACTGGATATGGTAAGAAATAATCCGGTAGTAAAGCAGTATATGCAAATTGGTAATGAGTATATCGGCAAAATTGGGGCTATTGAACATAATATGTACCATGCTGAGCAGACTTCCAGGCTCTGTTATCATATTCTAAACAGTCTGGGGTATCCGGAAAGAGAGGCTGAGCTGGGGGCCATAGCCGGATTTTTACATGATATTGGCAACCTGGTAAACCGTTATGGACACGGCATGTCAGGGGCCTTGTTATCTTTTAGTATTCTTTTAGAAATGGATATGGACCCGGAGGAAATAGCTACAATTATGGGGGCCATTGGTAATCATGAGGAGCAGGCCCGGGGTAATGCGGTTAATAATGTAGCAGCTGCCTTAATTTTAGCGGACAAATCTGATGTTCACCGCTCCCGGGTACGTAAACGTGATATATCCGTATTTACACCCCGGGATAGAGTTAATTATGCCGTTACCAGTTCTGAGCTGCAGGTAGATGCGGTCAAACGGGTAATAAGCATGATAATTGAAATAGATACCAGCGTATGTTCAGTAATGGAATATTTTGAGATATTTCTAACTAAAATGCTGATGTCACGACGGGCAGCAGAATACCTGCAGTGTGAATTCGAGCTGGTAATTAACGGTAATAAGCTGTTATAGCTCTAAGGGGGGAATACTTTTGACCTATACACCCAACTGGAAAGATAATAACACCGGCTTACTAGTACAGGCCTTGCTGTCGCTTAGAAACGAGGATGAAGCCTACCGCCTGCTGGATGATCTTTGTACTATCAGTGAGATTAAGGCTATGGCCCAACGTATACAGGTAGCTTACCAGCTTTCCCAGGACGTCACCTATAACACCATTGCCAGCAATACTGGAGCCAGTACCGCTACCATCAGCAGAGTTAAACGCTGCTTGAACTATGGTGCTGACGGTTATAAAAGGGTACTGGAAAACATGACAAGGAGAAAATAATAATGTCAAATACAGAAATACCGAAAGGTTTACGGGATTTACTGCCTGCCGAAGTTAAGAAAATGCGCAGTATCGAAAATAAGGCTGCCCGGCTGTTTCAGAGTTACGGTTATGAAAAGGTTATAACTCCTACCTTTGAATACCTGGAAGTGGTGGAAAACGGGGCTGGCGGCAATATTCGCCAGGAGCTGTTTTTATTTATGGACCGGGAAGGGGGAATACTGTCCCTGCGCCCGGAAATAACTGTATCCATTGCCCGCCTGGCCGCAACTCATCTACAGGATGCCTGTTTCCCCCAGCGCCTGTTTTACCAGGCCAATGTTTTTCGTCATGTACAGCCCCATCTAGCTCAGTACCGGGAGTTTTGGCAGCTGGGGATAGAATTGCTGGGAGCTTCGGGAGTAAAGGCAGATGCCGAAGTAATCACCATAGCAGTGCAGGCCTTGCAGGATATCGGGCTGGATAATTTTAAGGTCAGCCTTAACCAGATAGGCATATTTAATAGCCTGCTGGACGATAGCGGCATGAATATGGAGGATAAGTCTCTGATACGGAGCCTGGTAGAGAAAAAAGATTTAGTAGAACTATCCCGGGTACTGGAGGAAATGGCGATAGATGACGGACTTAAGGAGACTATAGCGGCCCTGCCAGTACTACACGGGGGAATAGAAGTTCTAAACCGCATTCCCTATGTGGAGAAGAATCGTAATGCCGCTACGGCGGTAAATGACCTTATTCAAATATATGACGTTCTAAAAGTCTCCGGGGTACAGGATAAAATCGTGCTGGACATGGGGGTACTAAGGGGACTAGATTATTATACCGGTATTGTTTTTGAAGGATATTCACCTGATTTAGGTTATGGCTTGTTAGGGGGCGGACGTTATGACAACCTTATGGGTAAGTTCGGTTTTCCCTGCCCGGCTACTGGGTTCTCTCTAGGTATGGATCGCCTGGCCCTGGTATTAAAGCAGCAGCATAATGAAACCCGGCGCTACCTGCTGGGAGGTAATGACTTTCAAGCTATGGTAGATAAAGCGCAAAAACTGAGAGAAGAGGGCAACATCGTAGAAATGGATGTCCTGGGCAGTAGCCGAGAAGCTTTGGAGCACGTAGCCCGGGAGAGAGAGAATTGCAAGTTGATTTATTTGGATTGACATAAAAATAGACACTGAAGGACACTGAAAACTATGAAGGACACTGAATTTAGCTTAAACAATTTCAGTGTATTCAGCCCTCTTAATAGCGACCGTAGGGAGGCCCTATGGGTATGTCTAAAAAAACCGCGTAAATCCTGATATAATCCGCGTGATCCGCGTGAATGAACTATTATGGAGGAGAATAATGTGCAAAAGGATTATCTGACAATAGCACTTTCCAAAGGGAC
>CAZOIC010000017.1:0-3522 GCA_964579945.1 uncultured Syntrophomonas sp. | reverse complement strand
TGGAGGAGAATAATGTGCAAAAGGATTATCTGACAATAGCACTTTCCAAAGGGACTTTATTAAAACCTACTTTAAAACTGCTGCGGGAGGCTATGCTCCCGGTCGAGGGGATTGAGCCGGATAGCCGTAATATGGTATTCAGCTATGAAGATGAGGCTATCAAATATATCATGTGCCGGCCTACCGATGTTCCTACTTATGTGGAACAGGGGGCGGCTGACCTGGGGATAGTAGGCAAAGACGTAATTGTTGAACAGGACAAAGACGTATTTGAAATGGCAGATCTCAAATTTGGTTACTGCCGTTTTGTGGTGGCAGTTCCAGCAGAGATGAAAGATATTAGCCTTAAAGAACTAAATTATAAACGGGTAGCCACAAAATTTCCAGCAGTAGCCGAAAACTTCTTCCGCAGTCAGGGACTGCAGGTAGAGATTATAAAGCTGCATGGCAACGTGGAGTTGGCACCGATAATGGGGATTTCCGATACCATAGTAGACATTGTTTCCACCGGGCGCACCCTGCGGGACAATAACCTGGTAGAGCTGGTAAAAATAATGGATTCAACTACCCGTTTGATAGCCAACCGGGTAAGTTATAGAACCAGGCATGAACGCATCCAACCCATGATTGAAACCATGCAGGGAATAGTAAAGGGGGTCAATTTATGAAAATTAAAAGATTCACCGCTGAAAACGATGAGTTTAAGAAATTTCTTGCATCTGCCCATGCCAGTTTACAAGAATATGAGGAGCGGGTGGCACAAATTGGCCAGCAGGTGAGGGAAAACGGAGACCAGGCCGTATTTGATTGCACCCTCAAATTTGATGGAGCCAGTATTAATAGGGATAATTTACTGGTAACTGACGAAGAAATTGAAGCTGCCTATGAGAAGGTGGATGATGAATATATATTTGCACTGGGGGCGGCGATTGAAAACATATGGGATTTCCATTCCCGCCAGGTGAGGAATTCATGGATGGAACCGGATGAGCGGGGCAACATATTGGGGCAATTATTCCGCCCTTTAGAACGAGTGGGGATATATGTGCCCGGTGGAACTGCAGCCTATCCTTCATCGGTATTGATGAATGCTATTCCGGCTCAGGTGGCGGGGGTTGAAGAAATAGCCATGGTTAGCCCTCCCGACCGGGATGGGAACATGAACCCCTATACCCTGGTAGCTGCAGCGGAATTGGGGTTGACTGAAATCTATAAAATGGGTGGCGCCCAGGCCGTTTTTGCCCTGGCTCTGGGGACTGAATCGGTAAAGAAGGTTGACCTGATTAGTGGACCGGGAAATATTTATGTAACTCTGGCTAAGAAAATGGTCTATGGTGATGTAAATATTGATATGCTAGCTGGTCCCAGCGAAATATTGATTATTGCTGATAAAAATGCTAATCCGGTTTATCTGGCCGCCGATATGATGTCCCAGGCGGAGCATGATGTTCTGGCCCGCAGTATACTGGTTAGCGATAGTGAAGATTTAATAGCCCAGGTGGAAGTCGAGTTAAAACGCCAGCTAGCGGGAATGTCACGGCGCGAAATTATTGCTCGGTCGCTCGAGGACTACGGCGCTCTGGTTCTAACCTCCAGTATAGAAGAAGCCTGTGAAATTGCCAACCTGGTAGCACCAGAACACCTGGAATTAATGGTGGAGAATCCTTTTACCTTCTTGTCGAAAATTCATAATGCAGGTGCTATATTTATGGGTCAGTACACCCCGGAACCGGTGGGAGACTATTATGCGGGTCCCAATCATATCCTGCCTACTGGTGGTACCGCCCGATTTTACTCTCCGGTAAGTGTGGATACATTCAGGAAATCATCCAGTATTATTTATTATTCCAAAGAAGGTATCCGGGAAGATGCTGATGATATAATAAAACTGGCCACGGTTGAAGGTTTAACTGCTCATGCCAATTCGGTCAGGGTGAGAAAGGGGAAATAGTTATGCAAGAAATGACCAGGATAGGAGAAATCCATAGAAAAACTGGGGAAACGGAAATACTGGTACAGGTTGAATTGGATGGAACCGGCAGCTACCAGATAGATACCCCCATCCCTTTCCTCAGTCACATGTTGACTCTGTTATCAGTTCATAGCCTGTGCAATCTAAAAGTTACTGCCCAGGGGGATATAGATGTAGATGACCATCATACCGTAGAGGATATAGGCATTTGCCTGGGTGAGGCAATTAAAATGGCTTTGCAGGATAAGAAGGGAATTAATCGCTATGGTGAAGCTGTTATACCTATGGACGAAGCTCTGGCTCGGGCGGTGATTGACCTTTCCGGTCGCCCCTACCTGGTATATAACGTTAAAATTGGCCGGGAAAAAGTAGGAAATTTGGCCAGCGAAAACGTACAGGAGTTTTTCCAGGCCCTGGCCAATACAGCCGGGATGAACCTGCATATTGACCTTATACGGGGGGATAACGGTCACCATATTATTGAGGCGATTTTCAAAGCCTTTGCCCGCGCTTTAAAAACGGCAGTTGCCATCGAACCTCGGGTAGAAGGAATTTGGTCATCCAAAGGGAAACTGTAGTGATTTTGAATTCTTAATTTTGATTACACTGCAAAAAGTAATAAATATAATTCGAATGAATGATTTGACGCAGATTAACGCAGATTTATTATGATTAATACCAAGGGTCATTATTAAGGTAGTTTCGTATTTCTTTTTATTTTAACCCTAAACAAATCCGCGTAAATCCTTATTAATCCGCGCAATCCGCGTGAATTAGAGTTCTATTTTCTTATCAAGGAGTATAATATGATTATTTATCCGGCTATAGATTTAAAGGATGGCCAGTGTGTACGGCTGGTGCAGGGGCGGGCGGAAGACAAGACCGTTTATTCCGATACCCCGGCCCAGGTGGCCCGGGATTTTGAAGAGCAGGGTGCTCCCTGGCTGCATGTAGTTGATCTGGATGGGGCTTTTAGCGGAAAGCCCCAAAACACTGCGGTGATAAAGCAAATAGCGGCCAGTATAAAGATACCTTTTCAGGTGGGAGGCGGACTACGGCAGCTGGAAGATGTGGAGACTATCTTAAATGCCGGGGCCAGGCGGGTTATAATTGGCAGCAAGGCCGTAAGCAGTCCTGAATTTGTTAAAAAACTTATTAGTAATTTTGGCCCCGAGCACATTATCCTGGGTCTGGATGCCAGAGATGGTCTGGTGGCGATAGAAGGCTGGGTAGAGACCTCATCTCTTGCGGCTGTGGATTTTGGGCAACAGATGAAATCTCTGGGGGTAAAAACAGCCGTATTCACTGATGTTTCCCGCGATGGTCTATTACAGGGACCTAATCTGGCCTCTATAGAAAATATGGCCCGTAATACCGGACTACAAATTATTGCTTCCGGAGGAGTTACCAGCCGAGAAGATCTGCGTAATCTCAAGGCCATGGAAGAGCTGGGTGTTTGTGGGGCGATAATTGGTAAAGCCCTATACGATGGCAAAATAACCCTGGCCCAGGCCCTCGAGGTGACAGGGGACGGTTCCTGTGTCACCTGA
>CAZOIC010000016.1:0-27569 GCA_964579945.1 uncultured Syntrophomonas sp. | reverse complement strand
CATTACCATAACCTTCAATATAAAGTCTACTACCCATGGGAATTACGCGAGGATCAACAGCAACAATACCTTTTTTCAGAGGATACCCCAGATATGAAGGTTGTCCTCCATAAGGATAATTGCATTTCGCACAGGGACAATAACCGGTTGCTACCAATGTAAGGATCCTGGCTCCACGTGATGGGGTGTAAGCTGGAGAGCTATACCCTAAACCTAAAGCCTTTTTTGTTTGAGGTCCTACAATACCATCAACATCCAGTCCGGCTTCACGCTGAAACCTGATTACTGCAGAATATGTTTTGGGACCGAAGATACCATCAGCAGTTCCACACCAGTATCCTTTGGTATTAAGGGCCTGTTGTACTTGTACAACAGCATCCCCCCGAGAACCTATGAATAGATTACCTTCTGCAGCAACAGCCTGCCCGGCGTTAAATAGTATCAATCCTGTGAAAAGAAACGATAGAATGACTACTGGTAATATTATTTTCTTGCTTACCATAAAAACTCCTTCCTAAACTGTTTTTTGTTTCTGGCATTAAACTGGTCAGGCATAAACAGCAGTTTAGTAAGGCAGCAAACCAAGTATGGATTTATTGTAAACAAGAGTAACTAATGGGACAAACCTTCTATTCCTGCTGTGAAATGGATAAGCAGGGTTGAAAAGATATTGTCCCGATAAATGGTTTATGATCCATAGAGATACTAGGAGAACTGGTATGATGGTATTATGCGCCAGCATTCAGGCCAGCGTGCAGCCAAACTAATATGTAAACGATTAGTTACTATATTGTAAATACCGGGTTATCAGGGTATCATTATTCTTTAATCAGTCTCAAACCGTTAATACAACGGAT
Organism: uncultured Syntrophomonas sp.; assembly: GCA_964579945.1. GTDB lineage: Bacteria > Bacillota > Syntrophomonadia > Syntrophomonadales > Syntrophomonadaceae > UBA4844. Next base: position 26,712 of record CAZOIC010000016.1, on the reverse strand, counting down.
TGCCAGGTCCTGGTATAATTTTACCCCAATTTGGTTGTAAAGCTTATTATGTTCATCCAAATCTTTAACTACCCGGGCCGGGTTACCCATGGCTATCTTGCCTTTGGGCACATTATGACCGGGAGGCAACACACTACCTGCTGCCAGCAGGCTGCTGTTTTCCAGTTCACAGCCGGCACATATTATTGAACCCATACCAACGGTAACGTTTTGCTTAATCAGGCAGGGGCCATGTACAATTGCACTATGTCCAATCAGGCTATTCTCCTCGATAATTGCTATAGTTTCCGGTTCGGAGTGGAGTATGCAGTTTTCCTGTATATTAGTACCGTTGCCGATAACAATTTTACCATAATCGCCCCTGATTACTGCCCCTGCACCTACGTAGCAACGCTCACCCAGTTCTACCTCGCCAATAACTACCGCCTGGGGATGTACAAAACTATCTTTTCCAACCGATGGACGCTTACCTTCAAACTCATATAAAGCCATAATAAATCCCCCTTAAATATTGAAAGTTTCTATAGTCATTTATGTTTTATTATAGAATAAAACCATTATAATCGGGATGCTATTTTAAAAACACCGGTTTTCTGGGTATAATTATTAAAGAAACATAGGAAGGTATATTTTATGATTACAAGAGACTATTTACTCAAGGCTATGGATAGAGATAAACAGATAAGAATTACCATAGCCCATAGTACCGCTCTGGTAGAAGAAGCCCGGCAGCGGCATAATACCTCGGCCACTGCCTCTGCTGCCCTGGGACGGGTACTGACTGCGGCCCTTATCATGGGGAGTGATTTAAAAAACGAAAAAGATGCTCTTACCTTACGGGTTAATGGTAATGGTATCGCCGGGCCGATTGTGGCATCAGTTGATTCCGTTGGTTATGGCCGGGCCTTCATCTCCAATCCGGCCGCTAGCTTTCAAATGTACCTGTGGTAGAGAAAGGCTTGCAGCTATACTGGCAACTCTTACCCGGGAGGAGTTAGCAGAAACTATAGAACAGACCGGGAAACTAGAGGTGTCCTGCAATTTTTGTGGTGAGGTCTATAACTTTACGGAGCAAGAAGTAATGGATAAAAAACAAAAGCCTTAGATTTAATCTAAGGCCGTGATTTTAAAGAGCTCTTTGAACTTTACCCGAACGCAGGCAACGGCTGCAGACGTATATCCTTTTAGGAGTTCCGCCATCTGTTACCTTAACCCGCTGCAGATTTGGTTTCCACTGACGGTTGGTTCTTATATGGGAGTGGCTGTACTTTTTACCAAAAACCACACTTTTCCCGCAGACTTCACATTTTGCCATTGTTTTTGCCCCCTCTCAATCAAGTGCACTTAAACATTTTACCAGAATGATAGACAAAGGGCAAGAAGCAGGAATAAATATCAACTTGTAGAATAAAGAATTTAATTAATAGGAGGTAAAAGCTATGTATAGTATAAAGACAACCGCGTTGGGTAATATTACGGTTGCAAAAGAAGTAGTAGAAATGATAGCCGGAATGGCAGCTATGGACTGCTATGGTCTGGTAGGTATGGTAGCCCAGGACATTCAATCTGGTATAACCAGTATTCTGGGTATCGAATCCATTCGCAAAGGGGTTGCGGTGCGCAACTCAGAGGATGGACTGGTTGTGGATGTGTATGTTATAGTCGGTTATGGTGTTAAAATCAAAGAAGTAGCCTACAATGTAATGCAAAAGGTCAGCTATTTTCTAAGAAATAATGCCGGTTTAGAAGTTGCTACTGTTAATGTCAATGTTAAAGGGGTAAGAGTCCTGGGAAATAAATAGGGAGGATAATACATTTGAGTTTGGTCTATATAAATGGCAATGATTTGGTTAGAAGCGTTAAAGCAGGTTGTATAAAGCTTGAACATAATCGCGATAGTGTGGACTTGCTAAATGTGTTCCCGGTACCTGATGGTGATACCGGAACTAATATGTATCTGACCTTATTATCAGCAGTTAAAGAAGGAGAAAAAAACTTAAATCAGCCCTTGAGTAAAGTAGCTCGTGCTATATCTATGGGTTCTTTGATGGGAGCTCGGGGAAATTCCGGTGTTATCCTTTCTCAGATTTTCCGCGGCTTTGCCCGGACGCTGGAAGGGAAGGAAACAGCAAATGCAATGGATCTCGCCCTGGCTCTTAAATCAGGAGCTCAGACTGCCTATGAGGCAGTAATGAAGCCAGTAGAAGGAACTATACTTACTGTTATAAGGGAAATAGCATCTACTTGTGAAACTGAGGCACGTAAGGATAGCGATATAGTGGCTACTCTCCTGGCTGGTATTGCTACGGGCTATATTACTCTTGAAAGAACCCCTTCTCTGCTGCCCATCTTAAAAGAGGCTGGAGTGGTAGATGCTGGAGGCCAGGGGTTAATCTACTTTCTGGAAGGAATGGTTGAGGGACTGGCCCAGGAAAAAGAAATAGAACTAAGTGATTATCGGGAAAGAATGGCGCCGGTAGCTCAAGACAAGATTACCAGGCAGGATATTAAGCTGGAGTTTCAGTATTGCACCGAGGTTCTGATAAAAGGCCTGGAAATGAACACTGAGGATATCAAAGACCATCTAAGGCCCCTGGGAGATTCCATGCTGGTAGTTGGGGATGAGGAACTGGTTAAGGTTCATATTCATTCCAATCACCCGGGCAAGGTTTTGGAGACTTGTCTGCAGTGGGGACAATTAAGCGATATAAAGATTAATAATATGTTGGAAGAGGTTCATGAACATATTAACAACTGGGAAAGTACCGGGTTATCCACTATCAGTAAATCTAAAAAAGTTGGTTTAGTAGCTGTTGGTGTTGGTGAAGGGATTATCGAGGTACTAAACAGCCTGGGAGTAGATATAGTGGTTGAAGGTGGCCAAACCATGAATCCCAGCACTGAAGACCTGTTAAATGCGTGTAATCAGGTTAATTCCGAAGCGGTAATTATATTTCCCAACAACAGCAATATAATTATGGCGGCCCAGCAGGTAGTAGAGCTTTGTGATAAACAGGTGTTAGTTGTCCCTACCAGGTCTATAATGCAGGCAATTACTGCTCTGATAGCCTACGACCCTGAAGGTGAGCTCGAAGAAATAGCGGCTGCTATGATAGATGAAATGCAACAGGTTAAATATGCTGAAGTAACCCATGCGGTTCGGGATTCTTCTATAAATGGCCTTAGCATCAAAGATGGGGATATTATTGGTATTCTGAGTGGTGAAATCACTGTAACCGGTAGTAGTCCTGAAGACGTTCTCTTCAAATTATTGGAGAAGATGGTAAACGATGAAAGCAGCTTAATAACCTTTTTCTTCGGTGATGATATTAATGAGGACGAGGCCAGTAAGGTTAATGATACTATAATAGAACGCTATTCCGACTGCGATGTAGAGTATCATTTTGGTGGTCAACCCCATTATAGCTACCTGGTATCGGTGGAATAGGTTGTTAATTGAGGCAGAAAAATAGGAAATTCCTATTTTCCTGCCTTTTTATGATTGTAAGGCGTGAGGGGTAATTATTAATCATTAATTCGGAATTCATAGTGGAGGTTATTATGGACAGGCTCTTGGAAGACCTTCAATATATAAAAGGAGTAGGTCCCAAAAGAAGCAGACAATTAAACCGTCTGGGTCTGAATACCGTATTTGACCTCTTGTGGAATATTCCCCGGGCTTATTTTAATCGCGCTAATGTAAATCGCATTACTGAGCTAAAAGATGGTGAGGCCGCCAGCATAAGGGGAAAAATATGTTCTACCGGAACCAGTCGCACCCGGAGCGGGATGATAATATTCAAGGCTCTGGTAGAGGATGACTCGGGGGTAATTACTGCTGTATGGTTCAACCAGCCTTTTATGTCCCGGATTATAAAGCCGGGGCAGGATATATTCTTAAGTGGTAAGCCAAGAAGGTTTTCCTACAGCGGAATGGAATTTAATGTGAGCGAGTATGAGATAATTGATGATGAGGATATCCATTTCCAGGTTTTGCCGGTTTACGCACTTACCGAGGGTCTTAGCCAGAAAACCATGCGTTTTATTACCCTTAATAGTCTGAGAGGCTATCTGGACTATTACCCAGAAGTATTAGATGACAAATTGCGGGAAAAATATAATCTCTGCCCTATAGATTATGCCTTTAATAATATACATTTTCCTGATAGTCGGGAAGCTTATCGACAGGCTCGTAGAAGGCTAGCGATAGAGGAATTACTCCTGTTTCAGCTCCAAATAAGGCAATTGGAAAGGTACTTACCCCAGGGTGATTATGTAATACATGAGGAAAAAACTGATCTGATAAAGAGGTTAACGGCCGATCTTCCTTTTCAACTTACATTTGCACAAAAAAAGGTAGTGGCAGAAATATTTGCTGACATGGAATCACCTTTTCCTATGAATCGCCTTCTCCAGGGAGATGTAGGCGCAGGCAAAACGGTAGTGGCAGCCCTGGCTATGGCTAAAGCGGTTGCCAGTGGCTTCCAGGCGGCTATAATGGCTCCCACTGAAATCCTGGCTGGGCAGCACTACAACGCACTGGAACGTTTTTTTTCTGGTTATGATGTAACTGTGGCCCGGCTTACCGGAGGAACTTCAAATGCTGAACGGCGATTGATACTGGAAGCGATTAGAAATGGCGAGATTAACCTGCTGGTTGGTACCCATGCTTTGATTCAAGATGATGTAGTATTTAACTGCCTGGGACTGGTAATCATAGATGAGCAGCACCGCTTTGGAGTTAGACAGAGGGCAGCACTAAGCGATAAGGGTAGTTCTCCTGATGTACTAGTTATGACTGCTACCCCTATACCAAGAACCCTCGCTTTAACCGTATATGGTGATTTGAGTTTATCAGTAATAAATGAGTTACCGCCAGGGCGTAAACCTGTAAAAACCTATTTAATTAAGCCCCAACAAAGGCAGCGGGTGTACCAGTTCATTCATCAACAGGTAAATAATCAGTCTCAGGCCTTCATTGTCTGTCCCCTGGTTGAAGAATCAGAAAAACAGGATTTACAAGCAGCAGTTTCGCTCTATGAAGAATTAAAGACCAGAGTATTTGGTAATTTAAACGTTGGACTTATCCATGGTCGCCTTAAACCGGCGGAAAAAGATATGATTATGCAGATGTTTAAACAGGGGAAGACCCAAATACTGGTTTCTACCAGTGTAATTGAAGTCGGAGTAGATGTTCCCAACGCTTCTATAATAGCGATTGAACAGGCAGAACGCTTTGGCCTTTCCCAGTTACATCAATTAAGAGGTCGGGTAGGACGAGGTCATAAACAGTCCTACTGCTTTTTAATTGCTGACCCCAGGACAGAAGAGGGGGTCAGAAGGCTTCAGGCCATGGAAAAAACTAATGATGGATTTGAACTGGCTGAAGAAGACTTGAGGATACGAGGACCAGGTGAATTTTGGGGAGTCAGGCAGCACGGATTGGATGGACTAAAAGTTGCCAACCTCAGTAAAGATCAAAAACTGGTGGAATTAAGCCAGGTTTTAGGTGAAGAAATCGGGCAAATATATCCACAACTGGAAAAGTATATTATTTTAAAATTTAAAAAATCAAATCAAGTAGCCCCCAACTAGGAAGCAAGGGGACGGTTCTTTTGCTTCCTTGCTGTATAAAACTGGATAAATAAAATAATTTAAAACTCAGATTATAATACTGCGATAGTAATTCGCAGTTTTTTATTTTTATTTTTAATAAAGGAGGCGAATTTATGAAAAATAAAAAGGAGGAAAGTAAAGGAATTGAAAAACTAAAATATGAAGTAACCCAAGAAATCGGAATTTCTAATACAGACAAAACGAACGATAAGAAAAAAATTAAAAAGTTTTGAAAATACTTCTAGCATAGAAGATTAATACGGGGAAAAAATAAGACTACATCAGGTGAAGGAGGTGAAAAATAAATGGCCAGAAATAATCAGCTTTTAGTTCCCCAGGCCAGAGCAGCTATGGACCAGTTTAAAATGGAAGCTGCCCAGGAAGTAGGTGTAAACCTGAAGCAGGGTTACAACGGTGACCTCACTTCCAAACAGGCTGGAAGCATTGGTGGACAAATGGTTAAGAAAATGATCTATGATTATCAGCAGAGATCATCCGGTGGCGGACTGAGCTAGTACTAATATTCCTCGAACCATACTATCGTTAACAAGCGGATTATACATATCCGCTTGTTTTCATTTTAACCATTATATACATAAATCTACATGCAGTTTCCGCGTCTGTTCTATTTTCTAATTAACCCCCCCATGAGTGCGGCACACAACCACTTATGAAAATAGACGAGAGCTAATAACCCGTATTTTGTTTCTAACCCATGACGGAACGGCACAGGGGCCGTTCCCTACATATGATTATTCTGCGATTCGCCTTATGGGTAATATTTATTAAAAAATCCGCGTAAATCCTAATATAATCCGCGTGAATTAAAATCTATTTTCTAATTAATTAAGTCGCATACAGCTCCAACTGTTCTTCGGAGATACCGGGGAAGAGAGATTTAGCGACTCCCATGGAGATTATGCGGGCGCTATTTTCGATAATGTCATCTATTTCCTTGGGAGTTACTCCCATACTTCCACCAAATGGGCTTAATATTTCTTTAATAGAATTTAAAGAAGTATTTTCATTAAACATAGCCCCACTATTTAAACAGAATTTTTTAACGGCTTCATTGGCAATTACCGCAGCATTTACAATAGTAGGACAGCCGATGGCGATTACTGGTACCCCCAGATCTTCCTGCCTTATAGCATGGCGGGCATTACCTACTCCTGAACCTGGTTGAATACCGGTATTAGACATCTGAATACTGGTCCCTATACGACTGACATTCTGAGCCGCCAGAGAATCAACTACTATCAGCAAAGCCGGTTTTACTTTTTCTACTATTCCTTTTATTACTTCAAAAGTTTCCAGGCCGGTGATTCCAAGTACGCCGGGAGCTATCCCGCAACTGGGCCTCATGCCTTCGACCAGAGCATCAGGGGAATAAGTATGATAATGGCGGGTAATAGGACTATATTCAATAAACTTTGGTCCCAGAGCATCAGCAACTGCCCTCCAATTACCAAGGCCAACCAGAAGCACCGTATCTTGTGGTTTAAGGTGCTCCTCAATCATAGTTTGCATACTTTTTTCCATTTGTCCAACAATTTCATCACATACATAAGGGTCATTAATCTTCAGCGGTGGTGATTCGATAGTTACATAAGTGCCAACCGGGCGCCCCATTTTTTCTGCTCCACTTGCATTGAGGATTGTAATAGTGGTTACTTTAATATGTTCGAATTGTTGTACATCTTCCTTTACTCCCGGTATTTCCTGGTCTGTAGTACCTCTAATCAGGTCGCGGGCTTCCATAGCCATGTCCACATTAATATTAAAATCTTTATATAACATTAAACCTACCTCCTTTGGATTTATTATCCGTTTTAATAATTGGAAATATGCATAAAAAATGGCGACTTTTTAGTCGCCATTTTGGGGAGAGGAGAATTTTGTAAAGTTGTTGGGGAGGGTTTGTTACCAGATTTTTTCTGGTACTTATATCATTACCCAGCTAAAGAGATAATATACACATTACTTAAAAAAAAAATTCTGTGATAAAATGATTTTAGCAAAAAAGGGCAAAACAGAAAACTGGCGAATATATGACACAAGGAGTATAAACTGTGCGTGTAATATCAGGAACTGCAAGAGGAAAACGTTTAAAAGCTCCCCGAGGAATGGATACCAGGCCTATTACTGATATGATTAAAGAGGCCTTATTTAATGTAATTGGAGATAAGATAGTTGCCGCCGGTTTGTTAGACCTATTTGCCGGAAGTGGTAGTGTAGGGATTGAAGCCTTGAGCCGGGGAGCCCGAATGGTAATATTCATAGACAATAATATTAATTCGGTGCAAACTATTAGAGAGAACTTGAGTAACTGTGGTTTTAAGGAAAATTATGAACTATACCGCAACGATGTTTTTCGGGCTATAGCAATACTTGAACAAAGACAAATCAAATTTGATTATATATACGCTGACCCTCCGTTTACCGTACAGAGTATTTTTAGTCCGTTCCTTAAGGCTATAGACCAGTCCCATTTGCTGGCAAGTGAAGGAGTCTTAATAATTCGTAGTCCCAGGAAAATGAGTTTAACTGTTAAATTAAGCCGGTTGGAAGAATACCGGTTGGATAACTATGGGGAATCAACTCTGCATTATTATCGTTTAAATAAGGAGGTAATTAGAGAATGATGGAGATTTTCAGGATACTGGATGAACTCGAACTAATGATAAAAGACAGTAAAAAGGTGCCCCTCTCCAGTGGTAAGGTCATGATAGAGAGTCACCGGTTCCTGGATCGAGTAGATCGTCTAAGAGCTATACTACCGGAAGAGTTGGAAACAGCACGACTTATTATGAGTGAAAAGGAACGTATAGTTAAGGAGGCTTGCGCCCAGGCAGATGACTATCTGGAACAATCCAAAGATCATGTAGCGCGTATGGTAGATGATAACGAAATAACCCGAAATGCTATGCAAATGGGTGAAGAAATCATAGCTCGGGCGGAAGAGATGGCCCGGGAGATTCGCCGTGATGTTAATGAATATGCTGATGGTGTCTTAAGCCATATGGAAATTGTATTAAAAAAAGGGCTGGAAGCTATTAATCAAGGGAAACAGGAAATCAGGGACTCCCAGGAAGAGGATTATTAATCCTGCCACCAGAGACTTAATAACATCATCAAGGTAATTAATATCAGGCCAATAAGTAAACAAATCAGGGAGAGATTCCAGGCATTAAAGGAATAGAGAATTTTATAGTAAGGAATGCTAAAAGAGCTCACTGCCAGGTGGGGAACAATCATTTTATATGTAAACCAGGTAATTACTAACGATAAGATTATCTGGATAAGACGCGAAAGCATATAAAAGGATAGACGTACTGCTGTACCCGCCATAATGCTCATTACCTGTGCAATAATGGAGAAACCGCTGAAGGCCATAATGATGCTGACTGCCAGCAGTTTATATAGAAAGTCGGCTTGAGAGGCCAGGACTACAGTCCGGGTACCCAGGGTAATTTCGAACATCCCCATACCCAGACCATAGGCCACTGGATAAGGCAGACAAAAGGCCTTAAATAAATAAGTTAGCATTGATGCTAACTGGTCCATTATCCCCCACACTGATAACATACGGGTTAAAACCGAAAAGATTATAACAAAGCCAGCGATAGCCAGAATATTATTCAGGCTATTTTTTATAGCATCACCCAGTAAGGCCCCGATACCCCGGGGGTTATGGTGCTGCAAAAATGCCTGGCAGGCTTCCTGTAACAAAGACTGCTTCCGGCTGAAAGAAGAGATGATTTGAGAGGAACCCCGGAAGCGCCATATTATGCCGACCAGGATGTTGGACAGATAATGGGAAAAGGCCAGCAGATATCCGGCTAGTGGGGAAGCAAACATCCCTACACCTACCGCACCCAGTATAAAAAGGGGACTACAGTTATTGGTAAAGGAGACCAGCCTTTCAGCTTCATCGGCGGTAAGTAGATTCTCATCGTATAGTTTTCGGCTTAAGACGGCCCCAATAGGAAACCCGGAAGTAAAACCCATAACCACCACCAGGGAACTACAGCCCGGCAGGCGAAAAATAGGTCGCATTATGGGCTCCAGGATTACCCCCAGAAATTTAACAAAGCCCAGGCCAACCATAAGCTCGGCCACAATAAAAAAAGGTAACAGTGCGGGTAAGAGGATAGTAAACCACAATTTAATACCCATCCCGGCAGCGGTAACCGTTTCTTGCGGGTTTATAATCATGAAAGTGGTTAAAATTAGTATTATAATGAGGAAAAAGACACGGGAATAATTACCCATAATGCCAACTCCCATTCAAATTTGAGAATTAAGAATTAATCTAATATATGTTTTGATGGCTGGGGTTTAGAAGGTTAAACCGGAGGTGGTAGCTTTGGAAAAAAGGCCTCAAATTGCTCTGGTACTGGGTGCAGGAAGTGCCCGGGGGCTAGCCCATATTGGGGTTTTACAGGTATTTGAGGAAAAGCAAATACCGTTTGATTTTATTGTAGGAACCAGCATGGGTGCTATGATAGGTGGCATATATGCCTGCGGTGCGGATATGAAAATGCTGGGGCGTATGCTGGAACACCTGGACTCACGCCTTTTTTTTGATGTTCAGCTACCCCGCATGGGCTTTATATCCGGTAAACGAATTAAGGAATTACTGAGCCTGATGACGAAAAAGAAGAATTTTGAGGAAACTAAGATACCTCTGATAGTAGTAGCTACTGACCTTTTGACCGGGGAACAAGTAGTGCTGGAGGAAGGTTCCATTAGCGAAGCGGTTAGAGCCAGCATTTCCATCCCGGGCATTTTCCATCCGGTTAAACGTGATGAAATGATACTGGTAGATGGTGCGGTTGTTAACCGCTTGCCCATAGAAGTAGCCCGTTCCCGTGGTGCGGATATTGTTATTGCGGTGGATGTTACCTTTGGTGAAGGCCGTACGGTAACCATCAACAACACTATGGATGTTATTTTAACTGCTATTGATATCATGCAGAAAATGCAATTTGATTTGATTTATGACAAAGCCGATATACTCATTCAACCGGCCGTAGGCAGATTCGCCTCCAAAGATTTCGAAAAATCCCAGGAGATAATCCAACTGGGCCGGCAGGCGGCGGAAGAAAAGCTAGACGAAATAAAAAGCGTGTTAAGGGGACGGTCCTTTTAAGTGGGACCAGGAACCTGTCCCCGTGTCCCGCGCTATACCCGTACCGGCGAGGTGGTAAAATCTTTACCTGCCTGGCGTTGTGAAGGGTTGGGATAGAGCAGGGTGTATATATCAGTGGCTAAAACGTCCAGGTCAATCATTTCCCGTAAAACAGTCCCGGGGTTATCATCTCGGGCTTTTTTCATGTCTCTACCGCGACTGAATATAGGAATTTGTGAATTAATTTTCATTTCTTGAAGGATTTTTTGACCCTTTGACGAAAAACCTAGAATATGAAAGTAAAGAGGGCCGTGCTGATCAAAGCGTTTTACCTGTTGATTTGTAAGTGCAAAAAGTATATACATCAGGGTACGCTTAATTCTTGTAAGGCTGTAACGTTTAGACTTTACGGTTTTGAGAAGTTGCTCCATGGTACCAGAGTAATTGGCAGCTTCTTTGAAGCGGGACTCCAGTCCCTCACTGATTTCGTAGATATCACTGAGATCCTGCAGCGACATAGTCCGGAGTTTAAACAGAACAGTTTTTCCCAGTGCGTCTAATGATACCGGGCAGCGTCCATCGGATATCTCTCTTTGCAGTATATTCAGACTATCTTGTGGTAAAGATTCGTTTAGCTCATTCAGGCCGTGAGTGGCGAGTAGTGACCGGCGGATAGCTGTAGCACTGGCATAGGGAGAAATTTCGGTGTCGTGGTAGCTGGAACCTTTTCGCTTGATTAAGATGGGGGTGAAGGTTAAACCTTCCTTTTTAATCACGCGCAGGTATTCTATAGCCAGAATATTATTGGAACCAGGTAAAACTTTTTGTAGCTCAGCCGAACGCTTACCCATGTATTGCTGCAGGGCCAGCGACCGGGCCAGGGGAAAACTCTTACCAGTGGACAGGTTTTCTTTAACCAACCTGGAGTACGCAATGGGCTCATTGGCAAGCAAATCGGCTATGGAGCTTAATACTTGCATATTGTCATACTCGGCTCCAAACGCCAGATGGGTAACAACTGCAGTTTGTTGTAACAGCTTGAGGGCACCCTGGGCAAAAAAATAGGCGCTCCTGACGGAGAAGCAAAAAGGAAGCTCGATAACCAGGTCTGCACCGGATTTTAGAGCCATTTCAGCCCGAACCCATTTGTTGCAGATGGCTGGTTCCCCCCTTTGTAGAAAGTTGCCGCTCATCACACAGAGTACAGCAGCGGAACTATCTATTAGTTTTGCTTCTTCGATAAGATGCAGGTGTCCGTTATGAAAAGGGTTATATTCAGCTACGATGCCCAAAACAGCCACGGTAACAGCTCCTTGATTTTTTTTAATAGTATCATAAATCTTACCACTAAATTATCTATTTATGCTAGAATTAACTAGAGAATCCAGGCCTGAGGATACGAAAATTGTCATAACTAAACGGGAGGTAGAAGGATGAGTCTGTTAGCAGAAATTAGAGAAAAAGCTTCAAAAATGGGTAAGAATATAGTTTTACCCGAAGGTACTGAGGAAAGAACCCTGCAGGCTATCAAAGGAATAGTAGACCAGAAGGTAGCCACCCCCATTCTACTAGGTGATGAAGGCGAAATCAAAGGACTGGCCAGCAAAATCGGGGCTGACTTAAGTGGAGCAGAGATAATTAATCCGGTTAATGCTCCGTATTTTGATGATTTTGTCCAGGCATTTTATGAAATGCGTAAAGCCAAGGGAGTCGACCTGGATAAGGCCAAAAAGACCATGATGGATCCTCTGTTTTTTGCATCCATGATGGTTAAAATGGGTAAAGCTGATGGAGAAGTTGCCGGTGCTGAGAATACTACTGGAAATGTACTCAGGCCTGCACTGCAGATTATTAAAACCGCACCGGGAATTAAGGCCGTATCCGGTGCATTTATCGTTATTGTACCTAACTGCGAGTTCGGAGCCAACGGTACTTTTGTATTTGCTGACTGTGCAGTAACCATTGACCCCAGCGCTGAAGAAATGGCGGCCTTTGCCAAGGCTTCGGTTGCCACCGCTACTGACCTTTGCGGTATAGAAGAACCCCATATAGGAATGCTGTCTTTCTCCACCAAAGGTAGTGCCAGCCATGCCATGGTCGATAAAGTTACCCAGGCCACTGCCATCGCCAAAGAAAAATATCCAGAATTAAAAATTGACGGAGAATTCCAGTTTGATGCAGCTATCGTACCTAAGGTAGGTGCTTCCAAAGCTCCGGGCAGTGATGTTGCCGGCCAGTGTAATGTATTGATATTCCCCGATATTAACTCGGGTAATATCGGTTACAAAATTGCTCAAAGACTGGGTAAAGCAGAAGCTATTGGACCAATTCTGCAGGGTATTGCGAAACCGGTCAATGACCTGTCCAGAGGTTGCAGCGTAGAGGATATTGTTAATGTTGTAGCCATGACCGCAGTAAGATCCTAATGAAGGTAGGGCGGATTATACCTTTAATATTTTTAGGAAAATAAGGAGGTAATTAGTTAAATGAAGGTTCTGGTTGTAAATGCTGGTAGTTCATCTATCAAGTATCAGGTCGTTGATATGACCGATGAAAGCGTCCTGGCTGTAGGTCTGGTTGACCGCGTAGGTATTCCTGGTACTACCCTGGAACATAAACCCGTAGGCAAGGACAAAGTGTTGATTAAGAAGGATTTACCTGATCATACCGCTGGTATGAAGCTGGTGCTCGAAGTTCTGGTCAACGAAGAATATGGATGCATCAAGAGCATGGATGAAATTGGTGCGGTCGGACATCGCGTGGTGCACGGCGGCGAGGAATTTGCCGAGTCAGTAGTAATTGATGACCGGGTTAAAAAGGTAATCAAGGATTGCTTCGACATAGCTCCCCTGCATAATCCTCCCAACCTTATGGGAATTGACGCATGTGAAGAACTAATGCCTAATGTAAACCACGTAGCTGTTTTTGACACCGCTTTCCATCAGAGCATGGAAGCCTCTAACTTCCTGTATGCTCTTCCTTATGAAGTATACGAGAAATACCGGGTAAGAAGATATGGATTCCACGGCACCTCCCATTTCTATGTATCCCACCGGGCTGCCGAGATGATGGGCAAACCTTTTGAAGAGTGTAAGATTATAACTCTGCATCTGGGCAATGGTGCCAGTATGGCTGCAGTTAAGGGTGGCAAGGTAGTCGACACCACCATGGGCTTTACCCCGTTGGAAGGTTTGGTCATGGGAACCCGTTCTGGTGACATTGACCCTGCCATCGTATTCTTCCTCATGGAAAAACTGGGCTTAGGCACTTCTGAAGCTAACAGCTACTTTAATAAAAAAGCAGGTATGCTGGGTCTATCCGGAGTATCCAACGACCTTAGAGACATACTTGAAGCTGCTGCTTCCGGCAACGAGAGAGCCCAGACGGCACTGGATGTTTACTACAACCGGGTTAAGGGTTACATTGGCAACTACATGGCCAAGCTAAATGGCTGTGACTGTCTGGTATTCACCGCCGGTGTAGGTGAAAACGCAATCGACATAAGGGAAAACATCTGTAAAGACCTGGATTATCTTGGTGTAAAGATGGATGTTGAGAAGAATAAAGTTCGGGGTAAAGAGGTTGATGTGGCCGCAGCTGACTCCAAGGTCAAAATCTTTGTTATTCCGACTAATGAGGAACTGGTTATTGCTCGCGATACCTATCGCCTCTCCAAATAATAATACAGTCGTACCAGAGGCGGGAAATAATCCCGCCTCTTTTACTTTCTGCCGCAAAATCCTTAAGCTGTCCCGGTCTATTTGCATGGTTTAGTTGACAATGCCAGGAAGGGCAGACTATAATTAATCTGGTGTTTTTATGGGGTGATACTATGAAAATTGACCTGGAAAAACTAAGACTTGGAACCCGGCAGAGCCTGGAGTTTAGTTTTGATAATCCGGGCCGAAATGAATATCTTAATAACCTGGGGGGGAAATACCGGGAAAACCTCAGGGTAGATGTTCAGGTTGAAAAACCGGGCAGGTTTTACCTGGCCCGGGGACATGTAATAACTGTTGTGGAGTTACAGTGTTCCCGCTGCTTGGAGAGGGTTTACTATCCCATAAATGTAGGATTTCATCTTAACCTGGTGGAATCACAGTTCAAAGAGGAATTTACTTCCAATGATGAGGATGTAATCTTTTTTGACCGCGATGAGGTTGAGATACAGCCTTTCATAGAGCAGCTAGTTTTTCTTGAAATACCCTTTGCTCCTATTTGCACAGAGGAGTGTAAGGGGTTGTGTCCGGAGTGTGGTACTAATCAGAATTTATCGCAGTGCCATTGCCGACATGAAAATGCTGATCCCAGGTGGGATAAACTAAAAGATCTCAAGTTCGGGAAGGAGGTTACATAGTGGGAGTTCCTAAAAGGAGACAATCGCATTCCCGTAAGAACAAGCGCCGTTCGGAATGGCGGAAGCTTGAGAAACCGGGTCTGGTTGAATGCCCTCAGTGTCATGAACTGAGAATGCCTCACCGGGCGTGTTTAAATTGCGGTTATTATAAAGGCAAAAGCATTATGTAAGGTTAATAGAGAAAATCGTCAAAAAGTAAGGTATGAAGTCTGGTCAGACTGGTAACTTACTTTTTGTTTTCTAAAAGGAGGTTGGTCATGAAGATAGCTTTGGATGTTATGGGGGGGGATTATGCACCAGGGGAACTATTGGCTGGTGCGGTTAAATGGCTGCAGGAGAGCGAAGGCCAGATTATACTGGTGGGTGATCAGGAAGCAATAAATGAAGAACTTCACCAGCATAATTATGACCCCGGCAGGTTAGAAATAGTTCATGCCAGCCAGGTAATAGGAATGGATGAATCACCTGCCGTAGCCTTACGTAAGAAAAAGGATGCATCAATAGTTGTTGCCAGCAGGCTGGTAAAGGACGGGATAGCGGACGCAGTAGTTTCCTGTGGAAGTACCGGAGCTCAGATGGCAGCAGCCATATTTATACTAGGCCGAATGCCAGGTATAGAAAGACCTCCTATCGTTGCAGCTATACCAGGTAGAGGTGGTAAGCCGACACTACTTATAGATGTGGGTGCTAATGTGGATTGCAAACCGGTACAACTATTGCAATTTGCCCTGCTGGGACAGGCTTATGCCAAAGGAGTATTAAACCTGGATAACCCCCGGGTAGGATTATTAAATAATGGTGAAGAAGAAGGTAAGGGTAATAACTTGAGCATTCAAGCTTATGAATTACTAAGTGGGCAAAGCGGGTTAAATTTTGTTGGTAATATTGAGGGCCGTGACCTCTTTAGTTCTCGGTGTGATGTTATAGTGTGTGATGGTTTCACGGGAAACATTTTGCTCAAAGCGCTGGAAGGTGTGGTGTTCTTCCTGGCTGCCGGAGTAAAGGAAGATTTGGGTACCATACCAGCAACCTTTGCTCGGCTGGACTACACCCAAATTGGCGGCGCACCTTTATTAGGAGTTAACGGGATAAGTGTTGTTTGTCATGGCAGTTCCAGAAGGGAAGCTGTATGTAATGGTCTTAACATAGCCGCAGATAGTATAAATAATAATATTGTTGACAAACAGTTACAAGAATTGGCCAGACTAAAAATGCAGAATTAACCCTGGATTTGGCCGTATTACTAAGGATGAAAATATTTTTGACGCGGCAACCTTAATTGCGACCAACGGGAGCATCAGTAGTACCCGCGCCCTCAATAGCGACCAACGGGAGCATCAGTAGTACCCGCGCCCTCAATAGCGACCAACGGGAGTATCAGTAGTACCCGAAGGGTGAAGGGTGAAGGGTGAAGGGTGAAGAATCAATTAAAACAATGGAGGTATAGTAAATGCAGGAATTTTTTGAACAGGCCAGGCGGATACTGGCTGAACAAATGGAAATTGAACTAGAGCTTATTACCATGGACACCAAGTTTGAGAAAATTAATGCAGATTCCATAGACATTGTCGAAATGATAATGGCTCTGGAAGATATTTATGAAATAGAGTTTCCGGAGGAGGATATGGAGGACTACCCTACCATGGGTTCCCTGGTAACTGCTCTGTATGAATATTTGCAGAAGGTGAAAAATGACTGAGAAAACAGCGGCCAGGCAGTTTATAGATGATAATGAGTTAAATATTGCTGATAGCGATTTACTGGTTATGGCCTTAACCCACCCTTCCTATGCTCAGGAGAAGAACTTCGAGCACAATAACCAGAGGCTGGAGTTTTTGGGCGATGCAGTATTAAGTTTTGTCGTGGCCGAGTATCTTTATAATCATTACCAGGACAAAGCCGAAGGTGAGTTGACCAAAATCAGGGCACGGGTTGTTTGTGAAAAGTCCTTGCTTAATGTGGCCCGCAAGATTAATCTGGGCAATTATGTCCTGCTGGGTAAAGGCGAAGAAATGTCTGGGGGCCGAAAGCGCAGATCCATACTGGCAGATACGGTAGAAGCTGTTATCGGAGCCATCTATCTGGCTCAAGGTTATGGAACAGCTAAAGAGTTTATTCTTAAACACCTGGAGAAAAATATAATTGAAGGAGCCAGTGGTGACTACTATGACTATAAATCCAGGTTGCAGGAATTGGTGCAGGGTAGAAACAAGGAAAATGTCCATTATGCCATTATTGAAGAAAGCGGGCCCGCACACTGCAAAAACTTTGTAGCCGGGGTATATTTCCAAGATCAGCTTTTGGCAACGGGCGAGGGCAAAAGCAAAAAGGAAGCTGAACAAAATGCTGCCGGTAAGGTACTGGTTGACCAGGACTTTGTAGAAAGCCTGAATGGAAAAGGGAAGTTGGATGAGACAGCATTATAACATCCCAGTATTTATTCCTCACCTGGGATGCCCTTTTCAGTGTATTTTCTGCAACCAGAATAAAATCGCTTCTTCCCGAGGAATACCGACCCGTGCCGATTTAATAACCATCATCAATGAGCACCTGGAAACTATTGGGACCAGTGGTGAGAACATTGAACTGGCTTTCTTTGGTGGTAGTTTCACGGCTATAGATCGCAAACTGCAGGAACAGTACTTATCGACAATACAGCCTTACCTGAAAAGTGGGCAGATTAGCAGTATCCGCGTTTCTACCCGGCCTGATTATATTGATGATGATATAATCCAATTTCTCCTAAGTTATGGGGTTAAGACTATAGAATTGGGGGTACAGTCCTTTAGTGATGAGGTTTTAAAAGCATCCGGTCGCGGCTATTGTTGCGGCGATGTTCTTAAAGCCAGTCACCTGATTAAAAGCTTGGGATTAAAATTGGGTATTCAGCTAATGATAGGACTGCCAGGTGACAACCAGGCACGTGATATGGAAGGTACCTGGCAGGCGATTACCCTTGCTCCTGATATGGTCAGAATTTATCCTACCCTGGTTATTGCCGAGACCGCCCTGCATCAACTATTCGAAGAAGGAAAATATAAGCCCCTGGACTTGTCTGAAGCAGTTGTCATCTGTAAGGAGATGTTCCTGCAATTCCAGCAGTACGATATAGCTGTTATCCGTATGGGTTTGCATCCAGGAGAAGAGCTTCTTAGCCCCGGCAACATAATAGCAGGGCCTTTTCACCCTGCTTTTGGGGAATTGGTAGAACAGGAAGTTTTTAAGGAACAGGCCTCTTTGGCAATAGAGAAATACAATGAAGATAATGATTTAAGTCAGCAGTTTATATTACTCGTACATAAACAGGATATCTCAAAAATGATTGGCCATCAGAAAAACAATGTACTTTACTTGAAAAGCCATTTTCAACTAAGGGATATCAAGGTTAAACACTGCCCCGCCTATGAGCGTGATACTGTCGGCCTGGCAGTTGGAATCGAATCAGAACCGCTCCTCACTCTTACCCGCAAGGAATTTATAAAACTACGTGATGGGGATCAGGTCTGACTCCCATTGGCGGAATTTGGCCCTTTTTTATGCAATAGCGGAAAATATCAGGCTTTTTATAAAAAGGTTTTAAAAAGGCCGGTGTCAAATATATACTAACGGGTTAGTAAAAAATAGACACGGGAATAGACACTGATTACATACCCATAGGGCACACAGATGCTCCCTATGGTCGCCATTAAGGTAGCTGATTTCCTATGATTAACACTGATAATAATTAAGGAAAAAGGAATCTGCATAAATCTACGGCGTAAGGGGTTATAAGGGTAAGGAAGGACATGCTAATGCGGCAGAAGATATTGAAGGAGCTAGTTGAAAACCGGGATAGTTTCATAAGTGGTAGTCAACTGGCCGAATCCCTGGGAATAAGCCGGGTAGCAATCTGGAAACATATTGAATACCTGAAAAAAGAAGGATATGATATTACTGGTGTCAGCGGACGGGGTTACCAGCTTAATAATAGCGGAATAATAATTCCGGATGAAATCATGGCTAGCTTACCACAACAGTTAATTGGTAAGCAGATATACTATTATCCCCGTCTGGACTCTACCAACGAAGCCTTGAAACGCAGTATAAATGACCATCCGCCCCAAGGCACAGTATATGTGGCAGGAAAACAAGAAGCAGGCAAGGGACGGCGGGGTAGAAAATGGGAATCTCCCCCGGGGGGACTATGGTTTTCTTTTTTATTGCATCCGACTTTACCGTTACCTCAGACTGCCTTATTATCCCTGGTATTTGCTGTATCTCTGGTAAAAAGCCTGAACGTCTTTTCTGGCTCGTCCTGCCATATTAAATGGCCTAATGATATTTACTGTCAGGGTAAGAAAATTGCTGGGATTTTGCTGGAAATGAGTGGGGAAATTGATAATGCCGACTATCTTGTTGTAGGTATAGGCATTAATGTCAATGTTAGAACCAGTGATTTACCGGTAGCTATAGGTGCCAATTCTACTTCATTGCTGGAAGTACATGGCCGAAAGATAGCTGCTGATGAAGTATTGATAACCGTATTAAAGGATTTAAACAGCTATTATCAGGAATTTCTTAAAAGCGGATTTTCTAGTATTCGTTTAGAATTCAAATCCCGCTGTCTGCACCTGGGTAAAGTAGTAGAAACAACCCGAGGGTCGGATATAATCCGGGGTATAAATACCGATATTGACGAGATGGGCAACTTGATAGTGAAATGTCAGGATAACCTGGTACGTATAAGTACCGGGGACGTTAAAGTGCTTTATTAGCAAGGGAGGCGAAATAAGTGCATCTCAAGCGACTGGAGATTAAGGGTTTTAAATCTTTTGCTGATATTACCGAGATTAATTTTGAACCAGGTATAAATATAATTGTTGGTCCCAATGGTTGTGGGAAAAGCAATGTGGTTGATGCTATACGCTGGGTTATAGGCGAAGCCAATATTCGTCACCTGCGCGGTCAGAAAAGCGAAGATGTAATTTTTAACGGTACTGATGATAAAAAAGCGCAGGGGATGGCCCATGTAGAGATGCTGCTGGACAATAGCGACCAGATTCTGCCTCTTGATTACAGTGAAATAACTATGGCTCGCAAGGTTTTCCGTAGCGGGGAAAGTGAATTCTATATCAACAAATCCCGGGTGCGAATGAAGGATATTAATGATTTATTTACTGGAACTGGCCTGGGTAAGAAAGGTTATTCCATAATTGGTCAGGGAGAACTGGAACAGGTATTAAGCGGGCAAGCCCTGGACCGGCGGTTGATACTGGAGGAAGCCTCGGGCATCATAAAATATCGCCAGCAAAGGGATGAAGTCAACCGTCGTCTAGAAAATACGGGTAATGACCTGTTGCGCCTGGGTGATATTATAAACGAAGTCCGGGAGCGCAGGGAGGAACTGCAACATAAAGCCGAGCGAGCCCAGCTTTATTTACAGGTAAACCAGGAATGCCAGGAACTGGAAACCAAGGTGTTATTATCGGAGCTTTATTTCGGTCAGCAGGAATTGAGCCGAAAGAGAGAAGTTTTGCTTCAGCGAGAGAGTGAAATAAATTTATTAAGTCAGGAACTGCTGGGTCTGGAACAGCAGCTACTAGAGGAAGAGAACTGCTTAAGAGAGCAGCACCAGCAGCTTAATAAAATACAAGAACAGGAATACCAGGTGCAGACTAATCTGAATACCTTGGAGGGGGAAGTAAGGTTATCGGCAGAGAGGTTCAAAAACCGGCAGGATCGTATTCAGCAATGCCAGGCCGATGAGGTAAAATATAGCGGTATGTTGGCTCGTTTAAGTCAGGATTTAGATATAAACCGGCAGGATTTAAAGAGTCAGGAAGAAAACTATCGCCAGCGAAATGAAGAATGCCAGCGCCTGCAGAAGGAAATAGCCGGACTGGAATATGAGTTGGAAGTTATGCGGGAAACATTTACACGGGATAAATCCCGGGTTTTCGATATAAGCCGGGAAGAAAGCCAACTTAACAACCAGTTGGGGGAGAAGGAAGATCAGCTTAAAAAACTGACTGAACGCAAAGATAGACTTTTAATCAGGTATGATGAGCTAAAAATCTGGCTGGATAAGTACCATAGTGAACAGGAAGCCTTACAACGGCAAATAGAGCATTACCAGGCGGAATTAGCTGCTAATGATGCTCGTTTACAAGAGATGAATGACCAAAAGGATGCTTTGCTGGAAAAAGTGCAGCAAAAAGAGAAAGAATATACCAGGCTAAGTCAGGAAGGAATGACAATAAAAAACTCTCTCTTATCCTTACAGGAAATGAATCAGAATTTAAGCGGCTATTCCACAGCAGTTAAATCACTTGTGAAAGTAGCGGCATCAGGCAAACTAAAGGGGATAATGGGTATTCCGGGAGAAATAATAGATGTTCCCCGAGGATTGGAACTGGCTGTCGATATTGCTGCCGGCAGGAGTCTGGAGAACATTGTAACTGACAGCGTGGATCATGCCCAACAGGCTATTGATTACTTAAAAGCTCATAAACTGGGTCGGGTTACCTTTTTACCCCTGAATATACTTAAAGTTCAAGCCGTTCCCACCGCTGTTTTACAGCAGCTGGATCAACAAAAAGCGGTGATTGGCCTGGCATCAAGGGTAGTCAGTTATGATGCCCGTTATGCCAAAGCGGTGGAATACCTGCTGGGCCGGGTGCTCATTGTTGAAGATTTGGATACCGCCATACATATTTTTAAACGTATTAATTATCCCCTGCGAATTGTTAGCCTGGAGGGTGATTTACTTAATGCCAGCGGGGCCGTAAGCGGCGGAACCAGGGTTTCATCATCTTATGGAAATAGCCCTCTGCTGCGCCGGGGAGAAGAGAAACGACTGCTTAAAGAGCAGGATGATAATGAGAAACGTAGAACCTCCATGTATAATGAACTTTTAGTTATCCGGGGAGAACTGGAGAGCCTGGAAAAGGAAATCCAGCAAATAAACCAGTTACACCTGGAGAGCAAAATGACCCTGGAAGTAAAAAATAAGCAGCTTAATGAAGTTACAGCGGCGATTTCTGCTGCCCAGGAAGAGATGGAATCGTTTAAAAAGGGAGCCGGGGAGCAGGAACAACAGATTAAGAAGCTGCAGGCGGAAATAAGTGATATGCAGGCTAAAATTAGTCAAATAAGCCAGGAAAGCCAAAGTGCTTCATCCCAGTTAGAGATTTTAAAGGATAAATTGGAGATAAAGCAGAGGGATCTGGATATTGCAAGAGAACGATTTACCTCGCAACGGGAACAGTTGGAAATGAAAAGGCGGGAATTGGATAATATAAGAAAGAGCGTCTTGCAGTTTGAACAGGTACAGCTGTCCTATCAACAGTCGGTACAAGAAGCTCAACAGGTAAAGGATCGCATGGAAAACGAGAACCAGCAGGAGAAAGAGCGCCAGCAAGAACTGGAGCAAAAAATAACTGAGGAACAAATTAATCTGTCCCGTTGGGCTCAAGAAATATCTGGACTCAAAGAGGAATATCAAAGCTGTAACCAAAATATCAAGGATTTACGGCAGAAACTGATACCAAAGAAAGAGCGTATGGAAGAACTGCAAAGGCAATCTCATAATCTGGAACTGGCTATAGCCCGTTTAGAAACAGAACAGTCTTCCCTGGAGACGAAATGGAATGAAAAATTTGGTGATTATACTGGTGAGACCAGCGAAATGTTAAGCTCGGGGAAAACGAGAGAGTATAAAATTAGGATAGAGCAATTACAGTCTCAACTGGAAGACCTGGGCCTGGTAGACCCGGAATCTATCCGGGAATATGAAGAGGTACAGGAAAGGTTTAGTTTTTTAAGCCAGCAATATGAAGATATGTTGCAGGCGCGAAATTCCCTGAGCACCCTGCTGGGAGAAACGGAAACCCTGATGCTTAAACAATTTACCCATTTTTTACAACTGGCCAATGAGAGCTTTAGTCAGACTTTTAAGGAGATATTCGATGGTGGGGAAGCCCAATTAAAAATAGAAAGTGGTAAAGAACGCCTGGAAGCAGGGGTAGATATAGAAGTAAAGCTGCCGGGCAAGCGCACCCAATTACTTAATCTATTATCAGGGGGCGAGCGTGCACTTACCTGTATTGCTTTTATTTTCTCGCTCCTGCGCCTGAAACCGGCTCCTTTTTGTTTGCTGGATGAGATTGATGCCTCCCTGGATGAAACTAATTTAACCAGGTTTGCTCGTTTTCTTAAAGCAATGTCTATCAGTATACAATTTATTATTATTACCCACCGACAGGCTACCATTGAAATAGGAGAAAATATTTACGGTATAACCATGCCGGAGAAAGGCATTTCATCAGTATTGACACTCAATTTAGTGGAAGCAGAAAGTCTGGCGGGATAGTATATGTAGGGAACGGCCCCTGTGCCGTTCCGTCTTGGGTTAGTAAAGAGGTTAATTAATTATACGTGGAAGTAGGAGGGAACATGGCTTTATTTGATAGGTTTAGAGGCAAAAAACAGAATCAGGATAGCAGTGAAGAGATTGAAAACAATATAATACAGGAAGAAGAACAGATCGCTGAAGCTGAGTCGCTGCCTCAAGAAGATTTACCACCCGCGGTAATAGAGGAAACTGAGATTCAGGAGGTAGAAAAAAAGAAAGACCGGCCTGGATTATTTGCCAAGTTCAAGCAGAGTTTAAGTAAAACTCGGAGCAATATTAGTGATAAAATAACCACCCTGGTTAAGAGCAACAAGAAGCTGGACCAAGACTTCTGGGAAGAACTGGAGGAAATACTTATTGAGGCCGATGTGGGTGTAAATACCTCGGTGGAACTGGTATCCCGGGTACGGGATAGTGCCCGCAAAAAGAAGATTGGCGATAGCTCCGAGGTCATGGCCCTGATTAAGGAGGAAGTCAAATATCTGCTGGAATCTCATGACAATCCTCTTAATATTAACCCCGAAGGGTTAACTGTAATGCTGGTAGTAGGGGTTAATGGTGCAGGTAAAACCACGTCCATTGCCAAAATGGCTTCCCGGTTCAAGAATGAAAATAAAAAAGTAATCCTGGCGGCAGCAGACACATTCAGAGCAGCAGCTATTGACCAACTGCAGATATGGGCTGACCGGGTGGGAGTGGAGATTATAAAACACCAGGAAGGCTCCGACCCTGGTGCTGTAGTTTATGATGCCATGAATGCTGCCCGGGCGCGTAAAGCCGATATTTTAATAATTGATACTGCCGGTCGCTTACATAATAAGGCCAATCTGATGAAGGAAATAGGTAAAGTAAGAAAAATAATCGAACGGGAAACACCTGGTGCTCCCCATGAAGTTTTACTGGTACTGGATGCTACTACGGGCCAGAATGCCATCAGCCAGGCCCGCATTTTTGAAGAAGCTACCGGGGTCAGCGGCATTATATTAACTAAACTGGACGGAACTGCCAAAGGGGGTATAGTCCTGGCCATTGCCCAGGAATTAAAACTACCGGTTAAACTGGTAGGCCTGGGAGAGTCCCTGGAGGACCTGCGCGACTTCTCCGCAGAAATTTTCGCTGCGGCCCTATTCGAAGAATAGAAATTAGACACTGAAGGACTTTCAGTGTATTCAGTGTCAAAAAAATCCTAAATTCTTAATTTCTATGATATGGAGGTTAGTTTATGGTGACAATGGCTATAATCGGCGGAACCGGGGTTTATGACCCGGATCTGCTGGAGGATGTAAAAGAGATAGTACAGGAAACCCCTTATGGTAAAGTGGCAATACTGGTGGGGAAACATGAAGGCCTGGATATTGCCTTTATACCCCGGCATGGAGGTGGCCACAGCATTCCTCCCCATCTAATCAACTATCGGGCTAACATTATGGCTTTGCACATGATTGGGGTTAAAAACATACTGGCTACCGCTGCGGTAGGTTCGCTCCATTTTGAATTCAAACCTGGTAGCTATGTTCTGGCCGACCAGTTTTTGGACTTTACCCGTACCCGCAAGAGCACTTTTTATGAAGGCGGGGAAATGGGGGTAGTCCATTGTGACATGACTGTACCTTATTGCCACCGTTTACGCGAAGCCATGGTAAAAGGAGGCTGTGACCGGGGGATTAGAGTTTTAAATGGCGGAGTATATGTTTGTACCGAAGGACCACGATTCGAAACAGCGGCAGAAATATCCATGTTCAAGCAACTGGGAGGGCAGCTTATCGGAATGACTAGCGTACCGGAAGTTTGTCTGGCTCGGGAACTGGGTATGTGCTACGCCAATATTTCTATTGTAACAAATTTTGCTGCTGGAATTTCACCCGGAATACTGACCCACAGTGAAGTTGTAGAAATGATGAAAGGGAGTATCCAGGGGGTACAGGATATATTAACCGCCAGCTTGAAATATATTGCCAATGATGAGACTGAAGATAACTGTGATTGCCGGAAAATCCTGGACGAACCTGGGGTAATCAAATGATAAAAACCCTATATTTTGATAATTCAGCTGTAATGATACTGGATCAAAGCCGCTTACCGGATAAGGTCGAATACCTCAGGTGTGAGACCGTGGAAGAAGTAGCCGATGCTATAAAAAAACTAAAAGTTCGGGGAGCGCCACTTATAGGTGTAACTGCGGCTTTTGGTCTGGTTATAGCTATGGCTAACTACCAGGGGGAACCGGCAGCAATGCACAATCATTTCGAGCAGGCCCGGGCTACCCTGGCCTCTACCCGCCCTACCGCAGTAAATCTCTTCTGGGCTTTGGAAAGGATGGAAAAGGTTTTTATACAGGAGTCGTTAAACCAGGCCCACCCCAAGCAAATAGGAGAGCGACTCAAGCAGGAAGCCATCAGGATGTATGAGGAAGATATAGCTATAAACCGGGCTATAGGTGAATACGGGCAGGCGCTGTTACGAGAAGGCGCACAGGTAATGACCATATGTAACGCCGGAGCACTGGCTACTTGTGGCTATGGTACTGCCCTGGGGGTAATCCGGGCCGCGGCTAACCAGGGTAAAATCGAAAAAGTTTGGGCATGTGAGACCAGACCGGTTTTACAGGGAGCTCGCCTTACGGTGTGGGAACTAATGCAGGATGAGATTCCGGTTACTCTCATAAGTGATAATATGGCCGCCTACGTTATGCAATTGGGACAGGTCAATGCAGTAATAACAGGTGCCGACCGTATAGCCGCCAATGGTGATACTGCCAATAAGATAGGTACCTATGGCCTGGCGGTTCTGGCATCCTATCATAAGATTCCATTCTATATTGCTGCTCCTCTATCTACTCTGGACTTAAAAAGCGCTTCGGGTATCGATATACCGGTAGAACAGCGTCCTCCAGAAGAAATACGTGAGTTTCGTGGCATTTACTTTACCGTACCGGAAGTGGATGTTTTCAATCCGGCTTTTGATATAACTCCCCATCAATTAATTACCGGAATAATCACAGAAAAAGGAATCTTCAAACCTCCTTACGATATAGCCTTTGAAGGTGTGAGGAGTATGTTGTAGGGGCGAACCCATGTGTTCGCCCGGAGTTGGCAGCTATGATGGGTTAATAGGAAAATAAGTAAACTAAGGAAGTGAACAAGCAAATGCGGTATTTGGAAGAAAGACAGGCGGTATTAAACTGTGCCCGGGAAATATATTCCTCCGGCATGG
>CAZOIC010000015.1:0-28128 GCA_964579945.1 uncultured Syntrophomonas sp. | reverse complement strand
TTCTCGGGGGGATGATGTTGTACAAGTACAACAGGCCCTTAATTCCAAAGGATACTGGTGCGGAACTGCTGACGGTATCTTCGGTCCCAACACATATTCTGCAGTAATCAGATTTCAGCGTGAAACAGGGCTGGACATTGACGGTATCGTAGGACCGCAAACAAAAAAGGCTCTAGGTTTGGAGTATAGCCCTCCCGCTTACACCCCATCACGTGGAGCCAGAACCCTCACATTGGTAGCAACCGGTTACTGTTCCTGCGCAAAATGCAATTATCCTTATGGAGGACAACCTTCCTACCTGGGCTATCCTCTGAAAAAAGGTATTGTTGCCGTAGATCCTCGCGTAATTCCCATGGGTAGTAGACTTTATATTGAAGGTTATGGTAATGCCATAGCTGCAGACCAGGGTAATGCTATCAAAGGTAATAGAATAGACCTTTGTTTCAGTACCCATCAAGAGGCATTAAACTGGGGAATCAAAACAGTAAAAGTAACACTTTACTAGTAGACAAAAAAAGGGACTACCTGAATTTTAAGGTAGTCCCTTTTTTATTCTTGATGCATTTCCCGTCGCTTGGTTTCAAGTTTTAACCGTACTACCTCGGGGACCAGTTCACTAACATTCCCCCCCAGTAACGCAGCTTCCTTTATAATGCTGGAACTTACAAAAATATTACTACTGTCGGACATAATGAATATCGTATCCACCTCAGGTATCAAACGCTTATTAATCATGGCCATATGCATTTCATACTCAAAATCAGCCACTGTCCTTAAGCCCCTGATAATCGCACAGGCATTTTTGGTACGGAGATAATTGGCCAGTAAGCCACTAAAACATTCAACCTCTATATTATCCAGGTGTCTGGTACTCTCTTCAATCAGTGTTACCCTTTCGTCAAGTGTAAATAGCGCCTTTTTGCTAACATTATGGACTACCGCTACAATAGTCTTATCAAATATTTTGCTGGTTTTCTCCAGGATATCTATATGGCCATTAGTCACCGGGTCAAAACTACCCGGGTATACTGCCAGTCGCACCTGCATTCCCCCTTTCACTCAAATATATTTTACCCTAAAAAATAAGAAAACGGGATATATTTCCCGTTTTCTCTTATGGCATCTTAACAAAAAAGGAACCCTTTACAGGGTTCCTTTAAAGAAAAATGATTTTTTAAGTTATTCCATGGCCTTCCATAGTACCTCAGCAACATCGAAAACCTTAGTCTGTTCTTCTTTCTCCGCTGCCTTTACACCGTCTGCTACCATGGTCAGACAGAACGGACAGTTGGTAACTATCATCTGCGGGTCGGGAACCAGCAGTTGGTCAGTTCTGGTATCATTAATACGCTTATAACCTTCTACCGCGTCTTCTTCCAGCCACATACGACCGCCACCGGCACCACAGCAGAAGCCAAAATTCTTGCTCTTTTCGATTTCAATAATGCTACAACCGGCCGTCTTTAGAACAGTTCTGGGCTGATCATAAACATTATTGTGTCTTCCCAGGAAGCAAGAGTCATGATAAGTTATTTTAGCTCCCAGCGGCTTATTCGGTTTTAGCTTACCTTCGGCTATTAGCTTGGCCAGAAACTCGGTATAATGATATACCTCATAATTCCCGCCCATTTGCGGGTATTCATTCTTCAATGCAGTGTAGCCATGGGGACAAACAACTATTATTTTCTTCACTCCATAGTTGTTAAAAGATTCCAGGTTCTGTTGTACCAGAGTCTGATAGAGGTATTCGTTCCCCAGCCTTCTGGCCGAATCGCCACAGCAGAACTCTTCAGTGCCCAGGTACCCGAAGCTGACCCCAGCTTTATTGAGCAACTTGACCAGGGCTTCCCCGACTCTCTTGTACCTGTCATCAAACGATACCGCACAACCTGCATATAGCAGATATTCAAATTCTTTGCCGTCTTCAGGTAAGAGGTTAACCATTTCCCGTACTCCTCTTTCCTCTAACCATCCGGCCCGGTTAGCCCAGCCTACACCCCAGGGATTATAGTTGCGTTCCATATTGGTAAAGGCCGCCTGGGCTTCACTTAGCATATCACCCTGCCACATAACCAGATTACGACGCATTTCAATAATCTTGGGAATGTGTTCGATAAACATGGGGCAGTGTTCCATACAGGCCCGGCAATTGGTGCAATCCCAAATTACTTCAGTGGTTACGATATCATAAAGCAAACTAGCTTCCATAGGATTGGGTGCCTCGGCCTCTTCTGTCATAGCCATCTCTTCAACTTCAGCCTCGCCACTGGCTTTAGCTGCCAGCAGGTAAGGAGCTTTGGCATCCAGGTGTTCTTTCATGGCCTGAATAAGTGTAACCTTGGGATTTAGATGTTTGCCAGTGTTATATGCCGGGCAATTTTCCTGGCATCTGCCGCAACGTATGCAAGCATCGAGATCCAGTAAATCCTTCCAACCAAAATCTTCAATGTGTTCTACACCGAAGCTTTCAGCTTCCTCAATATTTTCAACCATACGGCAAGCAGATGGTTCCATATCGCGGAAAGCGTAGTTTAGCATACTGGCAAAAATGTGCCATAATTTGGTAAACGGAACTAAAGCTATAAACAGGAATGCAATAGCCATGTGGAACCACCAGAGAATACGGTGCCACATCAGTGCGGAATCAACTGTCATCCAACTAAACATACTGGCAAAAACCCATCCTATAGGGGATGCTAACTGTTCATAGGCGATTTGATCAAATGTGGTTGACATTTGGATTTGAGCAGCTATTCTTAAACCTTCAATAAAGTAACCGGTAAGCAGGATGACAAAAATTAAAAGGATCATCCATCCATCTTCAGCCCGAGTATCATTCAGACGTTCCGGTTTCTGTATATATCTGATTGCAGCTAAAACTATGATGCCGATTAAGGCCAGTAATCCAAGTATATCAACTACAGCAGAGAAACCAATATAGGAAGATCCTTCAATATGAGGAAAACCAAGCCAGAAGTGGGAAGCATCCACACCTGCAGCTAAGGCTAATACCAAAAATCCCCAGAACAGAAAGGCATGCATCCAGCCTGCAAGTGGTTTACGAATAACTCTAGCTTGAGCAAAGCTGAATACAAACCAGGACCATATACGAGCACCAACTTTATCATTCCGGTGTAATTCTCCCTTGGCTAGATACCATACCCTTGCTCTCTCATAAAAACCGTAAAGGAAAATTCCTATAGGGATAAACATTATAAGATAAATGAGCCATTCGTAGGGAACATTAGCCCCGACCACCCTCATAGGGACGTCATAACCGCCTTCTAATGGTGTAAAGCCATAAATCATTAATTCTTTCCCTCCTCAATAACACTATGAGGTAATTTACTGGATATACAAAATGTATATCCAGTAAACACCATCTCCGACGGAGGCCAACTACTTCTTCAGTTCAGCTACCAGAAGAGGAATAACTTTGAACAAGTCGCCGACAACACCAAAATCAGATATATTAAATATCGGAGCCTCAGTATCAGTATTAATTGAAGCTATAAATTTGGAAGAGGACATTCCAGCCAGATGCTGGATAGCTCCAGAAATGCCAGCGGCAATATACAGGTTGGGGTTAACAACTTTACCGGTCTGCCCTACCTGGAGTTCATGACCTAACCAACCAGAGTCGATGGATGCACGAGAACCACCAACGGCTGCACCGAGCAGGTCAGCTAATTCTTCAACCAGCTTAATTCCATCGGGGCCTTTACATCCACGGCCACCGGATACTACTACGGCAGCTTCGTTCAGTTCAGGACGAGCGGAAACAGTAGCCTTAAATTCTTTTACCGTCTGATATACATCAGCAGCAGTAGCGGCTACAGCAGGTTCTACAACCGCACCGGCGCCAGCTCCCTCGGCAACTTCAAATACACCAGGACGAATGGTGGCCAGTATCGGGCTGGTAGTAACTTCTACCTTGGCTAAAGCTTTACCAGCATAAATAGCTCTGGTAAATACGCCCTTACCTGCACTAATTTCAGCACCAATGGCGTCAGTTGCCAGACCTGCTTCTAATTTCTGAGCCAGTCTGGAAGCAAAATCTCTGCCATTAAAACTGTGGGCAAATAAAATTGCATTGGGCTGAAATTCATTAATCATAGCCACCATTTGGGCTACAAAAGCTCCGGTGTTATATTCGGCAAATACATCATCTTCAACTGCATATACTTTTTCTGCACCGAATTTGGCAAATTCCGGAGCCAGCGCTTTAACGCCTTTACCAAAAACAACGGCACTTACTTCATCGCCGAATTTTTTAGCTTCTGAGAGCATCTCAAAAGTTACTTTACGGATATTACCATCTCTTTGTTCTACAAATACCCATGTTCCTGCCATCAATTACCCTCCTTATATATAAGTAAATAATTATAAATAATTATTTCACTTCGACTTTTACAGTGTTCTTCATCCAGTCTCCAAGTTTCGCTGCCATTACTTCGGGTTCATCTTCAATCTTGATTCCAGCTGCCTTGGCTGCGGGGAGTGAATATTCAACAATGGTTACCTTATTATCGGCTGCTGCAGCAGCAACAGTGGCAACCGGTTTCTTCTTGGCCTGCATAATACCCTTCATGGAAGGATAACGGGGTTCATTCCAGCTTACCTGGCTGGAGATAACTGCTGGTATGCTAACTTCAGTTACCTGAGTTCCGCCATCAGCTTCACTGGATGCTACGGCCTTGCCACCGGCTACATCCAAACTGGTTATAACGTTAATATGGGGTAGGCCAAGAATCTCGGCAATACGGGTAGGAACCTGTGAAGATCCATCATCAGCGGCAACATGGCCTGCCAATACTAAATCAGGATTCTCGTCTTTAATAGCAGCAGCTAAAGCAACTGCT
The DNA here is from genome assembly GCA_964579945.1 of uncultured Syntrophomonas sp. Classification (GTDB taxonomy): domain Bacteria; phylum Bacillota; class Syntrophomonadia; order Syntrophomonadales; family Syntrophomonadaceae; genus UBA4844. The sequence goes on along the minus strand of CAZOIC010000015.1, from coordinate 23,266 downwards.
CTGGCATATTCATCGGCACCCGCATCCTGGGTAACGAGAATGCCTCTGTCAGCGCCCATAGCCAGGGCAGTGCGGATAGCATCCATAGCCTTGTCAGAACCGGCTGAAAGTATAACTATTTCTTTGGCTACGCCCTTTTCCTTTAACTGGATAGCACCTTCAACTGCAACTTCATCATACGGATTGATAATCAGATTAATACCTGCATCTGCAATTTTGCCATCCTTTAACTCGATTTTGGCTTCTGTGTCAAATGTCTGCTTAACACATACTAGAACCTTCAAGTTCATTCCTCCTTTTCAACTAAATAATAATTTTTTCTTGTGCTGAACCGATAAGATAACACCGATAAGCAAAAGTAGCTCTCTTCATCACCCCCATGATCAAGATCTATATATTTTTGCCCACGGCAACATTACCTGCCAGGGTTAAAAATATAATTTACGCAGTTAATAAATAGGCATATCAATAATAACGTTCGATATCGATATGATTTTTCCTGCTTTTTTGGGCTAATTGATAAAATTTTGTGAAACCCATCGGAAAACTATGTTTTTTGATAGAAAAACGTGGCAATTGATTGTAACCCTAATTCCCGCGATTGAAAAATTTGTTCTGTACTTCCTATAAAAAGTACACCTCGGGGTCGCAAAGCATCGCAGAATTTGCGGTATAGTTTCTGTTTGCTCTCTTCCGTAAAATAGATAACCACATTTCTGCAAAGGATAAGGTCAAAGCCCCGAGCGAAGGTGTCTTTCAATAGATCCTGTTGTTGAAAACGAATCATTTGCTTTATATTATTATTTATTTGGTAGTAATTACCTTCGGCTTTAAAATATTTTTTAAGATATGCAGGTGGCATTGATTGTATTGCCTTTTGCGAATAAATACCCATACCTGCTTTTTCCAGGACCTCATTGTCAATATCGGTAGCCAGGATGGGCTCGCTTAAGCTAATATGTCTCTCATTACACATCATCGCCAATGAATAAGCTTCCTCACCAGTAGAGCAACCGGCACTCCATATTTTTAATGCCTTGTTGTCTTTAAGCAATTCCGGAATAATTTGCTTCTCCAATATCTCCCAGTGATTGGAATTACGAAAGAATTCAGATACATTTATAGTAATATGGTCAAGAAATTTACGATATATTTCTTTATTAGTCTTTAAGAGATTAATAAAATCACTATAATTATTGCTACTGACACTGCGCATAAAACTATTTATACGCCTTTCCATCTGCGGCCTTTTATAGGATTTCAAATCTATCTTACTAAGCGCTTCAAACTTGGTAATAAAAACATCCCAATCATTAGCCAATAAACTCCCCTCCCTGGGCAATCCTGTCCAGAGCCCGGTTTACTGCAGCTATGGTTTTGTCTACATCTTCCATACTATGAGCACAGGATAAAAAATTAACTTCAAATTGGGCCGGCGGCAGGTATATGCCTTCTTTCAATAACTCTCGATAAAACTGAGCATACTTCTGAGTATCACTGGTCATTACCGCATCATAGCTGTCTACATGGCTTTCCGTAAAGAAGATACAAAACATCGAACCCAGATGATTGATGCTGTAATAAAGGTCATGATCTTCAAAAGCGCTCTTAAGCTGAGTAAGCAAAACATAACTCATTACTCCCAGGCGGTCGTACCAATCATTATCTTTTAGTATTTTAAGGGTAGTAGCACCAGCAGCCATAGCCAGCGGATTTCCTGACAGGGTACCAGCCTGGTAAACATGGCCGCTGGGAGCAACCTGCTCCATAATTTCTTTACGACCACCATAGGCTCCTACCGGTAGTCCACCGCCAATTATTTTACCCAAAGTAGTAAGGTCCGGGGTTACATTGCAATAGTTCTGAAATCCTCCATAGCATACCCTAAAACCGCTAATTACTTCGTCAAAAATTAACAAGCTGCCATTACGTTCAGTAATACTACGTAATCCCTCCAAAAATTCCGGCTCTGCCAGTACCAGTCCCATGTTTCCAGCTACTGGTTCTACGATTACTGCCGCAATTTCCCGACCCCATTCTTGAAAAAGCTTTATCACCGAGTCCAGGTCGTTATACCTGGCCACCAGCGTGTCCTGTACCACAGCTTCTGGTACTCCCGGACTACTGGGAATGCCTACAGTTAATAGACCGGAACCGGCTTTTAGCAAAAAGGCATCAGCATGTCCATGATAACAGCCTTCAAACTTAACTATTTTGTTCCTTCCGGTATAGGCACGGGCAAGTCTAATAGCGCTCATAGTTGCCTCAGTCCCGGAATTAACCATGCGAACTCTTTCCACCGAAGGTATAGCGTCCGTGATGAGTTGGCCCAGTTCGATTTCCCCTTCACAGGGTGCTCCATAACTAGTTCCCTGCTCTGCAGCCTGGCATATAGCCTCAACTATTTCAGGATGGCTATGCCCCAGAATCAGTGGCCCCCATGAGCCTACATAATCGATGAACTCATTACCATCTACATCATATATTTTAGAACCATGAGCTTGTTTAATAAAAAGTGGATTCAGACCGACTGATTTAAAAGCTCGAACCGGACTGTTAACCCCCCCGGGCATTAACTTTAAAGCCCGGGCAAAGAGCTCTTCGGATTTCTCTCTTTTCAAGGTTTGCCCTCCTTATATCGGTATTTGTATATAAAAACAAATATGCCCTTAAACGTATTCCATACTAACTTTTCTTAATTCTCGAACACTTTTGATAATAATATAGTTACTTAACCCCGTCCGGGAGGCGAGTTGTCTAAGCAGGGCAATTATTTGTTCATCACTGCGGGCATGAATCATGGAAAACAGGTTATAACCAAATTCCTCAGGTACATCGCGCAGGTAACAGTGACTTACCTCATCAAACCCTGCCATAATCTGCCCTACCCGGTCAGCATCCTCTACTGCAACCTTCCAGGCAACCATGGCATTTACATTAAAACCGGCATTATAGTGACGTAGAATAGCAGCAAAACGCCTTATTACACCCTGATCCTGTAAATCCCTGATATGCTCAACTATTTCCTCCTCACTCAGGTTAAGACGGTCAGCCAGGGAAGCAAAGGGATGCGACTCTACCGGGATATCACCCTGAATAAACTTTATTATTTCTCTGTTAATATTAGTCTTCATCCTTATCACCCATATCCAGGCTTACTCTTATTTTATAGGTTTTTATAGCCGGCATAGTAAGAACTTTAATTTGGGCAGCCTGCTGCATATCTCTTATTATCTTCATGGCCTCATCATGAGACGGGGCCGTTAAAGTGAACCATATATTATAATAGTGGTCACGGACATAATTATGGGTTACACCCTTTTGCGCATTGATAATAGCAACTACTTTATCTATTTGTTCCTCTTGAACCCGGCAGGCACAAAGAGTAGAATAAAACCCCATTTTCTTCGAATCCAGAATTGCCCCGGTACGGCGGATAATACCATTCTGTTTCATAGCCTGAATACGATTTAATACCTCTTCTTCACTAATATCAAGCTTCCTGGCTATATCCAGATACGGCTGTGTAGTCAGGGGAAACTCATTTTGCATCAAGTTTAGAAGTTGGCGATCCCGCCTATCCAGATTATTCATGGCCTTCATATCCCCGGGGTCGGTACAGACACCATTCATCCTCGGCCATGTAATCACCGCCGCTGTAATAGTAGGCTCGTGCCCGGCATCCCCCGCAGCGATCCTTATAATCGCAAATGCCACACTTACCTTTATAGGCGGCAGAGCGCAATTCTTGTAACATAGCGTTCTGCTGCCATATTTCATCAAAAGCTTTTTCTTTTACATTACCCAGACGGATATCCATATAGGCGCAGGGTTGTACATCTCCCCGGGGGCTGATTATGCAATAACTAATTCCCGCCAAACATCCTCGACTGAAACGAACGGGGATCCCTTTCTTATCGGCTACCCGCATGAACTGTGGTGCACAGGTGGGCTTTATCTCAATGTTTACCTGCTTTTGTTTCTCCATTACCCGGGCTATGGTTTTTTCATATTCCGCCACCCGCAATCCTTCTTCTTCTATGTTAACAGCTCTTCCGGTTGGCACCAGGAAAAAGATATGATGAGCCATAGCACCTATTTCTACAGCAAAATCAGTAAGTCCTTCCAGTTCATTAACATTCCAGTCCATTACCGTAGTATGCACCTGAAATGGCAGACCGGCGGCCTTAAGGTTCTTCATACCCTCAAGCGTAAGCTCATAAGCCTGGTCGAGTTTACGAAAAGCGTTGTTCTTCTTGGGAACCAGGCTATCCAAACTAACCCCGGCGGCCATAAAACCCGCTTCTTTTAGTGCGCTAGCCACCTGAGGGGTAATCAGGGAACCATTAGTCCCCAGTACTGCCCTTAAACCCTGTTGCGTAGCATAGGCACCCAGTTCATAAATATCTGGGCGCATAAGGGGTTCTCCCCCACTGAAAATCATAATGTGAAATCCAGCTTTTTTTATTTCCCGGATAAGCTTTTTAGCCTGGTCAGTATTCAGTTCATCCTCCAGGCGCGCACCCGCCTCCCGGTAACAATGGTCACAGAACATATTACACTGATTAGTTGTATTCCATGATACCAGCATATTATCGACTCCCAATTTCGTCTTCACTCAAGTAACATGCCGGGTCTTCGGCCCAGAGGTCTCCGTAGACTGCCCGGGCTCTTATACGGCATCCGGAACATAAGCTCTTATAGCTGCATTTTCCGCACTTACCTTTAACATGTTTTTCTTTTTCGCGCAGCTTAATCATTAATTCATCATCTGAAGTCCAAATCTGGCTAAAGGGTTTTTCCCTGACATTGCCTACAGTATAGTCCTGCCAGAACTGGCAGGGATGAACATTACCCTGAGGGTCGACATTGGCAAACTTGGTTCCAGCTGAACAGCCCCCATGCATTTCTAACAGTTTAATGATTTCATCTGCCCGGTGGGGTTCGTTTTCTTTAATATGATTGTAAAGATAAATTCCATCAGCATGATTGTCGGTGGTTAGAATTTCCACCTCGACTCCTTTGCGATGTAGTTCAAGGGTTTTACTGCTCACCAAATCTAGTATGGCTCTTTTCTCCTGGCGGTCAGTATCCAGCTTAGCCATCTGCTCCCCCCGGCCTGCATATACCAGGTGGTACATACAAAAACGAGGTACGGATTCCCTCTCAATAATGTCAAATACCTCTGGCAGGTCAGCCTGGTTTAATCTGTTAACCGTAAAACGTATACCCGTCTTTATCCCATTGTTCATGCATGCTCTTATGCCATTAAGCGCAGCTTCGAATGCTCCTTTACGATTTCTAAACTGGTCATGAGTGGCCGGCGCCCCATCAATACTAATTCCTACATATTGAAAACCGGCATCTTTAATTTTTTTAGCCAACTCATCATCAATAAGAGTGCCATTACTGGATATAACCGGTCGCAAACCCAGATCGGCAGCCATTTTGCCCAGTTCCATAATATCTTTTCTTATCAAGGGCTCGCCTCCAGAAAAGAGCAGTACCGGAACCTTCATCGAGGCTAAATCCTTAATAAAAACCCGGGCTTCTTCCGTGCTTAACTCATTTTTATAATCCTGATCCTCGGCATTAATATAACAATGCTGGCAGCGTAAGTTACAGCGGTTAGTAACATTCCATACTACCAGGGGACGATAACTATCGGAAAACTGGAGCAGCTGGGGTGGCAAATTCTCCTGGCCACTGTATTTGATAACATCAGAAACGGTTGCAGTCCCGCATAACAATTTAGTACACCCAATCATGGAAGAACCCTCCCTCTCCCGTTACTTTAACTTTCTTTACTATCATCAATTAGTGCTTGCAAAAGGCCGTCTATAGTATATTCCCGGGCCACTATATCCACACTAAAACCGTGGGCGTGAGCCGTTTCTGCTGTAACCGGCCCGATACAGGCAACCTTCACCTTCTTATCCACCCGCAAAACGTTGTCCCTACCAACCATTCTAACAAAGTTGCTGACGGTTGATGAACTGGTAAAAGTTAAATAATCTATCCTGCCTTCTAAAATATCATTAATCCTGGCTTTACTAACTTTACCGGCAGGTACCGCTTCGTAAAGAATAACTTCGTTAACGTGTACCCCCCACTGGCGCAAGGTATCAGGCAATACTGCCCTGGCCCCGCGGGCTCGAGGCAGGAGCACCCATTCACCCTTTTTCACCCGACTCTCAAGCTCTTGCAGTATTCCTTCGGCCCGGTATTCCTCGGGAATAAACTCAACTTTTAATCCCCGTTCCTCCAAACTTTTACGGGTAGCAGGCCCAATAGCACATATATTACTCCCATATAATGAACGTATGTCCAATTCCTGTTTTCTCAACTCAGCAAAGAATATATCTACGGCATTAACACTGGTAAATATAATCCAATTATAACTATCTGAATGCTCAAAGGCATTATACAGGCTGTTAAGATTTTCTTCTTTCTGGATAACTATAGAAGGAAACTCAATCGCTTCCCCACCCAGTTCGTTTATCCCCTCAACTAGCCGACTGGCCTGAGTTCTGGCTCGGGTAACCACAATCTTTTGGCCAAACAAGGGCTTATTCTCTATCCAGTTTAATTGCCCACGCAGTTTAACTACATCACCCACAATTATTACCGCCGGAGGTTTAAAAGAAGTTTCCCTGACCTTGCTATTAATGTTTTCCAGCGTACCACTTAATACCTCCTGGGAGGGCAGCGTACCCCATCTAACCAGGGCCACCGAAGTATCTGCTGCTTTGCCATTTTCTATTAACTGCTGGCAGATAAATTCCAAATTCTCTACACCCATAAGAAAGACCAGGGTACCTATTCCCTGAGCCAGTTCCTTCCATTTAATCGAGCTAATCTGCTTACCTGGTTTTTCGTGTCCGGTAATAATGGCTAAACTGGAAGTGCTATCACGGTGGGTAACGGGAATACCTGCATAGGCAGGTACAGCAATTGCTGAGCTTATTCCCGGTACTACCTCATAATCATACCCATGCTCCCTGATATAGAGCGCTTCTTCTCCGCCCCGTCCGAATAAAAAAGGATCTCCACCTTTTAAACGAACTACTATCTTTCCCATACCTGCTTTTTCAACCAGCAGATCATTTATTTCATCCTGAGAAAGAGCATGCTGGCCAGCCGTTTTTCCTACATAAATATATTCTGCCTCCGGGTTACCCAGGCTTAATATGCCATCACTAACCAGACGATCATAAATAATGACCTCGGCCTTTTCCAGTATTTTTTTCCCTTTTAAGGTAAAGAGCCCAGGATCCCCCGGTCCAGCTCCTACCAGATATACAATAGCTTTTTTGTCCATTAATTATTCTCCCGCTTCCCTGATCTCAGCCAGAACGCTGGCAGCACCCTTTTGCAGTAAATCATAGGCCAGTTGCTGCCCGATTAAATCAGCCTCCTGGCAGCTTCCCTGTATACTACCCCGGAATACCCGGCTCCCATCCAGAGAAGCTACTAGCCCTTCTACGGTAATATTTTCTCCTTTTACTTCAGCGTAACAGCCTATAGGAACCTGGCAACCACCCTCCAGCACCCTTAAAAATGAGCGCTCAGTTTGAGTCGCCCAATCAGTAGGTTCATGGTTAATACTCCCGGCCAATTCCAGGTTAGTAGTATCTCCTTGCCTTACTTCTATAGCTATTGCTCCCTGCCCCACCGCCGGTAGTATTACCTCATGAGGCAGGAAATCACTAATCTTATTTTCAAATCCCAATCTTTTAACTCCCGCATAAGCCAGAACTATACCATCTAATTCCTGTTCATACATTTTTCTAATCCGGGTTTCTACATTACCCCGCATATCAACCAGGATTATATCCGGTCGCAGGGCTCGAATCTGGGATATGCGCCGCAGGCTGGAAGTACCAATAACAGCACCCTGGGGTAAATCATAGAATTTATAGCCCTGACGGGAAATTAAAACATCACCAGGATTCTCTCTTTCCAGTACCGCAGCTATGCAAAGGCCAGGTGATAGTTGCGAAGGTAAATCCTTCATGCTGTGTATAGCCATATCGATAGAACCGTCCAGCAGTTCCTTCTCTATCTCCCGGGTAAAAAGCCCCTTATCTCCTATACGCGAGAGGGCTACGTCCAGTATTTTATCCCCTTTGGTTTTAATCACCTTAACCTCAATATTTAAATCAGGAACTATCCTGGTCAGTTGGGAAGCAACAAAGTCTGCCTGCCACAGGGCGAGCTTGCTACCTCTGCTTCCCAATTTCAGATGTTTCATACTTTTCTTGCTCCTTCATATCTATTTCCAGGCAAAAAAGCTTTTTAACCACTTCTGCATACAAGTGTCCCTGATTACTGTTCGCCATTTCTTTGAGGTTTACAATAGGAAAATGAATAAGTCGATTAATAATTGAATTGGCCATGGAACTTATAACTTTTTCCTCGTGGGAGGAAATCTTCCCTAACCGGTTATATGCCCTTTTTAGCTCATTCTGTTTTATCTCTTCTCCTAATGATTTCAGGGCAGTAATTACCGGAACTATATAAAGACCTGCCAACCATTCATTAAAAACATCGATTTCCGCAGTAATAATACGCTCCGCTTGCCTTATCGCTTTCTGTTTTTCCAGGTAATTGGCATCTACTACACCCTGCAGATCATCTATATCATAAATAAAAACGCCGTCAATCTCCTTTAAAGAGGGATTAATATCCCGGGGAACGGCTATATCAATCATAATTATTTTTCTACCCTGCCTGGATTCCAGTACCTCTTTACAATTATCCGGACGGATAACATAGTGGCTGGCAGCGGTACAACTAATAATAATATCAGTCTGGTTCATTTCTGTAGCCAACAGGTCGAAACGAACAGCACGTCCATTAAAAGTCCGGGCCATAACCTCGGCTTTATCATAAGAACGATTGGAAACTATAACTGACTGTACTCCGTTCTCCATCAAGCAACGAGTGGTGAGCTCACTCATTTCACCTGCTCCTACTACCATTACCGTTTTTCCCTGCAGGGAACCCAAATTGCGCCGGGCCAGCTCCACCGCGGCATAAGGTACTGACAGAGGTTGTTTGTTAATCTGGGTTTCCGTACGTACTTTTTTACCAACGTAAATAGCTTTTTGAAAAAGGGTATTAAGCACCCCGTCAGAAGCACCTGCCTGTACTGCTTCTTGATAAGCATCTTTCACCTGACCCAATATCTGGGATTCACCCACCATCATGGAATCTAATCCCGCTGCTACCCTGAACAGGTGAAAAATAGCATCATAACAATTGGGCTGGTAAAGGTATTGTTCCAATTGCCGGTTGTCCATACCACTATACTGGGACATAAAATCTTTCAACACTTCCATGCCCTGCTCAATGTCGGGAGTGGTAGCGTATATTTCGGTGCGGTTGCAGGTGGTTAGTATTACCGTTCCTTCAACAGCAGTATTATCTTTAAAAAACTCGTAAGCAGTATTAAGATTAGCTCCACAGAAAGCAAACCTCTCCCTGATATTGACTGGAGCTGTCTTATGGTTTAGCCCTGCCAGGAGGACATACATTGTTCCATCCGCTCCTTTGCCCTCTCTCTCTCCCCTGCCTTAAGCAAATCCAGAATATCCGAATCTGCCAGAGCTTCAAAAATCCTTTTCCGTCTTTCGATATCAGTAACTGCCTGTTTAATAGGCTCTCGCTGCTCTCCCAGGAAATCAACAAACTCTCCGTATTCTTCCCCGATAAGTTCTTCCAGTTGTTCCCGCAATTTCCTGGCAAACATGGGGCTCTTACCCTCGGTGGATATTGCCACTACCAGTGAATTTCTCCGTACTACGGCGGGAACATAAAAATCACAATTAGGGGGGTCATCAACAGCGTTTATCAGTATTCCCCGCTCTCTGCACCAGTTAGCCACCATCTGGTTGGTATGCATATTATTGGTAGCTACAAAGACCATAAAAACATGGTCCAAATCACTATCTGCTATTTTTCTAGCCTGCCAGCTAATTAAGCCCTGATTTGACCACAGCCGGATTAAATCTCCGGCTGTCGGGCTAATTACACTAATATTAGCTTCACACTCCAACAGGTCGGCTATTTTTCGTTCCGCCACCTGACCTCCACCGACTACCAGACATTTCTTATCTGACAGGTTGAGAAATACCGGAAATAGATGTGCCATATAAAATACCTGCCCATTCCTGTTAAAAAAAAAGGCCTGTAACCAGACCCATTATTCGTCCTTTTTTTCCTCCAGTTCATCGATATCTTCTTCTTTCGCCTTCCTGAAGTTCTGTAGCGCCTTCCCCATAGACTGTCCTACCTGGGGCAGTTTACCGGGTCCTACTATAATCAATACTATGACCAGAATTAAAAGCAATTCCCATGGTCCAAAGTTTCCAATTAAGCCAAACAAGGTATTACCTCCTTTGTAATTAACTTCCCCGTAATAAAATCACCCCATATTGACCCTTATCTTTAGTGTTATTATGACAAAAAGCAATTATTTTGTAAAGGACAAGCCGCCAGGCCAAATAAAGGAATATCAAAGCATTACTCCGTTTCTTCAGCCACCTCCGTCTTTCTTGGTTTGGCAAACTTAGATACCCATATGCTGATTTCATAAAGCAGGTAGACCGGACCAGCCATCATCATCTGGGAAATAGGATCGGGGCCGGGGGTAAGAGCTGCTGCCAGTATTACAATAACCAGCAAAGCATATTTGCGGTTACGGGCCATCGCTTCATACTTTACAATTCCTAGCTTGGTCAGGAAAAAGACCACCACCGGTAATTCAAAAACTAGTCCAAAAGGAATAGTAAAGGCCAGTACAAATGAAACGTACTGGTCAACCTTGAACATAGTTTCTAAATTCTCCCCGGCTATATATATAAAGAAATTTAAAACTAAATGCAAGATACCAAAATAGGCAAACAAAACCCCCACCGCAAATAATGCTACTGCCAGGGGAACAAATATAAAAACATATTTTCTCTCGGATGGATACAAGGCCGGTTTAAAAAATCTCCACAAGGCCCAGGCAACTACAGGAAAGGCAATAACAAAGCCGCCGTAAAAGGAAAGCTTCAACTTTACAAAAAAGGCCTCGGTCACACCTGTTACTATCAGGCCTTCGTTTAAGGAACGTAAGGGAGAAGTAATAATGGCCATAATCTCTTCACTAAAATAAAAGCAGAAAATAGCAGCAACAATAATAGCTGCGAATGCTATTATCAGCGAAGTTCGTAATGCTTCCAAATGTTCGATTATCGTCTGTTTATCTTCTGCCGACATATCTCTTAACGCCACAGGATTACTCCTCTATTCTTAATATTCTCGGGCTATAATAAAATCAGCTATGTCATACAGGTTTTTTTTAACCGGTAAATCAGGCAGTAAGTCCAGTTGTTTTTGTGCTTTTAGCGCAAAATGTTGAGTTGCATAATAGGCATAATCAATGCCATCAGAATCGCTAATTATTTCTATAATACGTTGGGCCTCATTGGCACAAGCTTCCGGTGAGGAAAGCAAATCAGCCAGTTCCTTACGGTTAGGGTCATACCTCAGGGCATATAAGGCAGGTAAGGTTATTACCCCCTGTCTAATATCACTTCCGGTAGGTTTACCCAGAGTTTGCTCATCAGCAACGATATCCAGAATGTCATCAGTAATCTGGAATCCCATACCCAGATAATACCCATAATTTCTTAGAGCTAAAATCTCCTGCGGTGGAGCATTTCTTATCATAGCGCCCAACTCACAGCTTACCGATATTAACAGTGCCGTCTTACGTTCAATTCTGCGCAGGTAATTCTTTAAACCCAGGTTAACATTATAACAGCTTAACATCTGTATAATCTCACCTTCGCAGATTTTCATACTGGCCTGGGCCAGTACATCTATTAAATCACTGCGCTGATAAGTAGATATAATTGAAAGTGAACGGGCAAAAACATAATTACCGGCATAAATGGATACCCGATTCCCCCATCCACTTTTTACAGTTTCCGCACCCCTGCGTATAAATGAATTATCAATAACATCATCATGAACCAGGGTAGCCATGTGAATTAATTCCAGGGCTACCGCCGCCGGTATAACTTCTTCAAGGTCTTCTCCGTAAAATTTAGCGGCCAGCAATGCAAATGCTGGACGCAGTCTTTTCCCTCCAGCCTTAATTAGGTGTACCGAAGCCTGGTTCATAATATTAATAGAACTATCCAGGTTATCAGTAAGGCCATCTTCAACCAGTGTCAGTTCCTTTTCTACGGGTTTAAAAAAATTAATCTCAGGCATATATCTCTCCTTGGAGCACAATTATTCATATTATAATTTCAAATGAGACAAAATCCAATAATTCTCTATACATAACGGTGATATAAATCATTGGGTATGTTTTGCAGATCCAGTACCTTACCCACCAAAAAATTAACTATCTCATCTATGCTAGTTGGTTTACTGTAAAAACCCGGCATAGCTGGAACTATGTTTACTCCCATTTCTGAGAGCAATAACATATTGCGCAGGTGTATGGTATTAAGAGGCGTCTCCCGAGGAACCAGTATTAGTTGTCTTTTTTCCTTGAGCATAACGTCTGCTACCCGGGTTATTAAATTATCAGAGCTTCCATGGGCTATGGCTGACAAAGTTGACATAGTACAGGGCATTACTAGCATTCCTTGACTTAAAAAAGAACCGCTGGCTAATGGAGCAGCTATGTCTTCATTATCATAATATACCAGATTACTTCCGGGAAGATGTTGGCAAAAAGTTTGGGCCCGACCGGTACTAAAATCCCAATCTAATTCTTGTTGCAACACTATACAGGCGGCATCACTGGCAATAAGATGTACTTCAAATTCCCTTAATAATAATTCCTCGGCCATACGAATCCCATAAATTACCCCACTGGCCCCGGTTATGGCTAATACCATCCTCTTCATTAACCTATCCCCCAAAATTATCCTAGTTCTATTGTCTCCTACTTTAAGAAAAAATGTCTATAAGGGTAGTGATAAAAATTAATAGACCTACATAACGGTTGATTTTAAAGGAAGCGAAGTTTACCCGACTCAAATCACCTGGTTTCACAATTAAATGCTCATAAAGCAGAATAATTGCCGCCAATAATACACCGGTATAATAGAATAATCCCAGGTTTAAAATAATTCCAGTCAAGACCAGGAAAAATATAGTGCCCACATGAAATCCCGCAGAGAAAATTAGTGCTCCCACTTCTCCAAAACGTGCCGGAACAGAGTAAAGATTGTGTTTACGGTCAAAATCAATATCCTGACAGGCATACATAGCGTCAAACCCGGCAATCCAACAGGCTACTGCCATACCCAGAATAAATGGCTGCCAATCAAAAGTTCCGGTAATGGCAATCCAGGCTCCTACCGGACCGATTCCAATGGCTAATCCCAGAATAAGATGACACCACCAGGTAAAACGCTTGGTATAGGAGTATATCCAGAGAACTATTACTGCCAGGGGAGATAATTTTAAACATAGAGGATTAAGTTGGGCAGCCGAAAAAAGTAGCAAAGCCAGGCTAAGGAAAACCAGTATCCATACTTTTTTGGAGGAAAGCCTCTCTGCCGGTAGCACCCAGTCAGCCGTTCGCGGGTTGGCCCGGTCAATATCCAGGTCGATTAAACGGTTAAGGCAAAGAGCCGCCGTCCGGGCACCCACCATAGCCAGGGTAATCCAAATCAACTGGTAAACCGTAGGCATGCCTTTAATTGCCAGAAAAGCCCCCAGATAAGCAAAAGGAAGTCCAAATAGAGTATGCCCGAAATCCACCATATCGAGAACATCTTTAAGCTTAGTCAATGCCATATTCACTCCACTTTTTCTCTACCAGTGCAATAATCTCCTCACTCATGCGGATATCTTCGGGCCATTCCCGGTTATGTCCTTCCGCCCGCCACTTCTTGGTGGCATCAATACCCATTTTAGACCCATAGTAAGGCAGCGGGGCGGAATGGTCCAGAACATCCAATGGACCTTCTATAATCATGGTATCCCGGCGGGGATCGACATTATTAAAGACCTTCCACATTACCTCAGAGGTATTCTGCACATTAACATCTTCGTCCACCACTACGATAAACTTGGCAAACATCATCTGCCCCATTCCCCACAGGGAACTCATTACCTTACGGGCATGACCAGGGAAAGACTTACGAATGGAAACCAGAACACAATTATGAAAAACCCCTTCCATAGGCAGATGCATATCGACCACTTCCGGCAACTGAAATTTAAGTAAAGGCAGGAAAATACGCTCGGTAGCCAGGGCCAGGTAGCAGTCCTCCTGAGGTGGTTTACCTACAATAGTGGTAGGATAAATGGCATTTTTACGGTGGGTTATGCATTTAACATGAAAAACCGGATACTCATCCGCCAGCGAATAATAACCGGTATGGTCACCAAAAGGCCCTTCAATTCTTCTTTCCACCGGATCTACATAACCTTCAATTACTATCTCCGCGTCGGCGGGCACTTCTAAATCTACGGTTTTACAGCGGACCAAATCAACCGGCTGCTTGCGTAAAAAACCGGCAAAGATAAGTTCGTCAATATCTTTGGGTAAGGGAGCAGTGGCCGCATAAGTGATGGCCGGATCCCCGCCCAGGGCTACTGCTACCTCGGTTGGCTGACCCCGGTCGCAGTTTTTACGATAATTAGAGGCGCCATCATGATGCATATGCCAGTGCATACCGGTAGTTTGGTGGTCAAAAACCTGCAGCCGGTACATGCCCACATTCCTTTTGCCATTTTCCGGGTCCTTGCTATAAACCTGAGGCAGAGTTATAAACCTGCCCGCATCACCCGGCCAGCATTTTAGAACCGGTAACTTATCCAAAGAAGGATTTTTATCTACTACCTCCTGGCAAATTCCACTTTTAACTATCCGGGGCATAAAGGATGAAAGCTGGGCTAAACGAGGTAATATTTTAACTTTATCCAGCATGGATTTAGGTACATTATCGGCAATCTCCAGTATGTCCATAATATCCCGGGCAAGGTCATCCAGTTCTTTTACCTGCAGACTCATATTCATACGTTTTTCGCTGCCAAAAGCATTTATTAGAACAGGAATATTTGAACCCTTAACATTCTCAAACAATAAAGCGGGGCCGTACTTTTTGCTTACCCGGTCAGTAATCTCGGTTATTTCCAACTCGGGGTCCACTTCGGCGACAATTCTCTTTAATTCGCCTTCTTGTTCGAGCCGGTCTATAAACTCATGCAAATCCTTATAGGCCATATACATTCCCCCAATGTTTATGGTGAGGGGAAGATTCCTCTCCAAGGCTCCTAACACCCTACCAAATAATTTCTAGTTAAGTTCAGTGTCTATTTCCTTGCACCTGTTTTCCCAATCAATTAAAAGGGAAAACATCAGTTTTCCCTGTAAACCTTTTATATTATTACCAGACTCCCTATTAACCCCACATCTTTGCATACGAACCCATGTGTTCGCCCTGGTCTGCAGTTCTGCAACTCGTAAGGTACAGTAATCTGCCGGGCAGACATATGGGTCTGCCCCTATAAAACAGTGAAACCCTATCACTGAGATGATAACCAGGACGGTGGAGTAAGAATCAGTATTCTCAGCTAGACTACCGCAAATTCCTCCAAGCCACAAAAGTGACTGTGTAACTCCCTTATGGCCTTTTCCAGACTGCTATTGGAAGACTTGCCACGATGAATCTTCACAAAAATATGTTCACACTTATGCACATGGCTTTGTGCCTGTTGCTGAGAAATGGGGTCTTGTCCCAGCTCTATGGCCATACCAAAATGGTAACCCATCTGACGATAAATTTGACAGCATTCGGTATCATAACCAGCCAGTTTAGCCGCAGTTAAAAATGCAGTAGCATAAAATGGCACCCTGGTTGTCTCTATGATTTGGTTAAAACTACCGTTTAACTTATGCTTTATCACCATGCCCTGGTTAATCTCTGCTATCATTTGAGCAAAATCATTTAAGAGATAATCCGTTTTGGTCTCCACCAGAGCTTTTAAAACCCGTCCCGATATATAATCCCCCAGCAAAATATTAAACTGCAGATCCTGGTCGTACTGCTGCCCTTCATCATCGTCTTTAACCAAACCATGTATCCGGTGGGCCAGGTAACAGTTCCGGAAAATGCTGGACATGGATATGGATAACTGGCGGCTATGTCCGGTATATTGATATATGCTCATGACTACCGGGGGAAGAATCATCCAGGTAAGATCGTTCTTCAGGTTTTTTACATAATTATCAATATTATCCCACCAGGGTAAAAGACTGTGCTTAAAGACCTGTTCCAAATCAGCTAATTCTGTTTTTAAGTCCCTGGTAAAAAGAAGATTCATTTCCACAGTTTCCCCCTCACCTATTCTGTGCCTTTGCCCTATACTATCATTCTACAGAATACGAGCCGTTCCTGCTTGTGAAAAAAATTTCCTAAAAAGCATAAGTCTACACTAAATACTATCTGCAAATGATTGGTAAAACCATTGCCCTATTATATAAAATGCCGCAACACATAAATTATAGTCACTATATCCAAGGTAAACAAGGGATATTTAAAAACTATTTTCTTATAAAGCAAGGCCTTACTTGCATTTTTGCCAAGTAAGGCCCACTAATCAACACTATATTTTAAATCAAAGCTTCTTCGGTCTACTAAAATAGTATCCCTCCTAAATATTAGCCACCAAGCGTTCATCCTGTTCTTGTAAAATGCCCCGTTTAATCTCCGATGCATTAACAAACGTAGCCTGGAACATATTCTCTAAATATTTGCATGCATCCCAGGGATCAACTTTGTCCCCACAGGTAAATACATCCACTGCTGCGTAACCCAATTCCGGCCAGGTATGAATTGCCAGGTGGGATTCCGATATAACAACTACCCCACTTACCCCTTGCGGACTAAACTTGTGAAAAACAAACTCTCTAATCTCGGCTCCAGCCTCCAAAGCAGCATTGACCATGATATCCTCAACCTTTTCGATATCATTCAATACCTCGAACCGACAGCCGTACAATTCGGCCAGTACATGTCGCCCTAAAGACTGCAATCATGCCGCCTCCCTTCAAGTTTTTTTATAAAATCCCAAACCTCCCATCCTAAAAAAGATACATGTAGAATTTTAGCATATTTCTGATACATGTCAATAATAAATAGGATAATCCTGAGCTAAATTAATCTAAAGCGGCCCAACCAATAAATATGATACAAAATCGCTATATTTAACTATAATATATATTTATGCAGGAAAGACAATCATGCTAATAGTAATATTTAAAAAATTGTTTATAGTTCTTAAAAGCTTTTTTTCCTGTTGCTTATTTTGTTTGTTAATATGTTAACTAATAATGTAATATTTATACAGTGCTGATGACTGCGGGCAGATTTACACTATTGGTCTGTCCCATGTATACTTTAAAACATACTGGTCTGATTATCCAGTATTAAAAAAACCGTTAGGAGGAAAATTCATGCTGGATAAATTAAATAGTTATAGTCGGGAAAAGGTTAACCTCTCGATAAAGAATATAATTATATCAGTATTAATATTGTTGGCAGTTATGTTGCTGATAACACCTACAGGTATAGCGGCAGATGATAGTACGGGTAATGGCAAGGTATATATGATTGTGGTAGATAAACTGTCAATATATGACATTGACGCCGACCACACCCCGACCATGTATCAATTGACGAGAGAGGGAGCAGTCGGGCTAATAAGCAATCGAACTTTGCGTGGGCGCAATACTATGGATACCAGTCTGTCAATAGGAGCAGGAAATATTGGACGAGTATTCGATAATGGAATAATGGGGTTTAATCAAGGGGAAATAGTACCTGACCGGGGGCAGAGGGCCAGTTCGTTATATCAAAATTTGACTGGAATTAATCCTGGTAATTCAGCTGCGTTGTTAGTAAATTTACCGGAAATATCTGCGGGGATTAAGAAAGAACATGTAACTACTTTACCCGGTGCCATGGGTGAAGTGTTAGGGAATAATGGCTTTACGGTTTGCGTCCTGGGAAATGGTGATACCGACTCCGCTTATTCACGGGCTTCAGTAGTCATCGGAATGGATGCTGAGGGCAAGATACCATTAGGCGATGTTGGTCAGCGTACTATTATCAATACTGATGCCAGTTATTTGAGCAGAGAAACAAATTATAGTTATTTAAGAGAACAGGTGGATTTAAACCATAATGCAGCCGATGTAATAATTGTTGAACTTTCTGATTTAGCCAGGTTAGAAATGGCTGATACTGCTTTTGAAAACATTATGAATAAAGAGAAGATTACGCGCCTGGCTCATATTGACCAATTTATAGGTAGTATTAAGGAAGGCATGAATCCGAAAGTAGATTTGTTAATGGTTGTTACCCCCTCGCCAGCCAAAATGGAGATAGCCGTTAAAAACACTTTTACTCCTTTGCTCTTTTATGGGAAAGGGATTGAGAATGGATTGCTGACCTCGGGGGCTACCCGTCGTGAATATGTAGTGGCAAATAGTGATATTGCTCCCAGCATGTTGGCTTTTTTCGGTCTTAAGGATGATACCGGCACTATGATTGGCCGAATTATTACTTCAGTTCCCAAGGATCATGATGATATCTTGCAGCAGGCTCAGGAGTTGTCAGGGCGCACCAGTATGGTTAACCGATTACGGGTACCGTTAGTAAAAGGCTATGTATTTTTTCAGATTATTATAATTCTATTAGCTTTGGCAGCTATCTTCTGGCTGTCGGAATGGAGGAAAATATTAGAACCAGCCATGGTTAGTCTGGTAACTGTTCCACTGGTATACCTTGGTCTAGGTTATTTTAGGTTGCCCGCTGATTGGCAGTATATAATTGTAGCAATTATTCTGGTAATGGTTTTAACCTGGGCAGTAATGCGTATAGCCGGTGAGAATGCGGTACGGGCTTTCTTTATTATGGCAATAGTAACTGTACTGGCGGTTAATTTGGATTTGCTTATCGGTTCCAATTTAATTCAAAGCTCGGTTTTAGGGTATGATCCAATGGCAGGCGCCAGATATTATGGGGTAGGTAATGAATTTATGGGGATATTGTTAGGTAGCTCTATCGCTGCTGCCGCTATTGCTTACCAGAGGTATCCTAAGCGCAGGTTGTTATTAATTATTGCCATAATATTTATGTCGCAATGTTATTTGATTGCTTCGCCTTCCTGGGGAGCAAATTCAGATGGTATGGTGACTGCTCCCATAGCATTTCTGGTTACCTTATTCCTGTTGGGAGATTTTAAATTAGGGTGGCGTTTAATAGGAGTCATTATTGGGGTTACTTTGCTGGCAACCATAGGTTTCACTTATTATGATATGCTCCGGGTACCTGAGCTTCAAACTCATTTAGGCAGAGCGGCTAATCAAATTGCTGCCGGTGGATTATCGGAAGGGTTAACCATCGTAGCCCGAAAGCTGACCATGAATCTAAAACTGATTCGCTATACCATCTGGAGTTGGGTGTTTATTGTGATATTGCTGGTTATGTCCTTGCTAGTCTATCGCCCGGTTGGCGCTATGATGAGGTTGCGTAAGGAAAAGCCTTATATTGTTAAGGGGTTTGGCGGAATAATTGCTGCCGCTCTGGTTGGGTTGGTCATAAATGATTCAGGAATTGTGGCTGCTTCAACTACCAGTATTTATCTGGTGGTAATTATAATCTTACTTATGCTTCATCAGCAGGGGAAAGACTATACTAAGCATTAAGAAAAGCAAAAAGAACATCCCCCTGCTTCCTCTTAATATCTTTTCAACCGGCCTATAAAGAGTACCTAATAGCAGCTACCTGTTAGATATTCTGAAGAATAACAAATGGCAGCTATCATAGCCATTATCGTAAACGATTCTGGTATTACTGCTGCCATTACATTAGCCTTGTATTTTTTTGCCCTATATCTTAAGTTCCTGAATTTCAAGAAATAGTATTTTTCTAATCCAGCCCATTTAAAATATTTTTAATGCCATGGGTAAACTCTTTCTGATTTCCCTCGCCCAGCATATCATAAAGCTGCGCATTAAACTTGGTCCCTATTTTAACCAGTTCTTCGGCTATCACCTGACCTTTTTCGGTGATAAGCACCCTTATAGCTCTGCGATCTTCCGAGTCAAGCTGCCTTTCTACTAATTTGTCTTTCTCCAGCTTATCAACCAGGACGGTCATAGAGGAACTGTCTATTAGAGTCCGATTACCTATCTCCTTCAGAGTAATACCATTCTCGTCATAAAGACAGGTGAGAACAAACATCTGTGGTATGCTTACCCCGTATGCTTCCAACTGGCTGCTCAAATGTTTGTCAATCTTCTTCATTACTGCCCGCATACTAAAACAAAGGAAAGTGTAAAAATCAGTCATTTCTGTACTCCTTTACATATTTTAATCGATAACCACATAAGTTGGTTATCAGTGTTTATTGTTGTTCCCTTTTTTCCGCTATTTACGATAGTATTTTTTTAATCATATACTATAATATTATAATTCATAAATTGAATTTCGCAACTTAAATTAAAATTACTTTAAGACTAAGCTTGAACTTCATGTTATACCTGTGGTATTTTTAGAACATATTAAATTAAAATACCATGATAAGGATTAGTAACTCTATTATATAGTAACAGAGAGCCGGGAAGCTGGAAACCGGTACTAAGGGTAGAGCGAATGG
Organism: uncultured Syntrophomonas sp.; assembly: GCA_964579945.1. GTDB lineage: Bacteria > Bacillota > Syntrophomonadia > Syntrophomonadales > Syntrophomonadaceae > UBA4844. Next base: position 2,575 of record CAZOIC010000015.1, on the reverse strand, counting down.
ACCTTGGAGTAGCAGACTGAAATGCTAAATGGGCAGATTAGGTCGGGCCGGTTATCCCCCGTTACCGGGAAAAGCGTTATAAAGCGCCTGTTTAAGTGGACCGTTATGGTCAATAAGGGTGGTACCGCGGAAGCCTCCGTCCCTTGCGGACAGGGGCTATTTTTATTTTAATTTAGAAAGGATGAGTGATATGCCGGAGGGCAAGAAGCGTATTTTAACCGGGGATCGGCCTACCGGTAGTTTACATCTGGGTCATTATGTAGGCAGCCTGGCCAATCGGGTTAAACTGCAGGAAGAATACGAAAGCTATATTATAATTGCTGATGTACAGGCCCTTACCACCCATTGGGAAAAAGACGAAAATTTAAAACGGGATGTATTCCAGATTACCAGCGATTATTTGGCGGCCGGGCTAAATCCAGATTTATCTACCATATTTATTCAGAGCATGATACCTGAAATTCACGAATTAACCATGTATTATTCCATGTTTACCTCGGTAAATGTATTGCGCCATAATCCTACTGTCAAAAGTGAAGCCGCCCAACATGGTTTCAAGGACATGACTTATGGTTTTCTGGGCTATCCGGTAAGCCAGGCAGCAGATATTAGTATATTTAAGGCTCATCTGGTACCAGTGGGGGAAGACCAAATTCCTCATATTGAATTGGCCCGGAAAATAGTACGCCGTTTCAACGATTTGTATAAACCAGTGCTGATAGAACCCGAGGTTTTAGTCGGGGATGTTCCCCGCTTGATAGGGCTGGATGGTAAAGCCAAGATGAGCAAAAGTTTGAATAATGCTATCTTTTTAGCCGATACTCCCGAAGAGGTATGGCAAAAAATCAGAAATGCAGTAACTGACCCCGCCCGCATTCATAAGACTGACCCGGGCCATCCGGAAGTCTGTACGGTATACGAATACCACCGGGTTTTTAACCCAGAAGAAGTTGCAGAGATAGAAAACGACTGTCGCCAAGGACATATCGGCTGTGTAAACTGCAAGAAAAAATTAAGTGAAAAGATAAACCAGTTATTAGAACCTATGCGGGAAAGAAGGGAAAAATATAATAATGAGTCCATTCGGGAAATATTAATGGAGGGCACGAAAAGAGCACACCAAACCGCTCTGGATACAATGGCTGAAGTGCGCGAAGCTATGGGTATCAATTATTTGGAGTAAAAAAACTTTCCCCCCCGGCCTGCCCACCGGGGGGGGAAAAATTATTTGTCTTTATATTGATCAGGTAACCAGCTATTAACCAGTTCCGGATTCTGTTTAATCCATTCCCGAGCTCCATCCTCAGCATTTCCCAAATCCTCAGCCAGACCCATAGCTGACCCCAGGTCTTCGGGACTCCAGGCGAAATTATCAAACAGAGTATATACTTCCGGCATATCTTCCTTCAAGCCTTGTCTTACTATAGTATTAATAGTTTCAGCTTCACCATAATCCTTATTAGGGTCATCAAGATACTTGAGATCCCAGCGGGCAAATTTCCAGTGTGGAGTCCAACCAGTTACAACTACCCATTTATTATTATCAATAGCCTGTTTCAGTGAAGCAATCATAGTTCCTTCACTGCCTTCGACCAGCTCAAAGTCCAGATTATAATTTTTAATCGCTTCTTCACTTGCTATCATAATACCGGCACCGGAGTCAATACCGATGATTTTACCATTAAATTTATCCTTTACCGTATTCATCTCTTCAATAGAATCAATGGTGACATACTGGGGAACTACCAGACCAATTTTAGCTCCTTCCATACTTGGTCCCAGATCCTCAACCTGGTCTTTAACTTGCTTCATGTATTCACCATGGGTTACTGGTAACCAGGCGGTAAAAAAGGCCTCAGCCTTTTTATTAGCCAGTCCTTCATACATAGCGGCAGCGGTAACATCCATAATTTCAACTTCATAGCCCATCTTATCTTCCAAAATGGCTTTCATTATATGGGTTTCAGCACTAGCACAGGCCCACTGCACATAAAGGAGCTTTACCGGTCCCTTTTTTTCCGCCTGCTCGCCTCCACCTCCGCAGCCAGCAACAGCAACTACGGAAAAGGCCATCAGTAACATCAGACTAATAACTAATAGAGTTCTCTTTTTCATATGTCATTCTCCCTTCTCGTTGTTTTCCCCAGGTTTTGAGTTATGCGGTCAAGTATAATGGCCAGAATAACTATGGCCACACCAGCCTCAAAACCCATACCCATCTTAAGCTGCTGAATAGCCGTCCATACAACACCCCCCAGACCTTTAGCTCCAATCATAGCGGCCACAACCACCATCGACAAAGACAGCATGATACACTGATTAATCCCAGCTAATATACTTGCTCGCGCTAAAGGCAATTCTATCTTGAACAACATTTGCAAAAAAGTTGAACCAAACGATTTCCCCAGTTCCACCAGTTCCTCTGGAACCTGTTTTAATCCCAGATCAGTAAGCCTTATGACCGGAGGCATAGCGAAAACAATCGTAGTTAAAATCGCGGGAACCACACCCAGACCAAAAAAAGGGATAGCCGGCAAGAGATATACGAATGCCGGCAGAGTCTGCATAAAATCCA
>CAZOIC010000014.1:0-29142 GCA_964579945.1 uncultured Syntrophomonas sp. | reverse complement strand
ATGTACTATTTACCGGCATTTACCCCCGATATATCCTTACCACGCACTCCACGTGCGGCGTCCGCGGAAACATATCGACAGGTTGAACCTGGGTTATGGTATAGCCCTTGGATGCAAATAGCTGCAAATCGCGGGCCAGGGTGGAGGGGTTGCAGGAGACGTATATGATGCGCGCGGCATTAGTTTTAAGCACTGCTTCGATAGTCTGCGCCTTGCAGCCGGCCCGGGGTGGGTCCAGGACAACTACATCAAAGGGCTGATTTAATGTGGTTATTACTTCTTCACAGGAGCCAGCATAGAATCGGGCATTATGAATATCATTAATGGCGGCATTCTGCTTTGCATCTGCCACCGCTTGCGGGTAAAGCTCCACCCCGGTTACCTGGGAAGCATTTTTTGCCAGGCTCAAGGTAATGGTGCCAATACCACAAAAACCGTCTAGTACCGTTTCTCTGCCACTTAGGGCGGCATATTGGTGGATTAATTGATACAGTTTCTCGGTCTGCTGGTGATTAACCTGTAAAAAGGCCAGAGGAGATACCCGGAAAGTTAAACCGCATAATTGTTCCTCTAGAAAGGGTTTACCCTGTGATGTTTTAACCTTGGAGCCTTGAATGACATGCAGGGAAAAATTACCGGGTAAAGATAAAGCCCAGGCAGACAATGCCTCAATATTACATTTTCCGCTTACTACCAGGCTCATATGTCCGTTCCAGGACGAACGCCTGAGGCTGATTTCCGTTCCTGGTTGCACTTCCAGGTCGGATAGATTAGCTGCCAGGCTGTTTTGTACCTGTTCCATATCCTCATGAATAAGGGTACATCCATCAAGGGGTATCAGGTTATGACTGCCTTCACGGTAAAAACCTATTTGCATTTTGCCATTAACCATAGCGGTATGCCAGACTACCTTATTGCGGTAGCGGTACGGTTCTTCCATGCCTATGACCGGCAGTACTTCAACCTCTATTCCCCCTAAACGTTTCAGGGTTTCCTTAACCACGTTTCTTTTTAAATCCAGTTCCCGGGCATAATCAACATGCTGGTAGGTGCAGCCGCCACAGTCATAATAGGCAGGACAGGCCGGTTCCCTGCGGTCGGGTGATGCCGTGTAAATCCCGGTTAACTTCCCCCGGGAAAAACGCTTATTTTCCTGTATTATTTCTATCTCAACCTCTTCACCGGGGATAGCATAAGGAATAAATACCACCTTCCCATCAATACGGGCTACACCTTCTCCGCGGTGGCTGACACCTTCGATTTTAGCCTGCATCAGGCTGTCCTCCTTTGAAATATTTAGGCACTCATAACAAGTTGCCGTGTTAAATAATGTCGAATTAAGAATTTGATAAATTGTTTAGAGTGAGGGGTAAGGGGTGAGGATACTTCCCTAAATCTGATATCCTCACTCGCCCTGCATATGAGCATTAACAAAACACCATTACTCTGTGAGGTTAATAGTTATTATCCTGCAAATTGTCATTTGATGCAAAGGGTCTTGGCATGGCATATATTGGGAATAATCATGTTTTGTGGTATAATATTTATACAAAAGCAGTGCTAATCAAAACCTGCGTTTGGCAGGAGTTTTAAAGCAAAACAACTTCAAGATAAGAAAGGAGTTTTTTTATGGATGCAATAGCAAGTAAAGAGCTTGAAATTATTAAGCAAGCCATCTTGGATACAGTTAATGCTAATAAAATATACTTATTCGGTTCTTATGCATATGGAACCCCTCATAAAGATAGTGACTTTGATATTTATGTTGTTATCCCTGACGATAGTATGCGCCCCATTGAAGCCATGCAAAAAATTGGCAGTGCGATTAGTAGAAAAGACATCCGGGCAGTAGATATTCTAGTTGGTAAAGAAAGTGCATTTAATCAGCGAAAACAACTACCAACCCTGGAAAGAATGATTTTTAGAGATGGGGTGAAAATCTTTGAACAAGACAAGTATAGTAAAACGATGGCATGATTTTGCAAATGATGATTTGATAACAGCAAAATACTTATTAGGGTTGCATCCGCTTAAATTAGAAATCATATGCTATCATTGCCAGCAATCATCCGAAAAGATATTAAAAGCCTTTCTTATCAGTAAGGATATCGAGCCGCCAAGAACACATGATTTGAGATTGCTCCGAAGAATGTGTGGAGAAATAGCCGATAGCTTTGATGATATAGAAGAAGCCTGTATACACCTTACTGCTTATGGAGTGCAGCCCCGTTATCCAATGGAAATTGAGTTAACCGAAATTGATATGCATCAGGCAATAAAAGATGCAGATCATATTATGAATTTTATCTTTCAACGTTTAAGACTCTTATTATGCGAAACACGGAATGATGTTTCACAGGATAGTTTGTAAGTAAACATAATCATATTTTACCCCAATTCAACAATCTCTCAAGGTAGCCCGGGGGCCTTTTTCAAACAGGCATTCTATGAGCTCGGCTTCGCTGCGCATGCCTACTACCCGATGCTCCTGGTCAACTATTACCACCAGCAGGTAATGGGTGGGCTGGCTGGAGTCCAGGATATTTTTAATAGCAGCATTTTCCATACTTACTACCTGACGGGAAGATAGAAATCCCTTGCGGGCCAGTTCCCCCTTTTTGTGTACCAAAAAACGCATAAAGGCATAAATCAGGAACCTGGCTTCCCGGCGAGCAGCCCAGAAGAGAAAAACTCCCAGTATAATGAAATTTATGCCGGTGCGGCTGGTCCAGGTGAGATAAGCTCCTCCCGCAATCATTAAGGCTCCCAGTATTTCTCCGGTTAAAGCCGCTGTCCGGGTAGCTTTCTTATAGCCCCTATAAGGCGATAACAATGCTCGCAAAACCCTCCCGCCGTCCAGAGGTAAGGCTGGCAAAAGGTTTAAACATCCCAGTAGCAGATTGACCTTAACCAGCATATCCAGGGTCAGAGGCTTAATTTCCAGGGGTAGAAAATAAAAAACCGCTGCCATAGACAGGCTGGTAAATGGGCCTGCCAGGGCAACGTATATCTCCTTCTCCGGGTCCAGACCGGTAAAATCCTCAATTTTGGCCTGCCCGCCGAAGGGAAACAAGTCTATTTCCGCTATTTTTAACCCCATTATTTTAGCCATAAGGCCGTGGGCGGTTTCATGTACCAACAGTGACCCTAAAATGACTAGAATTTCCCGGGCCAGTCCCAGGTAGACATAAGTCAGACATAGTAGTAAAAATAGCGGGTTTACTTTAACCTGAACACCGGATATTTTACCCAGTCGCATTATTCAAAAAGGTAGTTAACATTAAGGGGTCCATCCTGGTTTCTCATCTCCAAATAAAGGCTGCTGCCGGATTTACCCAGGGTATCATCCAAATCTACCATACTATTTTCTTCCACCAGCACTTCTTTGAGGCCACCATAAAGGGATTGCATCTGGTCATTATGCCGTAATAAAACCGTTCGTCCCCTGTCATCTACGGATATTTTCTCAACTGTTCCCGCCATTACCGGTCGGACCAAAGTATTTTTCTTAACCTTCAAACTGAGTCCGGGATAAAAACTCTGTTTCTGTTCTTTAGGATCCCAGTACCAGCCGTATTTCTGCTGCAGTTCTAAATACTCACAGGGAAGCTGCATAGCTACATCGCCTGATACCGGTACCAGGCTGCTATTTTCCCGGATATTATGTACAAAGGTAGCTACCTTTTTTTCTATTTGGTAGTCTTTCATTACATAAGCAATTACCGGTTCTACCACTTCCCGACTGCCATTATTGGATTGCATGGCTAACCCCGCCAGGGAAACTATTACGATAACTATTAATAGACGGGTTTTAAAACTCCCCAACATCCTGCATCACCTCGAATCAAAACTTGTACCCATTTTCTATATAATATATAGTTCCCTGGCGGAATTTATGCCATGGATTCTGAGTGAATTATCGTAATAACCACAAACTCTTATCAGCCATTTAACAGCCAGGACAAGGGATGTGATTTTTCGTTATTGTTTCCTTTAATAAATGTTTTGTATTTGATATTTTGTTCTTGTAATATATAGATATCAGGAATTTTGAGGGGGTTTTTTTATGAAGACCAGGATAACGGAGTTATTTGGTATTGAGTATCCTATTATATGTGGAGGTATGCTATGGCTGGCGACTCCCGAGCTTTGTGCCGCCATTTCCAATGCCGGAGGTTTAGGTAATATTACCGCCTGCAATTATAACAGCGGTGAAGAATTTAGAGCAGCCATCCATAAGACCCGGGAACTTACCAGTAAACCAATCGGTATTAACATTACCCTGCTTCCTTCCATGCGTTTCACTGAAGAAATTTATGATGACTTTTTTAGGGTTTGTGCCGAGGAAAAGGTAACCGCCATAGAAGTCTCCGGTAAACCGGCGGTAAAATACCTGGATATGTGTCACCAGGCCGGAGTTAAAGTCATGCATAAGGTAGGTGCGGTAAGACATGCTTTAAATATTGAGCGCTGGGGTTATGATGCCGTTATAGCCGCCGGTATTGAGGAAGGCGGGCATCCTCTGAATGATGATGTTGCCACCATGGTTTTACTGCCCCGTATTGCTGAAAGTGTTAAGATTCCGGTGATATCTACTGGCGGTATAGTCGACGGGCGCAGCCTGGCCGCAGCCTTAAGCCTGGGAGCAGAAGGGGTCTTGATGGCTACCCGGTTTATTGCTACCCGGGAATGTGCAGTTCATCCCCGCATCTGGGAAGAGCTTATTAAACGGGAGGAACATGAAACCACCCTGATCTGCAAAAGTGTAGGGCTGCAGGGACGGGCCTTGAAAAATGACCTTACCCAGCAAATTCTGGATATGGAAGCTAAAGGGGCTAAAATCGAAGAGCTCATTCCCCTGCTAGCAGGACAACGCTCCCTTGACGCCTGGCAGACGGGCGATGTGGAGAATGCCCCCCTGATGGTGGGGCAGTCCATTGGACTGGTAAAAGAAGTAACTACCTGCGCGGAACTGATTCAGTCTATGGTCAATGACGCCCGGGCTATCCTGGAAAAGAATCTGGCGCGATTTAATTAGACAATAGACACTGAAGACACTGAAAAATATGAATTACACTGAAATCTTTTAAAATATTATTTAATAGAAGTCGGTCGAGTGGGGGTCGCTATTAAGGTGCGTAAGGGGACCTGTCCCCTTGTCCCTGGGTATCCCCTTAACACGCTTTACAAGGTTCGACATGGAATGCTAGAATAGGGTTTAGATAACAGATGAGTTGAGATGAGATAAGCATAGATTAGATTAGTTGAGCTGGTTGCAGATAACTGGGCCAGGTCAGCACGTTTTGTTGACCTGGCCTTTTATTTTGTAGGCGAGGTGTAAGAATTGACCAGGCAATTATTACTAGGAAACGAAGCTATCGCTTGGGGAGCAATAGCTGCCGGGGTTAAGGTGGCTACCGCCTATCCGGGAACGCCCTCTACGGAAATCTTCAGCACCCTGGCCAACCAGGCCAAACGTTATGGTTTTTATGCCGAGTGGTGCGTAAATGAAAAGGTAGCTTTAGAAGTTGCCTACGGGTCTGCCATTAGCGGTGCCCGAACTCTGGTAACTATGAAACAGGTGGGACTTAATGTAGCTGCTGATCCCCTTCTCTCCGGTACCTACCTGGGGGTAAAAGGGGGACTGGTTCTGGTGGTAGCTGACGACCCGGGACCACACAGCTCTCAAACTGAGCAGGACACCCGGCATTTTGCCGGTTTTGCCAAGGTGCCGGTACTCGACCCTTCCGACCCTCAGGAAGCTATGGAAATGGTAATCGAAGCCTTCGATATATCGGAAAAGTATCACTTGCCGGTGATACTGCGCCCTACCACCAGAGTGTGCCATGTGGGGCAGGATGTGAATCTACCTGAGATTATTTCAAGGAATTCTGAAGCTCGCTTTGAAAAAGATGGAGACTGGGTTATTTTCCCCAGTGTTTCTCTTCGTAAACATGGTGAGTTATTGGAAAGCTTGAATACCTTGGGGCAGGAATTTTCCAGCTCCCCTTTCAATTACCGGGAGGGCCAGGGCGAATACGCTATCGCCTGTTCCGGAGTAAGCTATCATTATGTAAAAGAAGCCCTGCAGCGGCTTAATATAATAGATAATACGGAAATTCTAAAGATATCAACTCCTTATCCCTTTCCCGAAGAACTGGCTGCCCAATACCTGCGACAGCACGAACGTTTGCTGGTGATTGAGGAACAGGACCCGGTTCTGGAGGATGCCATACTGCGCCTGGCAGGTAAAATTGGCCTGCACCTGCAGTTAAGCGGTAAACATGATGTTATGGTACCGGGTACCGGCGAGCTAAATGTAGACCTGGTAACAAAGGCGATTGCTGATTGGTCCGGAAAAAACCTGAAAAGCAGACCGATTCCGGCAAAACCGGAACTACCCATACGCCGGCCTATTCTTTGTGCTGGTTGCCCCCACCGGGCATCTTTTTACGCTATTCGCAAGGCGGCCGGTAAAAAGTCGGATGTTGTCTTTACCGGCGATATTGGCTGCTATACCCTGGGTATGATGCCGCCTCTATCGGCAGTAGATACCTGCCTGTGTATGGGTGCAGCTATAACCCAGGCTCAGGGTATTGGCAGAGCCGAGCCGGGGAGGCAAACCATTGCCGTTCTGGGAGATTCAACCTTCTTTCACAGTGGTATTACCGGAGTTATTAATGCCGTTTACAATCAATATCCCCTCACCCTGGTAATATTGGACAACAGCACTACCGCCATGACCGGTTTTCAGCCTCATCCAGGAACCGGACAAACTGCTACCGGAGAAATAGTGGCGGCGGTTGATTTGCAAAAAGTACTGGCAGGCTGTGGGGTAACATTTATAAAGAGGGTTGACCCGATAAATCTAAAAGAAGCAGTGGCGACAGTTAAAGAGGCCCTGGCCTTCGATGGTCCGGCAGTAGTTATAATGGAGAGAGCCTGTATTAATCTACCCGAGGTAAAGAGTTCAGCCCCGGTTGTGATTGATATGGACAAATGCAAAGACTGCGGTCTCTGTGTTACCGAAATCGGCTGTCCGGCTCTGGTAATGGAAACCGGTCAGAAACCTCAGGTGCTGGAAAGCTGTGGCGGTTGCGGCCTGTGCATAGAAGTATGCCCCTTTGACGCTATACAAGGAGGGGATAATTGATGGATATAATTATGTGTGGAGTTGGCGGACAGGGAACGGTACTGGCCTCCCGGGTAGTGGGTGAAGCCGCCATTAGTCAAGGTTATGAAGTTCGCACCTCGGAGATTATAGGTATGGCCCAGCGGGAAGGACCGGTGGTGTCGCAGGTGAGAATTGGCACCAGGCTGCATGGTCCCTTGATTCCTGATGCCTCCGCTGACTATCTCCTGGGCTTTGAACTGGCAGAAGCCGTACGCAACCTGGATAAGCTGGAGGCCAAAGGCCAGGCCCTGGTAAACACTCATATGATAGTACCCCCAACCGTATACCTGGGAATATCGAAGTATCCCAATGAACAGCTTATTGATTATTTAAAAGAACAGACTTCAGGATTAGTCTTGATAAATGCTAATGAACTGGCCGCCCAGGCCGGTAGTACGAAAGCCATAAGTGCGGTTATGCTGGGTGCTTTTACTGCACTGTGCCCTGATATTGATGAGACCATGCTGCTAAGAGAACTTCTAGCCCGCCTGCCGCAGCGGGTTCAGGAAATAAATACCCGCGCTTTTAAGCTGGGAAAACAATTTGTGGAGGGAGAGACGAGATGAGCCAGGCAGTAGAGTATATTAGAGACGAGTACCAACCGATATTACTTAAGGAAAAACAGTCTATTCTTTTAAGGGGATTAATGGAGCGTTTGCAGGAATACTCCTGTTTTTACCGAAAAAAACTGGGGCAAGCCGGAATTAATTTTGATGACATTAAATCCATTGATGATATTAAATACCTGCCCTTTACCGAAAAGGAGGAATTGCGGCAGGAAGAGGCCTTAGCCTTAATGGCCGCACCGGAAGAGGAAATTATTCGTATTCATTCCACTTCCGGCACTACCGGTAAACCGGTTATTGTCCCCTACACCCGCAAGGACGTAGATGATTGGGCGGTAATGATGGAACGCTGTATGCGCATGGTTGGGCTAAAGAGCAGTGACCGGGTGCATATTACTCCCGGATATGGTTTGTGGACAGCAGGTATCGGATTCCAAACCGGTTGCGAACGATTAGGAGCTATGGCCGTACCTATGGGACCGGGTAATACCGAAAAGCAACTGGCTATGCTGCTTGATATGCAGGCCACCGTACTAATTGGTACAGCCTCCTATGGACTGCTGCTGGCCGAGGAAGCCAAAAAACGCGGTATTGCCGACCAGCTCAAGCTACGCAAAGCTATTTTCGGTTCCGAACGCTGGGGAGAAAAGATGCGTACCCGCATGGAAGAGATTTTAGGACTGGAAACCTATGACATATACGGTCTTACTGAGATTTATGGTCCCGGTATCGGCATTGACTGTGATTTGCACTGTGGCATTCATTATTTCCCAGAATATATCTATTGTGAAATAATCGACCCCCAGACTGGAGAGATTTTGCCTCCGGGAGAACTGGGAGAACTGGTTATAACTACCCTGACCAAGGAAGGGATGCCCCTTTTGCGCTACCGTACCCGTGACCTTACCTATCTTGATCCCGAACCCTGCAAGTGTGGTCTGCCCTATCCTCTGATGGGCCGCATACTGGGACGCAGTGATGATACGGTTAAGATAAAGGGGGTCAATGTATATCCGGGACAGGTGGAGGACGTCATTCGCATGACTCCAGGCTTATCCAGTGAATACCAAATGATAATTGAGCGGGAAGATGGCAAGGACTCGGTACTGATCCGAGTAGAGGAAGACCCTGAACGTCATAATCCTAAAGCGGCTCGGGATTTTAAACATAATATTAAGGCGATAATTAATATTATTGCCGATGTGGAAGTAACCCCTTACCAGACCCTGCCCCGCAGCGAAAAGAAAAGCAAGCGGGTATTTGACCGGCGTAACCTGGATTAAACATAAAGAACCCTCCGGAAATCGTTAAGTTTACCGGAGGGTTTGTTATTAGACGCGGAATCCGCGAAAATTCAAGGAGTTACGCAGATTAATTTAAGGTCACAATAATGAAAAATACGGAGCGCTTCCACCATAATTTCTAATTTTAAATTATTAATTCCTATTCATTAGTTAGCACTAAATAAGGGCTTGTTATAACTTATTATAGTTAGCTATCCGCGTATTCCTTTTAACTTCCCTGCATTCCGCGTCTAATAATTACGCTTCGCTTTTCACCTCATATTCCACATCAGTATAACCCTGAGGGCGAGATTTTTTAACCAGTTTTCGATAGACCCCCTCGGGAATAAATTTTACCGCCAGGTTGATAATATCCTCTATCAGTATCAATAAATCTTTATTCCCATCCCAGTATGACAGCAAGGTTTCCCGGCTGACGCTATTCATCATTCTTTTTAACACCAGGGATATTAGTAAGATATCATCTAATTGACCCAGGAAAGGTATCATATCGGGAAGAAAATCCCAGGGGGATAGTACATAGGCTATAGTCCCCAGCAAAAGAGCCCGGTCAGTCGTGGTAACATTGGCATCCTGGGTCAGACGGTAAATAAGTTTTAAAAAATTCGGAATAAACAACAGGCTTTCCTTTAAAGTAGTCATCGCTGCACTTTGGTTAACATCTTTACTCATATTGCACCCCCTGAAAAAGTTTTGCACTAAACTCCTTAAAGAACTTGAGCAGGTTTTTAACATTACCTAAGATAGTATGACTCAATAACTAAAAAACTATTTTTCGGCCCCGTATATTTACACTTAAAATTATTCCCACCGCAATTAAGTTGGTTAGCATGGAGCTGCCCCCATAGCTTAAAAATGGCAGTGGTATTCCGGTAACCGGCATTAATCCAATCGCCATGCCGATGCTCTCAAAAATATGGAACAACCACATAGCGGTAATACCCAGTACCACCAGAGTACCATAAAGCTCCTTGGCATTATAGCTAATATTAATGGCCCTTAATATCAAAATGCCATAGAGTACAATAACGAAGGCTGCGCCTAAAAATCCCAATTCTTCACCTATCACCGCATATATAAAGTCAGTATGATGCTCGGGTAGGAAATTCAATTGTACCTGGGTACCGTTAAACAGGCCCTTGCCAGCAAGCCCACCGGAACCGATAGCTACCAGTGACTGGATGGTGTTCCAGCCAGCATCTCTTCCACCTTGTCCATCATTATAGGGATCTAGAAATACTACCAGGCGTTTTATCTGGTAATCCTCCAGGGGCAGGGGCAGACCAAATTCAACATGGACAAAAAACAGTATTACCGTAAGCAATACACCTGAAAAAAGTAGCGTAAGAAGGATTTTGGGATTGGCTCCGGCGGCATACATCATAACCAGGGTTATCGCTATGTATACCAACCCAGTGCCCAGGTCAGGCTGCATCAGTATTAGTATAAAAGGTAAACCCATATAAGCAAAACAGGGAAGCATTTGCGCCAGGGTGTCCATTTCCCCTTTACGCCGGTTTAAAAAATCGGCAAATGCCAGTATTAAAAGTATTTTGGTAAACTCGGCCGGTTGCACCGCGGGCAGGGGTCCAATACTAATCCAACCGGTAGTTCCCCGTGCTTCTTCACCAAATACCAGTACTAAAACTAGTAGGAGAACAGAGAAACCATATAAATACCAGCTATAACTTTTCAGCTCTATATACTCATAGCGCAGGATAATAATAATAGCCAAAATACCCAGAGCGATGGAACCAATCTGCTTTTTTAGATAAAAATAGGGATCGCTCGAAATGCTGCTGCTAGCACTGGCCAAAACTACCAGACCAAAAACCAGGAGAATTAAAAGGGTTATGACGTAGGTTTTATCTATAAACTTGAGACGCTTTATTTCCAATTCTCGTACCTCCCTGTCCATTATAAAGCTTACGAAAATAAAGTGTCCAGCTTACAATGGTAAGGAGTTCATAACATTTACCTCTGCTCAATTTTATCCAGTTTGGCTTCTATTCTACCCAGACTTTTTTCAATCCGGCCTATTGTTTTAATAAGCCATATTATGAGTATTATGGGAACAGCAATCATAGCAATATAGAACAATACTAAAAACAATTCCCAGAGGCCAATGCCAATATTCATTTTTTCTTATCACCTGCCTTACATCAAAAAACAGTCTGATAACTATTTTCCCATATATGCTGCTATTCCTTCCGCTATGGCTTCGGCGGCCAAATCTAGGAAATACTCCTGTTGCAAGAGCTGTTCTTCTTCAGCGTTGCTGAGAAAAGCTACTTCCACCAAAGCAGAAGGCATGGTGGTGTTTTGCAGGACCCAATAGGGGCTTTGTTTTACTCCCCGGTCAGGCCGTCCAAGTTTTGCTATTAATCGGCGTTGCAGGTTTTCGGCCAGGGATTTGCGCTCATCTAGTTGCAGGAAGAGCAGGTCATTATCTACAGGAGCATAATAATAAGTTTCAGTACCCTGAGCAGCCGGGTTGTTTTTAGCAGCGTTTGCATGTATGGATACAAAAAGCCCAGGGTTAAGCTGGTTGGCCATTTCACTGATTTCATCTCGTTCTTTCGTCAGTTCCAGGTATATATCAGTAGTACGGGTATACTCCACCTCGATACCTCTCTGTTTTAGTAGTTCACCGGCTTTTAGTGCTATTTTCAGATTTACATCCTTTTCATTGATATAAGTTCCACGTGCCCCAGTATCCTTACCACCGTGGCCCGGATCCAGAACAACCAGGTTATCACGCCGAGCCTTGATTTGCCCCTGGCCTACCAGCAGTATGTTAATGTCGCGATCATCTGTACTTTGGCCTACCGTGTATTTACCCAGATCGCTAGTAGTGGTAATCCTTATTATAGTAGTGCGGCTTGCCCCCGCCATCTCCTCTGCAAAGGTTACATTCTCTATTAGGATGCCGTTATACTGGTAATGATTTTGGGCTTTGCCCAGGAGGACTCCTGGCATTCTTATTTCTATGACCTCCCCGCTCTTGCTTCTGCTATATTGAGCCGGGGTAAGGGTCTTTATAATCAGGCGCTCGCTGCTACTGCCAATGCTCTTAAACTGTACATCCCAGATAGAGTTGGGAATGATAAATACTTCCCGTTGGCCGCGTTCTTCACTGGCAGTCTGGTATTGGGTATTATAGGGAAACTCTATTTCCACGGTAGTATTATCTCCCAAGTTCCTGGCTTTGGCCTTAATTTCACCACTACCCAGGGATTGCTTGACCAGATTAAGGCCCTCAATCTGACGGTCTTTAAACTCATAGATTACTTTACCGCTGCTCTCCCTGATATCAGCATCCAGTTTGGCACCAGATTCCATAACTATTTGTAAACCATTTTCGTCTGCCCTAAGAGATAGCCATATTACTCCCGGACCCGGTTTTTCCGGTTTGGGTGGGAGTTCTGGTTTTGGCTCTTCTATAGGTAGTGGTTCATTTCCCTCCCCGTCCACATCAACTACCCAGCCTGCTACCCAGGCAGTACGCCCACCGCGGCTGACCTGGTACCAGCCATCTCTTTCAGCCAGGATTGCCAGTTTTTCGCCCTGTTTGACGCTGTCAACGGTATCGTAGGTGGTAGCAGGACCACTGCGCAGATAAGTATTGTTACCTCGTATGACCAGGCTACTGGCACGGTTGCCGCTACTGGTAGGGGTAGTAATAGTAATAGTGCGGGTGCTATTATTCCAGTCAACTTTACCGCCAAAGGCCTCACCTACAAAGCGCAGCGGTGCCAGAGTACGGTCGTTTTTAATCTTAGCCGGTATCTCCAGGAGCCAAACCTGCCCATTCACCGTTGGATGGGTAGAACCAATTGGTAGAACTACCGTGGTAGTGCCCTTGACTGAAATAACCGTGCGGGTGTTATTATCCCAGTTTACACTGGCTCCCATGGCCTCGAATATGGTTCTAAGGGGTACCAGGGTACGGCCATTTTCTATAATGGGTGACACTTCAAAGGTCAACTGACACCCGTCAAGTATCACCTGGGGTACCCCGGCAGGGTTGCTGTTAGGTGATGCCAGGGTGGGAACAGCGGCAGGGTTCCTATCAGGTATGGCCAGGGTAGGAACAGCAACATTGGTGGAAGTAACCAACCATCCCGCTATGTAAGCACTGCTGCCATCAGCCTTCTCTATTTTATACCAATCACCTTCCTGACCCAATACAGAAAGAATATCGCCTTCGGAAACGCTCCCCATTTGGTCGAAATTACTGCCCGGACCGCTGCGCAGGTAGACGGTACCTGAAATAACTTCTACCTGGTTAACTGATGTAGAAACAGGCGAATCTGGTTGGCTGGGAAAAGGAGCAGGAACAGGCGTCGCCTTTTCCGTTGTTTGCGTAAATTCAGCCTTTATATAAGCCTGTAAACCGACAGAGGTTTGAACCTGATACCAGTCACCGGTAATATCCAGCAGGGTAAGGATTTCTCCCTGGTTGGCCGAACCGACAATATCATAATTGGTACCGGGACCAGAGCGCAGGTTTACCCCGTTGGCCGTGACTTGCAACTGATATTCTTTTTGCAGGTTAATAAGATCGTTACGTACCCAACCATTTAACTGCCCGACTTTTATCTGATACCAGTTCTTTTCGCTACCCAGTATTTCCACCCCAGTTCCCTGATTAAGCATATCCACAACACCATAAATCGTATCAGGACCGGAACGAATGTTTACATTATCAATGTTTATAATGCCGGTAGCGGCGCTGGCACTGAGCAGGAAAGAAAAGAAAAAGAGATTTAACAGCATAACCAGCAGCATTGTTGGCGGGGTTTTTATCATATGTTTACCCGGTTCAGGTATCTTTGAATTTTTAAAAGCAAGTTGGGGCTTAAACATTATGTAATTAATCCTCCGTCACTGTTTTCTTTTGTCTATAATACACCATTTTAGGTGTTTTGCTTGCAGTTAAGGTAATCTTTTCTGTAAAAATAATTGATAATAAATAAGTATATTACATTATTTTGTAATATGAGCTAGGCTGTCATTCTTGCAATGCGATCTGGCAACACAATTCAAAAGCGGTATTCGGTTCTAGAAACCAAATACCGCTTTTATATTAGAGTTTAATTGTCTTCCTCTAAAACGAAACGCCAGGCGCAAAACCAATCATCGGGATGCTCGTCAGGCGGACAGCCGACACATTCAGTGCGGATGCGTTCATCTATCGCCCAGGCAAAACGGCTGTACTCCACCAAACCTGCCGATTTGCACGGATAATCGGCCAGTCCTTTACGCTTGCGGGCCGATTGTACCCGACAATCATTCATTTGGAAAACAATGCTGTTGGGACTTTCTTCAATAATAGACTGGACATTTATCTGAGCATACATGCGAAAGGCCAGGGCTCGCTTTAATCCATCAATACCGGCTTTTTTAGGAAGACCCAGGAATTTCTTAATTAGCCGAGCTTCAACCTGCGAATAACGCCCCCAGCAAGAATCATTGCAACGTTTGGCATCATTCATGCCATAAGCCTTCTCTACTGCTTGAAACCAGAGGCCATCCATAGCCAGCCAATTTTTACCTATTTCCCCGGTCAACTCCACCAGCTTTTCCCGCGGTAATTTTAGCAGCGGTTCAGGAATTCCATCCTTTACTTCGAAACCTAAAGTCTTCCCCAGACGTTCCATCTGAATCTTATTAATTTTTCCCTCTACCTCTTCCAGCAAATCCAAGGCCCGTTCCATGCCTAACTGATGTTCTATTTCCCGGAACCATAAGGTGTAATGCACGGCCATACGAT
Organism: uncultured Syntrophomonas sp.; assembly: GCA_964579945.1. Taxonomy (GTDB): domain Bacteria; phylum Bacillota; class Syntrophomonadia; order Syntrophomonadales; family Syntrophomonadaceae; genus UBA4844. The sequence continues at coordinate 14,322 of CAZOIC010000014.1, read as the reverse complement.
GACCCATATTGATAATAAAACGGGCCAACTCCTCCTGATTTAAATCTTCAATTTTCCGGCTGTCATTGTTATTACTTTGTCCCATAGCAAATCCTCCCCATACAAATTTAATTTCTGCAACAGTTGTTTTTGACCAAACCTATGGCCAATGATTGGTGAAACGATATGACCATATCAATCATTTCCTCTTCATTTATATCTTTGCTTACTACCCATTTAAATACCGCATATTTTATCATCGCCAGCGTTGAACTGGCAATTGGTAGTACCGGCAAATCCCGAAAATTGCCCTTATCAATTCCAAACTGAATATTCCTGCTGGTAAACTGCAAGAACTTATTATCAAACTCATTCAAACACTCATCTATTGCGTCACTGATTCCCGGAGCCCGGCTAAATATTTCTGATAATTTTTTATTTTGGATAAATACATTAAGCATTACCCTCTTGGTTTCAATAAAACGCAAGTACAGGTCATCTTCTTCTTTGAAATAATTGTTAACACTATTAATAATTTGCTCTAAAAAATCAGTTAGTAAGGTTTTCAGCAAATCCTCCTTATTATTGAAATGTTTATAAAAGGTCCCGGTGCCATAACCGGACTTTTCAATAATATCTCTAACTGGCGTGTTTACGTAACCTTTTTCTACAAACAAATCCAGGGCACACTCTAAAATTCTTTGTTTTTTTTCTTGCATTTTATCATTAAGCAAATAATCAACCCATTTTTCTGACTGAACGTTCGTTCAGTTTTGTTTATTATAAACCCGCAAAAATGATCTGGTCAAGTCGAACTCATGCAAACGACTACTACATCTGACAAAACATAGGGCCGTTTTTTTTGTTTCTTCTTTAATATCCCGGTATAATGGAACAAAATGACCGATGTGATGACAGGTGGTAAGAAGGTTTTACGGGGCGATAACGATGATTTTCAACGCTTTTTGGAAACGCTTGGTTAAACGAAAATAGATAATCAATATGTGCTTGGGTAACAGGTCTCAGTTTAAATAATGTACACTTGGCTTAATTGAAGTGCAAACAAAAAGAACGTCCCTATGTTTGCTCATGTTTGCTCTGTTATTGTGGCAAGCGGCCAAGGCTGGCTTGTACCAGTAGTCGCATGGTTATCCAATAATTGCGCTCTGAGCGGGAGGGTGCTGACTGGATACGCAAACTGCAGGCCTTTTCCGAAGCCCACCAATCGCAACCCAGTTTGCCCCGTTCCAGGTTTCTTTCTATCTCGCTGACGGTTTTGGAACTCCAAGCTTTTCGATGAGCATAATCCAGAACTCGATCAGCTAAAGCCTGGTAGGCAGGATGCAGGAAGGACTGGCCCTCCTGCTCATAATCCAGGTCCAACATCGGAATCACCCCCGCCAGTTCCTGACTTATGTCAGTCAGCAATTCCTGTTCTTCGTTGGATGAACCTATATAGAGGTAATACAGGCAGGCCGTATGCTCTTGCCCTGAACGGCGTAATATCCTGCCCAGTCTCTGAACACGTTGCCGGTTGCTGCTGGTGGACGAAGCGATTATACCAACATCGGTTTCCGGAACATTCAGGCCTTCATCCAATGCCCGGCAGCTCACCAGTATACGAATTTCCGAGTCCTGATATTTACGCAGCATGATTTTTCTACTCCCCTCATCCATTTCCGAATGATAACGTCCCACTTGTCCGGGAAATTGCTGCTGCAAGCGTTCATAGATGGTTTCGGTCACTTCAATTCTTTCATTAAATATCAATACTTTCGAAGTCTGCGGAATCCGGGTAAGCAAGTTCTGTACACAACTTATGCGGGACTCGGCCCGATAGACTACATCTTTTCGATTAATGGCCAGAACGAGTACTGAACGAGCCAGTCCTGCTATGGTTGAATCCTCAGATGCCTGGGCCAACTGCTCCAGGGTGGCGAAAAACTGCTGACTGCTTAAACCGTTCAGGAAAGGGCAAAGCTGCATTAGTCTCTCCAGGGCTCGGGTAAGCTGCTCGCTTAAGTCCAGATATTGTTGTTCTTCGTACTGGGTAAATTTCAGCTTCAGATTGAAGATTGCGAAGGAGCTAATGATATTGGCATTCAGCGCATCAGCAAATCCATATTTGAATATCTCGGGACCCAGCGCCGGAACTAGTTTCTCCTGATAGGCGGCTGTTTCCGGAGTTGCTGATAAACCCAGGGCATAGTAACGCGAAGGTGCAGCACCGGTGGAGATTTTTTCAATGAAATCAAATATACGTGAATTTTCCGGACTACTATAATGATGACATTCATCAGCAATGAGCAATATGGCATAACCATCCCGGTAGTCTTCCAACAAATGCCGGGCCAATGTGTAGCGGGCCGAGTTTACCACATAAATCATATACTTGCGGTGGGGAGGAGCTTTATGCACCCCGGAATAAATCCCAATATCTTCACGGGAAATAGCCAGATCGTCCTGCAATGTCTGCGCCCATTGATGGGCAAGAAATATTTTGGGAACTACAATTTTAATTTTCAAACTCAGTCCGGGCGCTACGGATAATGCGGATTCCAGCCTGGCAATTGCCCCTAGCGCCAATACGGTTTTCCCAGCACCGGTGACTACATTTACAATGCCTCGCCCCTGGTTCTGAAACCAGATATTCAGGCATTCCATCTGCCAGGGAAACAAATCTTTGCGCAGCGAACCATAAATATTGGAACTGGAGGTCATCAGCCCGATAGAATTTTCATTATGGATTAAACCCATGTTATTTTCTCACCTATTCCCGATAATCTTAATATATCTTTTGTATAATCTTAGTATGACACCATTGGATTATGGCGGCAAGATCAATAACTTAACCATAACTCGGAGTCAAGTCCCAAGTTTGTTAGAAGGAAATAATTAGCGGGTGTCGAAATTTATTTTAGGACTTTTAAGAGGAGTATCACCTGAGTATAATTGCCAAAAAGGATTCCTGTGCAAGTCGATTTTTCAAAACGATAGTAAAAATAAATTGATTACATAAAGGAGCGATTGAAATGGCAGATTATGAGGAGTTATTGAAACAGGTACTACCATCGGAAAGGGATCTAAAGGATAAAATCAGCAATCTGCAAAAACTATTTAAGCGCCTGAGTAAAGATTTAGATAAAGGCGATCTCAAGAGCTGGACTCGTGATATAGGAGCAATGCGCAGTCTCCTGCAGGAACAGGAGGCGTTGCTGGTCAGCATGCAGGGCCAGGTTGATGATTTCGGGATTCGTGCCTATGTAGAAAACGGAGACTTCGCAGAACAGGTGCTGGGCTATTGTGAAAGCCTGGAGGTTGACGTAAAAGGCGACTTTCCCACTTATGAAATGTTTCCTTTCCGGGTCAAGGTGGATGTTGAAAACCTGGATTTATACCTGGATCGCAAACGGGTTCAGTGTTTACGCCCCCTGGTCTTTGTACAGGAGGTAAAGACCCATCGGGATAAAATGCTGCGGGTCTCGTTTGATCCCCGTGTTTTCATCAAGGAATTGGCATCTGCCTATGACCTGGCGCTGTTGAAACAAAACCAGGGTAAACCGCAAGCTGCAGCGGTGGGAGACATTTATCTGAAGAGTCTCTACAATTTCTTGACCCCTATGCGACGATTTCGCAGAGACTACGACCAGCAGAGCTTCGCTTTTGACCTGGCCCGACTTTATGCCTCAGATTTGCATTTCACCGAGGATGGACGGCAGTTTCAGTTTGGCCCCAGCCGCAACATAAATAAGGCTATCCGCATTCTTGATCAGGAGGGCCGGGAGCAGTATCTAGCCACCATTCGCTTTTTCGAAGCGGTAACGCCTGACCTGGCTTTGAGCTGATAGGGAGGAATAGCTTTGGATAACGATATTAAATCAGCCCTGGCTCTTTTAAAACAGGGACAGCCTCCGGGTAATCGCGAAATCCTGCAGGAGATATCTGTGGGTAGCGATTTCATATTGGATTTTTGGAAGGAAAAATATCTGGCTGACTATCTATCCCAGGGAGGCAGCAAAATAAAGTTTTTAACCGGTCGAACCGGAAGTGGAAGAACTCATTTCCTGGAAATGCTGGCTATGGAAGCAGATAACATGGGCTATATTCCGGTTAGCCTTTCGGCTCGGGAAGTATGGATCCATGATTTTAAAGAAATCTATGTGGCGGTTTTACACCAGGTCTACCTGATGGAGTGTTTGCAACCATGCTGTTGCGAGGTTATTCGGCAGTTGGGCTATAACCCGGCTGAAATTCCCGAGGATATGACTTTTGCTGACTATCTGTCCAGTCAGGGACAGCTGGATCCTTTGACCAAACGGGAAATACGCCAGCAACTTGAGCAGCTATTTTTGGCCAACCCACTCATAGATAATAACTTTGCCCTGGCTTGCTCCCTTTTGACTGGGAGTTTGCTGGGCTACCCCACCCTGGAGGAACCCAGTTGCCGCCTGTTGCTCTTATGGTTGGAAGGAAGCCGGGAAGCTCGTCTGCCTTCTCTGCGTCGCCTGGGTCTGTCTCCCAGTAGAATCACCAAATATAATGCTCGTCATATGTTGCGCTCGCTGGTAGAAGTCTGTCGCCTGGCAGGTTACAAGGGGCTGGTAATATCTATTGACGATATGGAGATTCTGGTCGGAGCAGATAGTACCGAAACTATACGTTACACCCGTTTGAAGCGTGAGGATGCCTATGAGAGTATTCGGGAATTGATTGATGAAATAGATACCTTGAAAAATACCATGTTTGTTTTTTCATTTGAGCGCCGGCTGATAGACGATGACAGGGCCGGTTTGAAATCTTATCAAGCGTTGTGGATGCGTATCCAGAACGAAATAGAGGGTGCCCGTTTTAACCGTTTCGCCGACATTGTGGATTTAGACCGCCTAATTGACGAAGTCTACACACCAGAAACCATAGTGGAAATGTCTGCTCGCCTGGCCTCGGTGATTAATCGTCTGGATTCAGGAGCCCGACCCATAACGCTGAGCACTGCCGAAGAACTCCACGCTCGGGCTCGGTTTGGCAAAGTATCTCTGCCCCGGCAGGTAAATCTGACCACTGTTCAGGAAGGAGTCGAGCAATAATGGATTTTGAAGCCCAAAAGGTAATTGAGGCCTTGCGTTCGGGAGTATCTTCCCGGGCTGTGGGACACTATTTCTCCTCCGCCCGACCCGAATTAATGGAGCAGGTCTCCCGTAAATTGGATCGGGTCAGAGATACCGGAGAATCCAGCGGCATGGTGGTTTCCGGCAAATACGGAGAAGGTAAAACGCACCTTTTAAATACCGTATTCAATTTAGCGCATAGCAATAATATGGTTGTCAGCCTGGTTTCCCTGAGCAAAGAAACTCCGTTTGATAAGCTCTACCTGGCTTACCAAAAACTGGTCAGCAACACTTATCTGCCCCAACGGCTGCAGCCCGGATTTCAACATGTGTTGCAGGACATTAGCCCCAATAGTCCAATAGCTCAGGATATATTATCCTTTACCAGCAAACACCTCGAAACCGACAAGCTATTCTATGTTTTCAGATCCTATTTAAGTGTTGATGATCCAGATGACAAGTACTTACTCATGGCAGATCTGGAGGGCGACTTCATAACTAATTCTCGCTTGCGTCAGATTTACAAAAGAATTTTTGCTCAAACCGTGCGTTTCTCGGTGCCCTTCAGCAAGACCCGTCACAGTATGGATTACCTGGCCATGTTAAGCCATCTGTTTAAACTGCTGGGTTACAACGGCTGGGTTATACTTTTTGATGAAACCGAGCTTTTGGGACGACTGGGCAAGAAAGCCCGTCTCACCGCTTATAAGAATATGGCTTCTTTCCTTTTCCCCGAGCAATATTCGCGACTGGAATCCACTTTTACCATGTTTGCCCTGGGGGCATCCTATGTGGAAGATGTAGTGGAATCCAAGCACGATTTTGAAAACATGGCTACTGTCTATGTGGATCGCGCGGAACGGGAACCAATCGAAAAGGTTCTCAACCATATTGTAGCAGCTCCGCAGCTGCAACCCTTGAACCAGGATGAAATTCTCGGGGTTCTGGAACAAGTGCAGGATTTTCATGGTCGTGCCTACGGCTGGACGCCGCAGCTGGATGTGCGCGAAGTGCTAAAGGCTACCGAAACCCGGGGCTATCTATTAAGAACCCGAATCCGTGCCGCTGTGGAATTCCTGGATCAGCTTTACCAGTACGGTCAGGCCGGTAATATTCAAATCAACGACCTGGGAGAGCCACGGTACCTGGAAGACGATTTGCCTTCTCTGGATGAATGTGTCCAGGAAGAATAGTCCCGGTGTCATGGGGACGGTTCTCTTGACACTATTGTTGTAACAACAGGTGTTAGTGTCGCGAGAACCGTCCCCGTGACACCCCCTACAGGATACCTCCGGTCAAATCACTTCCATTTACCTTCCTCATGGCCATCAAAATTCTTATAGCGTATTTGACCACATTTGCCTCTGATTTTCGTATTCATTGGGTCCAATTCAAAGTTGTCCGCCCAGATATGACAGACAGGTTTATTTAGCTTTTCGGCTTTATCAACAATTTGAACTGTTATAGAACTGTCTTCTTGTTCATTGCCATCCCAGATGGCGATTAAAACATCACTGTGCTCAGCAATATAATAACCCGCCTTAAGATATGCTGAATTTCTGGTTGATGAGGGAGACATTTCAATTATTTCGATGGCTTTATGCGATAACCAATATTTTAGTTCTTTCCGTAATTCAGCCCCCTGACCATTAAGTCTATAATCATCCGAAGGAGCAAATTCATTTAGATAATCATTTTGGGGAAGCGGCAATATCGCAATCAGCCGGGCGGCTTCCCGATTTAATAGCTGCCTGGCAACCAGACGCTCAGCTCCTGCTGCTAATGTTGAATAAATGGTTAAGTAATGCTGGGCAAACTGTTGTTCAATAAAACATATGGCTTCATTAACAGCCTGTTCTAATTTTCCGGTTTGTTGGGGATCTAAATTGGTATGACCTGTAATCCCGATGCTAAGCGTTCTCCGATCTCCCATACAGGTCAAAGCATTGAATTCTTTTACATTTACATGCATGCCAATAATATTATCCGGGGGCAGACTTGATAATTCAAATTTTCGTTTATCAGCCAGACTGCTCATTTTGATTAAGTTTTCCATCGAACGCGCACCATGATAATACTTATTTACGCGCAGAAGGGCATCCAAAACGCCCGGCTCTATTACAAATTGCTTATCCGTTCTTATTTGTGGTGCATTAGTCTCTAAATATTGTCTTAAAATAAAGGCCCGGCGAATCATGTAAAGCCTGTCCTCAACTGTATTGGGGTTGCCATTAATTCCTCTGATATTTATATAGGCACTCAGACGACTAATGAAATCAGGTTTTTTGGCAGTTCGATCTTCTAAAGTATTACCTCTTTGAAAGTCTAAAAATGAATGCCGGGTTGCACCTGCAAAGACATATATTCCTCCACCCAAAGGACGAGCTATTCCATGATCACTAAATTCTCCATCCTGCATAGGGGCCAAAAAATAACGCAACCATCCTAAATTATGACCTTCACAGGGATTATCAAATTCGTCCCAGAAGACCAGCGGCATTTTGCCCTGCAAATTCAGGTCACGAATCTGGTGAAAAGCAGTCAGCAGCTCCTGGGGAGATTCGAATTGAGAAAGATTAAAGGTAAGTTGGGCATTTTCCTCGATACCAAGCCCTCTGGCTATTTCTTTGACCACAAATGATTTGCCTGCCCCAGGAGGGCCAAATACAGCAACGCACAAAGGAGACTCAGGATTTTTAAGCCGCAAATAATCCTGCATTGCATTTTTTACACTGCGAACCCCTTCAATTTCCTGTCGATCCGCACTGGACCAAGCTCCAATCGTTTCAACCGGAACATCGGGTAACGATGTCAGTGGTCCTTTAAGCACAATATTACGGGCACATTCATTTACAGCGTTCTGTGGATCCTGCATAGAAAAACAGGTTTGCTGCTTCTTTAATAATTTTTCCTCCAGAATCGTCCAGTGATCTCCAGCTACCATGTTGATAATCGTTTCATTGGCCATACTAAAAAAGCCTAGACCGCCGATTCGTTCATTTATAAAACTGTCTGAACTGTTGCCTTGGGAGCTTAATTCCTGATAAAAATTGGCTATACTTTTATAAGGAAAACGCAACTGTTTATAATTATCTTTTTCCACTACTTCATAGCCTGAGATGTGAAGTTTTCGAGCTAATTTGACTCCTTTGGAGCTTGCCTTTATCCAATCAAATTCTTCTGGATTTTTTGCCCAGTCCGAGGCCAGTGCCCCTAGCAAACAAGCATGATAGCCCATTATTTGTCCGGGGAACTGATTGGCAAACTCCCCTTCCTGCCAGCTGCAATCGAAAATCATGGTGCTTTTGGACTTGCCGATAATTATTGCACCGCTGGCTCCCAATGTTACTATTATTTGTTTATACTTTATTCCTTTACCTTTAGATTCGACGAATGGACAATTTATATTTAGAACTGCAGCTACAACTTCTTCCAGCATTCTTTCCCATGATAATGATATGCCTATTTTTACAGCACAGGAGCGCAAATCACTTATTGAAGTGACTATGGTAGTTCTATCTGCCCAACCCAAATCCATTATCCGGTCAAGTATAGGATTATCCTTACCATCATTGTACTGACCCAGTTGGATAATAATATCCTGGGGTAACTTTTCCCCAGGATCAGCTAATAAAACCTCGGGCCAGCCTTCTTTACAATTGCGAAAGCCCAGGTTGGTATCCTGGATAATCAATAAATCAGGATATCCGTTCAGCCTGGCAGCAGTGTAATCCCATTGACCAGGCTCAAACTCGTGCCATTTCTCCAACCGGAATGAATTATAGTTAAATCCCGGATTAGGGAATTCACTCCATACCGTCCAGGAGGTAGTTATTCGGTTATCTTTAGGACGGTTTAGCAATTCCTCTTCGAGACCGGCACCTTCAACCGTAGCAAATTCCGTTGCTATCATTTTACTCAACAACTGATAAATCATAGCCGACCCACCAGGTTTGGAACTCAGTCTAACCTTCGTATCGTCTTTGGTTTTTTCCCAATAATATACCCCGCCCCTAACGATAATTTCTTCGTTATGAATTCTAAACCAATCTACAGTTGGATCACCACAGATCTGGATGAGTTTTTTCATAATTAATGCTCCTTTTTGATAAAACTAACCCCGGCTGCCGGGAAACTAATGTTTTGTTTCCCAACAGGGTCTATAATCGCACAGGGCTTATTTTATTCACCTACCTTATATTATGTAATAATAACACTGTTTTCACCAGCAGGTTATTTGGTATGTATAGTAATTAAGATGATATAATTCGAAGTATGGTATGGTTTTAGAATATTGAATTTATGGATTGGACTTAATACTAATGGATTTTTTGCCCGTAAATAAATCAGATCTTAATCGCAGAAATTGGGACACCCTCGATATAATTCTGGTTAGTGGGGATGCCTATGTCGATCACCCGGCATGGGCTTCTGCTATATTAGGCAGATTTTTGGAGTCGTATGGCTACCGGGTAGGAATTATCGCCCAGCCCGATTGGACCAGACTGGATGATTTTCTTTCTCTGGGTGCACCCCGTTTATTTTTCAGTGTTTCAGCCGGTAATATGGACTCCATGGTAAATCATTATACTGCCGACAAGAAGAAACGCCATCAGGATTTATATTCACCCGGAGGCAAAGCAGGTTTAAGACCGGATCGCCCTACCATTGTTTATACTAATCGACTGCGGGAGGCTTTTCCCCATATTCCGGTAATTATTGGCGGCGTAGAGGCCAGTCTGCGCCGGTTGGCTCATTATGATTACTGGGCAGACAAAGTCAGGCGCTCTATTTTAGTGGATAGTAAAGCTGATTTATTAATATACGGCATGGGAGAATATTCCCTGTTGAAAATTGCGCAGCATCTTGAAAATGGTAATGATATAAAAGACTTAACTTCCCTTCCCGGTACCGGCTATATGAGTTCAACATTACCCTCTTTAGCACTGGAGTTACCGGCTTACGAAGAGGTTGTCAGCAGTACGCAGGATTTTTCCCGTAGTACCCGATTAATTTACCAGCATAATAATCCCTACACCTCTCCCCCATTGGCCCAGAAACATGGTGACCGCTGGGTAGTTATGAATCCGCCCCCTCTGCCTCTTGCCACCGGTGAAATAGATAAAATATATTCCAGTCCGTTTATGCGGAAGTCTCATCCCATGTATGATGATAGCGGAGGAATTAAGGCTCTGGAGTCTGTCCAGTTTTCGCTGGTTACTCATCGGGGTTGTTTTGGGGGCTGTGCCTTTTGTTCTCTGGCTATCCATCAAGGAAAGTTTATCCAAAGTCGTAGTATAGATTCGCTGGTTAAAGAAGCAGAAGCCTTTACCCGGCATCCGGATTTTAAAGGTAGTATTCCTGATGTTGGAGCACCTTCAGCCAATATGTATGGAATGAAGAGCAGGAACCATAATAAGTGTCAAACGTGTAACCGCATCAGCTGCCTGTATCCCAATGTTTGCTCCAACCTGCATACTGACCATACACCCTCGATTAAACTATGGAAAAGGTTGAGGAGCATAAATCAGATTAAACATATTCGTGTAGCTTCTGGAATTCGTTATGATTTGCTTTTGAAGGATACCTCCGGTCAATATTTACATGATTTGTGTAAATATCATGTCGGTGGTCAGTTAAAAATTGCCCCGGAGCATATTTCCCCGGCAGTTACTTCCCTTATGACTAAATCAGGGATAAAAGAATATTTACAGTTTATGACTGCCTTTAAACAGGTAAATAAAAAATTAAAGAAGGAACAGTATCTAATCCCCTATTTTATATCTGCACATCCGGGCAGTACCCTTGACGAAAGTGTGGAACTAGCTGAGTTTTTGCGTGACCATTTTCAGTATTATCCTGAACAGGTGCAAAATTTCACCCCAACCCCTATGACTATATCAACCAGTATGTATCATACCGGCATTAATCCACTCAACAACCAGGAAGTCTATGTTCCCCGAGAGACCTGGGAACGCAAAGCCCAACGGGCTTTACTGCAATATCGTAATCCTAAAAACAAGGCATTGGTAAGGGAAGCTTTGGAAAAGGCCAAACGAACCGATTTGATTGGCAACTCAGGCATCGCACTGATTAAAGATAATAATTTCATATCCCCTGCTTCCAAAACCACGCCTGGCCGGGACTGATAATGCCATAGAAAACGGCATTGATGAACGCCAGCAACAGCATGTATTATGGTCGGGTTTATTCGGCTTTTTAGCCCTGATGATTATGTTGATATTCAGTCTGCTGCAACCCTGGGTTAGTGCGGGAGATACCCGGCTCTGGCTCGGCGTTTTAACCGTTGGTATGACTATATGGCTTCTATCATATGTAGTATTGGAGACCGGCAGATGAAATACTATGTTAAAGTATACCGTGCTATGCACAACCTGACCCAGGCGCAACTGGTGGGAAAACTGGAAGTCAGCCGGGCTACTATCAATGCTATCGAAAAACCGTGCACTAAATATGATAAACGAGAAACTAAAAGGGCAATCGATTTCTTCTTTGTAACAGATGTCACAAATGGAACGGAGAGAAGCAATCAAGCAGCTTAAATATATTGAAGATTTGAGCATAAAGCAAATTGTTCGAATAACCGAACTGACGTATTATGAAGTATATAAGGCTTAAAAACATACCTAAGACAATCGGGAGAACCGTCCCCTTGATTGCCGCCATGACCAATTCTGCAAGTTGAAGTTGGCAAAGCTCCCTGCGGAGCAGGGAGCTTATGGGGTTTGATAATATGGTTATTTTATGATCTTACTAATAACCGTGACTGCCTCGGCTCGGCTCGCCTGGCTCTGGGGTCTAAAAGTATTGTCATCATAACCGCTTATTATATTACCGGCAATCGCAGTATTAACGAAATCTCTTGCCCATATGGAAATGCGACTGTTGTCTGCGAACTTCTTGTTGGCCACTGCTTTATCAAGTTGAGCCGCATTAATGACCATCACTGCTATTTGCTCCCGGTTTATGGGATTGTCCGGGCCAAATTTTTCAGAATCATAACCATTGACGATTCCGTTTTCGGCTGCAATGGAGATATATTCCCGGGCCCAATGCTGGTTGCTGTCCTTGAATGTTCTGGGATTTTGCCCGGTCAGCTTGAGAGCTTTAACCAGTGCCACGGTAAATTCGGCTCTGGTGATGCTCTGGTTGGGTTTAAATGTTCCATCCGCATAACCCTTGATTACATCCAGTTCTGCCATCCGCTTGATAGCCGCTTCAGCCCAATGTCCGCTGGTGTCTTTAAAAACCACAGCTGCCTGATCCGGCTGGCTGACAGCCTGGATGACAAGTACCGCAAACTTGGTAAAATGATTGACGTTTACACTGATCTTATCACCTGATATGATACCTCCAATATTAACCCATTGCCCGGATAACGTATCAAAATAAAACACGGCCGGGCTCGAACCAGATGGTACCAGATCCGGATTGAATTTTAAAGTAAGCGTTACCGGTCCATTAAACTCATAGCCGCTCGAACCGTCAACAGTGATTTCATAAATATTGCCAAGAACCATGAAACCTCCGGGCACAGCCGATAGTGAACTGACTGTGGCAATACTTACGTTGACCGGAGCAGTTCCGGGTAAAGTACCGACCGGAATATTCAGAGTAACCTGGCCTCCTAGGGACAATGTGCCACCGGTACTGGGTGAAACGAAATCTGAGTTGGAAATAATTGCTGGCGTAGAGCTCCCTCCACCACTACTACCGCCTCCAATGGAAGGTGCTATTGGTGTAACTGCTCCATCCCCAGGAATGCATCTCCAATTGCCTGGAACTCACATAGAGTGCAAAAAGGAAGGGCTCATCATGATCTTTTGTAATAGGCCTGGTTGCTATCATAATAACCACTTAATTCCTTTTCTTTTAATTACATCTTAGAACCATATGCCCTAAAATGTCAAATCTATTTGCAAGTAGATAATCCGCTTGTCAACCACAAAAAAAGGCAGGAATCTCTTCCTGCCTCAAAGTAAGCTTATTTAATTAGGGATTAACTTCACCCACAAAGTAAATCTCCAGTGTAGTCATTTCCATCTCTTTGTCCAGTGCCGCTTTCTGCTGTAAATAACCCTGGAGCTGTTGTTCAATTTCATCCAGCTTGCACTGTTCAGTACATTCCGTCTGCTGCAAAGTTTCTTTTTCTTTCTGCAATAAGCTGATCTGCTTTTCTACTTCGCTGTACTGCTGGGTAAGTTCCAGACGATTGTGCAGGGGCGCACTGGTCCTACCTACCTCGCCCAACTGGCTCATCACTTTATCCACATCTTTTTCATTTACTTTAATAGTCAATCCGCAACTGTTAGGACCGGACATGGCACGGGGTACATCAGTATATGCATATTCCCAGCCATTATTCCGGGCTAAATGTACTACTTTATCCGCTGATTCAGCAGCATTCTCAACCATAATCCGGGTAGAAAACACATCTGCCAGCCTGGGGGTTACCTCTTTGACTGAGTTACTTCGGATAGATAATAGATAATAGATAATAGATAATAGATAGGAATTTGCTTTTTTACCCTTCTCAGTATATCACTGGTTAATATTATAACGCCATCATTATTATCCCAATATTACCCATGAAATTATAATTTTCATGGGTAAAAACGTTACTATAGTGGGTTTATGAAATCTAACTTGACTATTGCCGCAGATGGAACTGACCGGCAGACCCTTATCCCAAACCTGGGCATGGTTAAATAGACTATAAGAAATTCACCATCCTGCCGTAAAATAATCCTCATAGCCAGCTATTGTCCAGGTCGTCAATATATTATTAAGTTTACAAGCCTGCTGAATCAGTCCTTATATGGTGTCCATTGCGAATACTCATCTTCAAACGGCATTGGTATGACATAATCATCAGAGAATTCATCAAAACTGAACTGAGGAAGTTCCTCATAAGACACCTCTTGAGCTATCGCCCTGCGGGTACTTCACCCTACTGGTACTACTGATGCACCTTTTCAGGTGCTTTTAAGGTTGCTGATGATCTCTTCATTCGCGATGGAGAGCGGAACTTGCGACGTCCACGGATGGACTAGTGCAGCGGTGCCATGGATGAAAAACTATGTTAAAGTATACCGTGCTATGCATAACCTGACCCAGGCGCAACTGGCGGAAAAGCTGGAAGTCAGCCGGGCTACTATCAATGCTATCGAAAAAGAACGCTATGATCCATCGCTAAAACTGGCATTTAAAATGGCCC
>CAZOIC010000013.1:0-30734 GCA_964579945.1 uncultured Syntrophomonas sp. | reverse complement strand
TGGATAGTATGGTCGATGAATTCAACGATACTGTAGGAGCAGAAAAAGGTATTATTATTAACGTTACATCTATATCCGGTAGTGCCACCCTTCATGAAAAACTGACCATGGCTGCAAATGATGACCCGGGTGCACCACCCCTTCCTGATATTACCACTGCCTATCCTAAAACAGCGCTTATATTAGCAGAAAAGGGGATGCTGGCTGACCTTAATGAGCAATTTTCTGAGCAAGAGCTTTCCGCTTATATCCCTGAATTTTTAGAAGAAGGCCGATTAGAGGGGGATCATCTCTATGTCTTTCCTACTGCCAAATCAACAGAAGTTTTGTTTCTAAACAAAACTTTATACGATAGATTTGCTCAGGATACTGGTGCCAAAATTGAGGATTTAGATACCTTTGAAGGTCTTATTAGAACAGCAGCACTTTATTATGATTGGACTGACAAACAAACACCTGATATAGCCAATGACGGTAAAATGTTTTTCATGCCGGATTCACTATTTAATCTTGCCTTGATCGGATGTAAGCAATTGGGTGCTGATTTTATCAAACATGACGCTATTAATTTCACATCCCCACAATATCCTAAGGTGTGGGAGTGTTACTATAAACCGGCTGTTGTAGGCCAGGTCGCTATTTTTAACGGGTATGCTACTGATCTTGCCAAGACGGGTGACATAGTGTGTTCAACCGGTTCCACTGCAGGGGTATCATTTTTTTCGCCTACGGTTACATATGCAGACAACACTTCTGAACTGATAGAGCTGGACATTCTGCCTTATCCTGTGTTTGAAGGTGGGAAAAAAGCAGCTATACAGCGAGGAGCCGGTATGAGCGTAATCAAGTCTACCAAAGAAAAAGAATATGCAGCCGGTATTTTTCTAAAATGGTTCACCAGCCCGGAAAATAATCTTCGTTTCGTATCATCTACCGGGTATCTTCCTGTAACCGAAGAAGCCTTTGGGGAGATTATGTCCCAGGAGATTAAGAATATCTCGGATGAAAGGATTAAGAAACTGCTACAGACCTCGAGGATAATGGAGAAAGAATATGAGTTTTGTATACCACCACTATTTGAAGGCATCGATGAACTGCAAAAACAATATGAAGGCCAGTTAAAGGAAACTGCAGCTCAATCCAGAAAATCTTACACAGAACTCTTGCAAAGCAGTAATCCGGCGGTAGCCTATAAAACAGTAGCAAATGGAAAATATAATAGTTTTATTAACGAGTTTTCAAAATAGTTTCCAAAATAAGTAGAGTCGTGTTGTAGTGGATTAATAGTATATAGAGGCTACTATAAATTGAAAAATTTACTATTTGCAAAAATAGAGTTCTTAAAACAAGAACTTAAGAAACCAGGTATAAATGGTACACCCATGATTCTCAGGCTCTTTCTTTTTTTGATAGTGCTGGTACTAACCATTTTTCTAGGAGTAATAGCTATCCTTTTTATTACCGGAACATTTACTGCAGGTATGTCCGAAAGTCAGCGAATGTTTGAAAATGAACTGCTACATGCTTCACAAGACATTTCCAAGCAATATGGGGAAATTTCTATTCAGGCCATTGAGTTTTCCAAGGAATTATCCAGAAGTATCGAAGATAAAACCAACAAACTGGGGATACCTGTATCTAATTTACAAAAACATCCAGAGCTACTGGAAGAGGTTATATCCGCCGAATTAGATCGATCTTTATTTTGTCTGCAGAGAACTAAGAGCAGCGGTGTTTTTTTTATCTTAAATGCCACTATAAATCCGGCTCTTGATAATGCTGACGATTCCAGGGCGGGGTTATACATTAAGAATATGGAGCCTAATATCATTAATTCCACTTCTCCAACCATTATTATTATGCATGGTATGCCCAGTATCAGCCGTAATGCCTCTCTATCCCTTCATGCCCAGTGGAATATGGAATTTGATGTCAGTAATGCTCCATATTACCATCTTCCCATGAATACCGCCCGTGCAAACAGGAACCTTCCACTATCACGTCTATACTATTGGAGTCCAAAGTTAACACTTCCAAATACCAGTGAGGAAGTAATGCTTTGCTCTATTCCCTTAATTGATTCCCAGGGTAATGTCTTTGGCGTTTGTGGAATTGAAATAAGTACTATGCTTTTTAAACTAACTCACATGCCTAATAATAGTATTTATAACCGACTATTTTGTGTACTATCACCCACAACTGAAGGAACAATAAAACTCCAGGAATCCATGTTTTCTGGTGGTTATTCCGCTCGAATCATTTCTAAAGGTAATGATACTCTTAAAATCTCGGAAAATCGTCGTTCTTTTTATTCTTATAGGAATGAGGATAGTTCATTTGTGGGCATTCATGCACCTGTACACTTATATCCCAAGGGTTCGGCCTATCAGAATGAACAGTGGACAGTAGCCATAATGATCCCCGAGGATGATCTCGTTAGTTCGATTACTAAACTGAATCTATCATTAATTGGCTTACTAATGATACTTGTTATCCTGGGCATCATAGCATCCTATGTTTTAAGCCAACGATTTTTAAAGCCAATTACTGAAGGCCTGGATATGATCAAATCTGCGGACTTGAGTGCTGCCCCCAGAACAAAAATAGCCGAGATAGACGATTTAATTAGTTTTCTGGCAGCACATAATGAAGAGTTATACGAAAGAGCCAGGCAGGAGAACCTGTCACTTACTATTCTTGATGAATTTCTGGAAAATATAAAAACTCTCTCTCCAGCAGAACGCTCAGTATTTGACCTTTATGCAAAAGACCATAATGCCAAAGAAATTGCTGAAATACTATGCCTTAGTATAAACACCATAAAAACCCATAGTAAGCGTATTTATACCAAGCTAAATGTTACCTCCCGCGAGGAACTCCTCCTGTATGTAAATATGCTGAATGAAATTGGTAATAAGATATAGTGACACAGGGGGACGTTATTGCTGGGTGACACAGGGGGACGTTATTGCTGTGTCATTAACGGTTTTGAAAAACATGCCCTACCCATTCATATCTCGCGTTGTAGTAATGAGCGTAGCTAGAAAAAACGGTTTATGAGCAAATAGCCCAAGATTTTGGCGAGAAACTAATCCTGGATTAAAACTTTTCGGGTTGTAGTACTGAATCTATTATTTATGCCTCCGCTTCCTTTGATAATTGTTTAACAAGCAATGCAGAACAGTTATACTTGATATATGTTTCTGATGAGGGGGAGTAGCAATGGCCAGCGAACGAAATTATATGTTCGATGTACTAAAAGGATTGGGGATCATTTCAGTTATTTTTAGTCATGTTTACCGGGGGGGTACTGATCCGCTGGCTATATTTGTAAGGGAAATAGCCATGTGGTGCGTTCCTATGTTTTTCATGGTACAGGGTTATTTTATTACCAGCGCCAACAACTGGCTGCCATCGACCTGGAAAAAAATAAAGAAAACCTATGTCCCCTATATCTACTGGGCCCTTGCTTATGGAGGCTTTTATTGGTACACTATCGGGAAAAAATTCACGGTGATGGACATCATTTATGGAAAAACTGCTCTGCACCTATACTATATGTTCTACTACATGGTCTTTGCCATACTATGCCCCCTGTTATATCTGCTTCCCAAAACTCTGCGCCGCTATTTCCTTTATTTTATGATACTAAGTAATGTTGTTATGACATTTATACTGGAAATATCCAAGACTTATCATCTACATATCTTAACTTTCAGTGGTCCCAATCCCATTAAATGGTGGGGATTTATTGCCATTGGTATGCTGCTGGCTGAATACCCGCAAGTCCGGGAATATATTACCAAACATGCCCGGGCTTGCTTTTATTTCGCCATAGCTCTGGTAATAATTGGCCTGGTTGAACCATTTTTGAACAATACCGTGGGCTACCTGTTCAATAAAGTAGCCTTATTCCCTCTATCAATCGGTATTACCTTGGCTCTGGCCATCTACTACAGCGGAGAAAACCGCCTCGGCACAAAATTTCTTTCCTTTGTAGGCAACCGTACCCTGGGAATATATCTAGGACACTTCTTCCTGGTAGACCCCTTACGTAACATAATACTTCCCGGCGACCGGGCTCTGGTAGCTATAATCGTTCTCTTTACCTGCATAGCAGCTAAAGATATAAAAGATTGGTTCTTGGATAAACTACGTATGTCCGTTTCCCAGTGACACAGGGGGACGTTTTTGCTGTGTCATGGTGATCTGAAAACAAGGGGCAGCCCGGCACTCAGCCCAATGTTGATTTTAAAACCATTGCTTATTTCTTAGCCGCTGAGTGCCGGGCTGCCCTTAAAAAGTGACCAGTTACTCATCTTCATAACTGTTTTCAAACAACAGGCTCATCCAATCCTGTCTACTATGTAATACCCGGGCAATGAAAATTTTATCTTTACTGATACGATAGAAAATGATATAACGGGACAGACACGCAGGTCTGCCCCTATATCTTTTAATCGGCGTCTTTGTCTATCTTGACTATCAACTGGTCACCTTCGGCGCTAATGGTTACGATATCATTGGGCTCGATATCTCCCTTAATAATGTGCCGGGAGAGCATAGTTTCGATTTCATGCTGCACCAGGCGTTTCAAGGGGCGGGCGCCGTAAGCGGGATTATAACCTTTTTCAGCCATGTAGTTTAAGGCCGCATTATCCCACTTCAGGTCAGCCTGGACATTCTTTCGAAAACGCTCGCACAGATTTTTCAGCAGTATTTCAGCGATAGCTTTAATCTGCTCCTGATTAAGGGCATGGAATACAATGATTTCATCTATCCGGTTTAAAAACTCAGGCCTGAAATAACCCTTTAACATCCCGGTTACCCGCGATTTCATCTCTTCATAGTCGCCACCCTGGTGCTGGAATTCCAGTATTTCATGACTGCCGATATTGGAAGTCATAATGATAATGGTATTGCGGAAATCCACGGTTCTTCCTTTGCCATCAGTTAAACGACCATCATCCAGGATTTGCAGCAAGAGGTTGAACACATCATTATGGGCTTTCTCAATTTCGTCAAATAAGATTACGGTGTAGGGCTTGCGCCGTACGGCTTCAGTAAGCTGACCACCTTCATCATAGCCGACATAACCGGGAGGAGCACCAATCAAGCGGGCAATGCTATGCTTTTCCATATATTCGGACATGTCAATCCTGATCATACTGCGTTCATCGTCAAACAGGGCTTCAGCCAGGGCTTTACTTAGTTCGGTTTTTCCTACTCCGGTTGGTCCCAGGAAGATAAAACTACCTACCGGACGGTGCGGGTCTTTCAGTCCTGCCCGGGAGCGGATTACCGCATCTACTACGGCTTTAACCGCTTCACTTTGCCCCACTACCCGCTCATGCAGGATTTCATTTAAGTGAAGCAGCTTTTCTCTTTCTCCTTCCAGCAGGCGACTAACCTGAATCCCGGTCCAGCGGCTTACCACCCGGGCAATATCCTCATCATCAACTTCTTCTTTTAACAGCACATCGCCTTTCTGTTTATCAGCCAGGTGCTCTTCTTCCGCTTTTAGTTTTCGCTCCAGGTCGTTTAAGCGTCCATATTTTAGTTCCGCGATACGGTTTAAGTCATATTCCCGTTCCGCTTTTTCCATTTCGTTACGGCATTCTTCCATCTCTTTTTTGACGTTTTGAATTCTTATTATGGACTGTTTTTCAGCTTGCCAGCGGGCCTGCATGGCGTCAGACTCGGTTTTTAAATCCTGCAGTTCCTTGAGCAAGTTATTAAGTCGTTCCCGGGAGGCAGTATCTTTTTCTTTTTCCAGGGCGGCTGCTTCTATCTCCAATTGCATTATGCGGCGGGTAATATCATCCAATTCCGCCGGCATGCTGTCAATTTCAGTTCGCAGCTTGGCGCCGGCCTCGTCTACCAAGTCAATGGCTTTATCCGGCAGAAAGCGGTCGGATATATAGCGGTCGGATAGAACTGCTGCCGCTACCAGTGCGGCATCCTGAATCCTGACCCCGTGATGAACTTCATAGCGCTCCTTTAAGCCCCGCAGAATGGAGATAGTATCCTCCACCGAAGGCTGCTCCACCATTACCGGCTGAAAGCGCCTCTCCAGAGCCGGGTCCTTTTCAATATGTTTGCGATACTCATCCAGAGTGGTCGCGCCAATGGCTCGTAATTCTCCCCGTGCCAGCATTGGTTTTAAAAGGTTACTGGCGTCCATGGCTCCTTCGGCTGCTCCTGCTCCTACTACCGTATGCAGTTCATCAATAAACAGGATGATTCCGCCATCTGACTGTTCCACTTCTTTTAGTACTGCTTTTAATCGTTCCTCAAATTCACCTCTATATTTGGCTCCGGCAACCAGAGAACCCATGTCCAGGGCAATACATTTCTTGCCCTTCAAACCTTCCGGTACGTCTCCGGCGGTAATACGACGGGCCAGGCCTTCAACAATGGCGGTTTTACCTACCCCGGGCTCACCGATTAAGACCGGATTATTCTTGGTACGGCGGGACAGGATTTCCATCACCCGGCGGATTTCCTCATCCCGTCCGATCACCGGGTCCAGTTTGCCATCGGCGGCCATGTGAGTGAGGTCGCGGCCATATTTCTCCAGGGCTTCATAGCTGTCTTCCGGGTTATCACTGCTCACCCGTTGGGAACCGCGTACATTGCGCATAGCATTCAGGAATTTTTCCCGGGTCAGACCGGTACGGGTGAAAACATCGCGCAGATCACTTTCCCCCTCGCCCATTATAGCCAGGATGAGGTGTTCTACGCTGATGAAATCATCTTTCAAGCTCTGGGCTTCTTTTTCCGCCCGGGCTATAATACGGGAAACGCTGCCGCTCATATATACCGAGCCTTCATAACCATAAACTGCCGGAATTTTATCAATTAATCGGTTCAAGCCATCACGGAAAGAGGGGAGGTCAATCCCCGCCGCTTCCAAAAAGCGTTCCGTAATACCGCCTTCCTGTTCCAGCAAGGCCAGCATCAAGTGTTTGCCCCCTACCTCCTGGTGATGTTTCTCTGCTGCCAGCTGTTGAGCATCCATTAATGCCTGGCGCGATTTTTGGGTTAATTTCTCTATGTTCATAATTTTCACCTCTTCTCTTTAAACCGGCGGACTTCATCCTCCAGTTCTGCAATTCGTTCCAATAAATCACAGATTAAAATGGCCCCATTGAGATTAATTCCCAGAGAATCCCGCAGTCGCATTATTTTATTAATGCGCTGCAGATCGTTTTGTTCCACCTGTTCATTTACGACTTCTATTACTCCCAGTTCCTCCAAAATATCCAGGAGTCCGGGGTGGATGGAAAGCCGGGAGATAGGCAACCAATTTTCCTCAGCCGGAAATACCACGCGCAGCAGTTTCATAATTCACACCCCTATTTTTCGTAAATTGCCCGTATTTGGCGGTATAGTTCCTTTTCTTCTTCCTTTATATCAGTCGCAATATTAATATAAATTTTGACATACTGGTCTCCGTTGTTTCCTCCCCGTCCAGGTAACCCTTTGCCCTTTAGCCTTAGCCTTCTACCGGCAGGTGTTCCCGGCGGAATAGTAACTCTTACTGATTTGTCCAGGGTAGGAATCATAACTTTGTCACCCAGAACCGCCTGGTCGGGACGCAGGGTCAATTCATACTCAATATCAGCGCCCTGTACGGCAAACTGGGCATGAGGCAACAGTCGCACCTTAAGATACAAGTCTCCGGATTGGCCGCCGCCGCTACCTTCTCCACCCTGGCCTTTGAGGCGGATAGTGCTTCCTTCTTTTACTCCTGCCGGGATTTTAACCTCTATATTACGCAGGGTGGATACCGAACCGGTGCCTCCACAGGTAGTACATATAGTACGGCCAACTATTCCCCGGCCATGACACTCGTTACATACTTTCCCGGCCGATAGCCGCAGAGATTTATTACCGCCGTGATAGGCTTCCTCCAGGGTCAATTCAATTTCGCTTTCGACATCCTGCCCCCGCATAGGCCCATCATAGACCGTACCGGTTCCCCGGTATCCTGGTTTACTGCTGCCAAATATGCTGGCAAAAAAATCGCTGAATCCTTGAAAATCGGCAGGATTAAAATCTCCACTATAGTAATAGGTGCTGCCCATATCCCCCGGGTCAAACTGGTCGCCATTTCTCCAATTACTGCCCAGACGGTCATATTTAGCTCGTTTATCGGCATCGCTTAATACCTCATAAGCCTCATTAATCTCTTTGAATTTTTCCTCGGCTCGTTCCTTATCCTTACCTGTATGCAGGTCAGGATGCCATTTACGAGCTAGTTTGCGGTATGCAGCTTTTATGTTCTTTTCATCAGCATCACGAGGCACACCCAGGGTCTCGTAATAATCACGAAAGGTTACTGCCATCTCTTAAGCCTCCTGACCTCTTAAATGTTTTTAGTTCTCATCAAATTCAGCATCAATTACCTCAGAATCACCGGCTGCCTGACTAGTATCGATGGTAGTTACAGGTTCCAGCCCATGCATGATTTCCTCTAGCTCTTGCACCATAGCCTCAATCTGGTCTATCGGAGCTTTTTCTTCCAGGGCCTGGCGCAGGCGATCAATAGCCTCCTGAGCTTTCTCCTTGTCAGCCGCTAATATTGTTTCACCCATAGTTTCCAGCTGATGACCGGCATTATAGCATATCCCATCAGCATGATTGCGAGCTTCAGCTTCCTGTTTTCTCTTGCGGTCTTCCTCGTTGTAGCGTTTGGCATCTTCAATCATCCGGTCTATTTCAGCTTTGTCTAAATTGGAAGAATTGCTGATGGTAACCTTTTGTTCTTTGCCGGTTGATTTATCTCGGGCACTAACGGTTAAAATGCCATTAGTATCAATATCAAAAGTAACCTCAATCTGGGGAGCTCCCCGCATAGCCGGGGCAATTCCGTCCAGTTTGAACTGACCTAAGGAACGGTTATCCCGGACCAGCTCTCTTTCTCCCTGCAGGACATGAATATCTACGGCCGGTTGATTATCTTCGGCGGTAGAAAATACTTCACTTCTTCTAACCGGGATAGTAGTATTTCTTTCTATGATCCGAGTCATTATTCCACCCATGGTTTCAACCCCCAGAGAGAGCGGGGTAACATCCAGCAGGACTACATCCTTAACCTGCCCGGACAAGACTCCTGCCTGAATAGCTGCTCCTACCGCAACTACTTCATCCGGGTTTACTCCCATGTTAGGCTCTTTGCCGGTTAAATCCTTTACCATTTTTTGTACCGCAGGAACTCGGGTAGAACCACCAACTAGAATAACTTCTTCAATATCCTGTTTGGTCAAACGGGCATCTTTTAGAGCATTTTCTACCGGTAGGCGTAATTCTTCAACCAAATCATGGATTAGGTTTTCAAACTTGGCTCGGGTTAATTTCATGTCCAGATGTTTGGGTCCATCGGCATCTGCAGTAATAAAGGGCAGGCTGATTTGAGTCTCGGTAACACTGGACAATTCTACTTTGGCTTTCTCCGCTGCCTCGGTTAAGCGCTGCAGTGATTGCTTATCTTTACGCAGGTCAATACCGTAGTCTTTTTTGAACTCATCCGCCAGCCAGTCTACTACCCGTTTATCAAAATTGTCACCACCCAGGTGGGTATTACCATTGGTGGATTTCACTTCAAAAACCCCATCGCCCACTTCCAGAATGGATACGTCAAAAGTGCCTCCCCCCAGGTCAAAGACCAGGATAGTCTGGTTTTTTTTACTATCCAGACCATAAGCCAGAGCTGCAGCTGTAGGCTCATTAATAATGCGCAGGACATTTAATCCCGCAATTTTTCCGGCATCTTTGGTAGCCTGGCGCTGGGCATCGTTAAAATAGGCGGGGACGGTAATTACTACATCATTTATCTTTTCCCCCAGGTAACGGGAAGCATCTTCCACCAGTTTTTTAAGTACCAGAGCCGAAATTTCCTCAGGCGATATCATTTTATTATTAACTTGAAAACGAACAGCATCGTCAGTTCCTGCCACTACTTTATAGGGAACCAGGGTTCTTTCGTCGGCAACTTCAGAAAAGCGCCGCCCCATAAATCTTTTCACCGAATAAAAGGTGTTCTCCGGATTAAGTGCAGCCTGCCGTTTGGCAATCTGTCCCACCAATCGCTCCTCACCTTTAAAGGCAACTACTGAATGTGTAGTACGGGCTCCCTCAGCATTGGTAATAACCTCCGGATTACCAGCTTGCATAACGGCAACGGCTGAATTAGTCGTGCCTAAATCAATACCTAAAGCTTTTGCCATTTTGACAAACCCCCTTCTTAATCATTTTTTAAACAGTCAAAAACAAGCAAAATTGTAGTCGGCCATTGTCCATTCTGGTCTTCTACACCAGTTTGGAATTTATATGTCCTCCTATTGGCAGTATAATACCTGGTTGAACAATAGTCAATAATAGTCAAACAATTTTTAAAATATTTTGCCACTAGGACACAGGGGGACGTTTTTGTTGTGTCATTTCACGTAATAATATATTATAAACAAAAAACAAAGGAGAGTAATAAACATGCCGCGTCAAGCCAGGCAAATGAGCTCAACAGGTATTTATCATTTGATTGTACGGGGAATTAATCGAGAAGTTATTTTTCAAGATGACAATGATCGTCAGCGATATATAGCCACTCTGGCACGAATTGCTACGGATAGCAACGCAACAGTGTTGGGCTATTGCCTGATGGATAACCATGTTCATGTTTTGATTAAAGAAGGTTTAACCAGCATATCAAAACTAATGCATCGCCTGGGAGCAAGCTATGCTCATTACTACAACGCGAGGTATGAACGGGTAGGTCATGTTTTTCAAAACCGTTTTAAAAGCGAAAATATTGAGAATGACAATTATCTTTTATCCGTTATCCGCTATATTCATCAGAATCCCGTAAAAGCGGGGATAGTAACAAAATCAGAACAATATCAATGGAGCAGCTGCCGAGTGTATTACGGTGGCAAGGATAATTTGCCGGGATTAACTAATACCAGTTTTATTCTAGGATTGTTTTCTGAAAATACAGAACAGGCTATTGCTCTCATGCGGCAGTTCACAGAAATTGAAACATTGGATAACTGCATGGAAGATATTAAAAGAAATGCATTAAGCGATGCAAAAGCTTGTCAGGTTATCGAAAAAGTACTAAATAATAAACCTATAAGTATACTTGGAGAAATGTCCAAACCTGATCGTGATGCGGTGTTACATCAGTTGAAACAGGATGAGGGCCTGAGCATCAGGCAAATATCCCGTCTGACTGACGTAAGTTTCAACATCGTTAAGAGAGCATAATGACACAGCAATAACGTCCCCCTGTGTCACTATGCCCCGTTTGTCTTATTGCATTGGCATCTGGAAATTCTGGGACTGCTGTTGTTGAATGGCCTGCAGTCCCTGGTCAAAATATTGCTGTTCACCAGGGTTAAGAACAAATAGAAGCTGCTGCAATTGACCTACATGACGCCTTTCTTCATTGGCAATATGAGTGAGTACCTTTTTTACCCTTTCATCAGTAGTTGCCATAACATGAGCCTCGTAGCCGATAATTGCCTCCAATTCACCTGCAATATCAACCCTTAACGCCTGTATTAATTCCTCATTAGAGAGCGGGCGGGGTAAATTAGCTACAAAGGGATCACCAAGTAAAGCCATATCTCCCATCCTTTCTTATTTTCATCTAGTTTGTCGTTTCCGGTGGGAATGTATTCATAAGTCATTCGCAATTTACCCCTGGAAGGTATAGAATAGACAAATAAATTACCGTAGTTCTATTCATATAAATAGGAGCAATCATTATGGCATTCAAAAATAATTTTAGTACACCCCTCATCCTGTTTGCCATGTCAACTTTGATGATGGGTATATATTCCGGTCTTTATGATCCTTCCTTTAATAATTACCTGGCGCAGGTACATAATGTTAGCGAAGTCACCCGGGGAGCACTGGAGTTCCCCCGGGAATTACCAGGCTTTCTGGTAGTATTCATTTTTACGGCTCTGCTTTTTTTAGCGGATACACGCATTGCTTCTATATCCGCATTATTGGTGGCTTTAGCCTTATGGGGTCAGGGATTTTTAGCTCCCAATATCGCTATGGTAGTTATCTGGATGTTTATTTGGAGTACCGGTGCTCACTTATACATGGCCATTACCCAACCCATCGCACTGCGCCTCGCCACTAAGGGACAGGAAGGCCGTCGACTAGGTCAACTGGGTTCATTGGAAGCCCTGGGGGCTATTTTAGGAATGATGGTTGTCTATTGGGGAGCTTCCCGTTATCATATTTCCTTTGCCGTGCTTTTTGGTATTGCCGGAGGATGCGCCCTGCTGGCCAGCATAGGTCTATTTCTAATAAAACCTCAACCTTTGACCAATGCTTCTCGTCGTCTGGTTTTTAAAAAGAAATACACCCTCTTTTATATCCTTAATATTCTTTTTGGAGCACGGAAACAAATCTTCTTGACCTTTGCTCCCTGGGTTTTAATTAAAGTTTTTCATGCCAATATTGAAACCTTTGCCATACTTGGCTTTATAGGAACAGTTTTAAGCATCTTCTTCCGTCCGTTGCTGGGTAGAGCCATCGATGCCTGGGGAGAAAAGCTGATTATTATTATGGAATCCAGTGTATTAATAATAATCAGCATATTATATGGTTTTTCTCCTAACTGGTTCCCCACCCAGGTGGCCATGCTGATAATAATGGCTTGCTTTATCTGTGACCAATTATTATTTTCCGTTCGTATAGCTCGAACTACTTATCTGGCTCGTATCGCTGATAAGCCTGAGGATATAGCTTCCACCATATCAATGGGGCTGAGTATGGATCACGCTGTTTCCATGCTGATTCCCTTAGGAGGCGGTTTATTGTGGGCTCATTATGGTTACCTGCCGGTTTTTTTAGTATCAGGGGGACTGGCCATATGTAATCTTGTGGTGGCTACTTTCATTCCGGATCATAAAGCAGCCTAATTGAAAAACTGGGCATAATCGTGCCAAAGGGTGCCTAGATAACATAAAAAGGCTCTAATATAGTTATAAGTTCTTACTTATGCTCGGATTTTATTCGGTTTGCTGCTAAAGTATAACATCATACTGCACCGGCTACAGGTAAGTGCTACTCCCATCTTGCCTATATATTCATCCTCGGCATAAGCCGGATCATGGATATTGAACTGAACCCTGCTCTCATAAAATTGCTGATTCTGGCAATGAGGACAAATAAGCTTTATTCCGGCTACTTCATAATGTTCGGGCTCAGCAGGGTCTGACAACGGTCGAAAGATGGACAAAATTTGTCACCTCCAAAATAAGAACTTATATTTAGTTTAATTATACTGGAAAAATATTGTTTTGGATAATTATTCTGATAATTTCCCCAATTAAACCACTTCATCTTATTTTAGCAAGCTATAATTAAATTTCGTCCGTTAAAAAGGTTCCTTTCTCCGCTCTAGAATCCATTGAGCAAATAACCCGGCATTATCACCCGGCCAGGAGTCATCTGGTATTTTGCTGGTATAACTGGTCCGGTATCGCTATAAGTAGTTTTCGAAGAATATGCTGCAGTCCCCAGTACCCGCCGGGCACCGTTAAAATGCTCGCCATACCAGTAAGTAAAACTGGTAGTTATGCCAATGGCGGTAGGATAGCCTTTTACCGTATGTATTATAGTTGGCTTGCCATCCAGTTTTCCCATATAGATAGCTACATGGCCAATATAGCGTTTTCCGGCACTATCTTCCTTCCAGAAGGTTAGAATATCTCCCGGTTTAAGCTTATCCACACCTACCAGCATATACTTTTTAGTACTTCCCGGCTGGCGTTTGCTGTAGACTCCACTTACCGTCCGACCTACAGTATTATATTTACGCGCTGCCGAAGTAATATTGTAACCGAAATCCTTGTAAACCAGAGAAACAAAATTGGAACAGTCTATATAACCAGTGTCCCAATATTTCTTATGTCCATAAACCATATATCCGTAGTTCATATACCAGATAGCTCTACCTACCAAAGCATGGGCGGGACTGTTGTTATATATTTCCCGGAATGCTTTTACCTGAGGCAAATCTGGTTTTTTATTAACATTTTCCTTACTTATGGTCTTTGTGTACGTTACTGCCTGCGTCTGGATATCTGGTTCGGAAGTGATCTTAACGTTTGTAACAGGTTGGGTCTGAGTACCAGATGAAACTAAAGTCGGTGACTTGGACGGCTCATTTTCACTCTTCGTAACTACTGCCTCTTTGCGCTTAGAAATACTAGCTGCCCTCGCGGGAGTATCAATGTTACGCGGTATAGTTATGCTTTCACCGCTGGGAAATGTTAATAATGGCAGGTTGCTATTACTTTCGCTAAATAAGTTTCCCCTGGTATCGCTGGCTGAATTCCACGATACTTTGTTGGCAATATTATCCAGATACTGAGTGGGGTTGGAAATCACTTTGATAACTGGTTCAGCGATAATGGTTTTAACTGGTGTCAGCATTAAACCCAGTGTAAATACAAACACCATAATTACTGCTACAGTTCTTTTCTTCATAAAGTACCTCCTCTTTTTAAAAAACTTATTAAAAATATTTCTTCTTTTAGGACAAATTACATTATCTTTCACATCAGCCCACTAGATACCATGGCCCTAACATAAATGGTTCTTTTCCCAATGCTATATACCTTTATGTAAATAATGCCAACCTGATGGTATACCCGATTTTATAATCACTGGAAGGTATAGATAGATAAAAACGAGGCAATATAATACTGTGCTCAAAATAAATTTAATGAAAGGAGCAGCGAAGAATGAACATCAATCAGATGGAGTTGCAGACCCTTAGACATTTAATTGGCTCTCATGAAACGGCTGAAAAGAAACTAAACTTCTTTGCTTCTCAGGCCCAGGATCCGCAAGTTAGGCAGATGTTCCAGCAGTCGGCTCAGTCCGCTTCACAAACCCGTCAGAAACTATTATCTTTTTTGGGATAAGGAGATGAAAAAATGCAGCATATTGGCGACAAAGAAATGGTAAATGACATTCTTTCTATGATGAAGGGTAGTTTGGTCACTTATAGTACCAGTATTAGTGAATGCTCAAACCAGCAACTGCGTCAGACCCTGCAGCAGATTAGAAACTCAGATGAACAGTTCCAGTACCAGTTATATCAGATGGCAGAATCCAAGGGTTTCTATAAACCAGCTATCCAGGTTGATAGCCAGGATATCCAACAGGTAAAATCCGCAATTAGCTCCTAATAAAAACAAAACCCGGGGTTCATTTTTGAACCCTGGGTTTGTTTTTTTCTGATTTATAAAAAATTTAACTCTCTTCTGTTAAAACTTTCCTCAGATAGTCATATGTAAGAAAAAACTCAATAAACATGATAGTAATTCTATTGTGTTAAAGGAGAGAGTTATGAAGAAGTGCAGAAGTTTAATAATAACGTTTTTGCTAATCACTTTAAATGTTTTGTATGTTACCCCCGTAATAGGAGCAGAAATTACCGAATCCCAGGAAGAAATTAGCGAGGTACCTGTAACATCCATAATTCTTAGAACTATTGAAGTTTATATGGACGGCCAGAAATCACCACTAAATTATGCTGCCTTTATCGACACCAATGAAAGGTCAGTAATTTCATTAAATGATTGCAGCCTCATATTCGGGGCTCAAATTGAGGTTATTGATACTAGATTGCTACTTAGAAAGGGATCCCAGGAATTTATACTGGAAGAAAGCGATTATTGGAAACTTCCACCAGCTCAGATTCAGAAAGAAGAATTAACCAACATCCAACTGGATGAATTCTATTTACCTATGCGCTTTGTAGCTGAACAGTTGGGTTATAAAATAAATTATAATTCGCGAGTGGGAGCAATTATTTTACGTAGTGAGGACTATCAGGGTCCTGACCCAATTTTCGCCCCTCCGAAGCCACCACAGCTTCCAACTAACCTGCCCCGCTGGGGAACTTTAGCTGATGTTCCGGTTATGACCCAGCTATGGCCGGCGGAAAATATTATTGCCGGTTACTATACTAGCATAGCTACCAGTTCAGCACCACGTAACCAAAACATCTTGCTATCATGTAATCAGTTAAATGGGGTTATTATTAACCCTGGGGAGATTTGTTCTTTCAATCAAACGGTTGGGCGAAGAACCCCCCAGGCAGGATACCAATATGCACCTGTTATCGTTGGTAAGCGTTTAGTGCCGGGAATTGGTGGAGGAGTATGCCAGACTTCCAGCACCCTGTATAATAGCCTGCTGGAATCGCAACTACAGATTGTAGAGCGACATCCTCATACCTTGCGCATTGGTTATTTACCCGTAAACCGTGATGCAACCGTATCCTGGGGCGGAGCGGATTTGAAATTCCGTAATAATAAATCTTATCCTATTAAAGTACTGGCTCAGATCTACGAAACATATGTTATTTTCGCCATAGCTGCAGTGGAATAATCGGTGAATAGCTTGCCCGCTAACAGCAGTAATTAAGCTTACAATTCGCGATAACTTGAAGGAAACGAATTTATCCAGTATGCTATCTAATGAGCATACTGGATTATTTTACTGTCTTTGGGGAAAGAATCTATTATGACTAAAGTATGACCTGAAAGGAGTTGTCTGATATGAAAGTAGCTTTATTATCGCCGATTGCCTGGAGAACTCCCCCTCGTCATTACGGTCCCTGGGAAAGAGTAGTTTCCCTGCTGGCTGAAGGTTTGGTGCAAAGGGGTATCGATGTTACTCTTTTTGCCACCGGCGATTCACAAACCACGGCCCGACTACAATATATATGCCCTTTTCCCTATGAAGAAGACCCTAATATTGACCCCAAGGTCTGGGAGGCCATGCATATAGCCCATCTTTTTGAACAAGTTGATAAGTTTGACCTGATTCATAACAATTATGATTTTATGCCCTTATCCTATAGCCGCCTGGTAGATACTCCGATGCTTACTACCATTCATGGTTTTTCTTCCAGCAAAATTTTGCCTATTTATCGCGAGTACAATCGTGATAATTTTTATGTATCCATTAGTAATGCCGACCGTAACCCCGACCTTGATTATCTGGCTACAGTTTATCATGGTATTGACCTTAACGAGTTTGCCCTGGTTGAACAGCCTGGAGATTATCTGCTGTATTTTGGGCGTATCCACCCGGATAAGGGAACTGCCGATGCCATTAAAATCGCGCGCCGCTATGGCGTTAAACTATATATCGCAGGCATTATCCAGGATAAGGATTACTATAATGTTCAGGTTGCTCCTTATGTGGACAACCAGAATATCTTTTACCTGGGTTCGGTAGGCCCGGCTCAACGCCAGCAGTTATTGGGGCAGGCCTATGCCCTGCTGCATCCTATTTACTTTGACGAACCCTTCGGTCTTAGCGTGGTAGAATCAATGGCCTGTGGAACCCCGATCATAGCCTATAACCGAGGTTCAATGCCCGAAGTCGTAAATGATAGCCATACTGGGTTCCTGGTTAATAATGTAGATGAAGCCTGTGAAAAGCTGGATCTGATAAGAGAATTAGATAGGAAGGACTGCTACCGTTGGGTGAAAGAACGATTTAGCCAGGAAAGAATGGTAGATGACTATATCGCTCTGTATGAGCAAATCCTGTGTAGATAATTCTGGTATTCCTTGTAAATCCTGTAATAATCCGCGTTTTTAACCTGAAGTTGTTCTAAGAATTCCAAATCTAAATCACAAGCATTATCAGCATAAAGACGAATTTTACCCATAATTAATGCCCCCCTGTAAAAATACTGGTAACGCAATAATATAAAATTCTATCATCTATAGGTCATTCCGACAAGGGGAGGGCTAGTCCTCCTGCCAACCAGGAAGGAATTTCCTTCACATTAATCGAATTGATAAATATACAAATAGACAGGAGGGGGTCAGGATGGATTATAGTAATTACAGTACCCTGAAGATTGATATGCTGGATCAGGGTATTATGCTGCTGACTTTAAATCGCCCTGATAAACTTAATGCTGTAAGTCGGGGTATGTTGGATGATCTGGCAGATCTCTGGGCTAAACTGAGACATGATTTTAATACCAGGGTGGTAATCCTGCAGGGTTCAGGAGATAAAGGATTCTGCGGGGGGGTAGATGTAAAAGAAGGTATTCCCGAAGATTTGATGCATGCCCCGGGTTTTTATGAATATCAAACCCGATTGGCAGAATTACAACTGGATATGCGAAAGATTCCTCAACCTATTATTGCCTTAATCCACGGAGCTGCAGCGGGAGCAGGCTTCAGTTTTGCTATCGCCTCGGATATCCGAATTATTACACCGGATGCTCGTTTTTCGGCTTTCTATATTAATGTAGGATTGGGAGGGGCAGATATGGGTTCTAGTTATTTTCTGCCCCGTCATATCGGTACAGGACGAGCTTATGAGTTCTTGCTAACCGGGCGTTTTATGAAGGCTGAGGAAGCAATGCAATTAGGCCTGGCCTCCCGTTGTGTTCCCCGAGAAAAATTGCTGGAAACTGCTCTGGAGTTGGCTGCTGATATAGTAAGCAAGGAATCACTGGCTATCCGCTGCACCAAGGAAGCCATCAACCAGAATCTGGATTGTGCTGGACTAGAAGCTGCCCTACATATGGAGAACCGCAACCAACTATTAATGGTTATGCACAACATCCACAAAGGTAAGGAAAGGCCATTTGCTTAAAAGACATCTTTGAATTGGGCAATGAAAACACCACTCTCCTTAAATGCTGAGTGGTGTTTTTCAATCTTATTTGCCTTTGACTCCTTAAACCAGACTTAGTGAGCCGTTTTGCTGGTTTCCTTTCTGAGTAACAGATAGTACTGATTTATTAAATTATCAAGAATTTCACTTTTTTTCAAAACGTCATTATCATGTAATCCCCTGCGCTTACCCTGGTCATTTAACTGAGCCCGTAGTTCTTCTATCTCGCACATAAGATTTTCCATATTTTTCATTGATCCCTATGCTCCTTATAAAATATCCCGGGACTCGTATTATAATAACCTGAAGCAGCAAATCTGGCAATACTATAATTGATATTTAATTACCCTATTTTATTAGTCTTGGTCCAAATATTCATCCGTTGAGCCTCTTTAATCAATTCGTCACGAAAATCCGGATGAGCTATGGAAATCAACTCTTCCGCTCTCCACCAGG
The DNA here is from genome assembly GCA_964579945.1 of uncultured Syntrophomonas sp. GTDB lineage: Bacteria > Bacillota > Syntrophomonadia > Syntrophomonadales > Syntrophomonadaceae > UBA4844. Next base: position 11,588 of record CAZOIC010000013.1, on the reverse strand, counting down.
TGGGCTTGGCTCTTAAGCGCACCGCACCATATTCAGTGACGATATAGTCTACCATCTGGCGGCAAATAGTAGTAATTGAAGAGGGCTCAAATGTGGGAACGATACGGGATTTTAAGTTTCCTTCCTTATCCTTATGAGTAGAAGCCAAACAAATGAAACTCTTACCATTTTTAGACCACTGCGCTCCCGTAACAAAATCCCACATTCCACCGTTACCTGAAATCTGAACGGTATCGTTACTTTCACCATTGACCTGAGAGTAGAGATCAACCTCCACCGCATTAACAATAGAAATGAAGTTATCCAATCTGGATATAACTCGGGGATCATTAGTATAATCAACCGGATAAGAGGCACAAACCGGATTATTATTCATAAAATCGTACATGCGCTGGCTACCAATGGCAAATGTATAGGCTACCCTCCCCCGGTCAAAATTTTTGGCCATACCATTCATTCGACCGGCTTCAATCATATCCACATAGGCATCAACAAACATCTCCGTGTGCCCACCCAGATTTTTTAAGTCCGATTCGGCAATAGCGGTACCTACTGCACCGGGCATACCGCCAATACCAAGCTGTACACAGCAGCCATCATGGATAAACTCCATCAGGTGGTTGGCAATGGCCTTGTCAATTTCGGTAGGTTTAATTCCGGGCAAATCGGGTAGTTTCTGGTCGTCCGGAGCTTCTACGATAAAATCGACCATGCTGATATGAACCGACTCCTCTGCCCCACCCAGGCAAATGGGTTGGTTCTTATTTACTTCAATTATTACTGTATCAGCCGATTGTATATTAGCCAGAGTTTCCGAATTTTGAGGTCCTAGATTGAAATATCCAAATTTGTCCATAGGAGTAACCTGAGCTATCATCACATTACGATGAGGAGCGATTCTGTCACGATAAAGACGACAAGAATCATGATATAAAATGGGGCTATAGTAGCATAATCCATAAGACTGTAAGATACGAGATACTTTGCTGAATTGCCAGTCATTGTAAATAAAGCTGTCTTTTACTTTGGCGACTTCCGGTACTGGTGGAACGGTAACTGCACAGTAAACCTGAACATTTTTTAGATCCGTCCTTTTTGCCAGCGCCTGGTCACAGACTACCGGCTTACCGCAAAAGAAACTGTAATCCACAATATCCCCTGATTTAACCACCTTTACTGCTTCTTCTGCACTGACCAGTTTACGTTTGTACTCTTCTTTATACATTTCTAAACCCCCCTAAAAAAATCTAGCTCCTGCCTATAATTTACTGGCAGGGTATATACCTCCCTTAAAGAAATATTATACCTTAAATGGTTATATATGTATTCAAAAATATTATTTGGCCCATAATCCACAAATACCCAAAAATAAAGGTTCTTACCTATCATCAATGTTAATTAACCCCATTAACCGCCAGGTTATATTACTATGTAGAGCATCATTATATAACTCCATTATTTTTATAAGCCGTTATTTCTTCGTTACTATATCCTAACATGGATAAAATCTCATTATTGTTCTCGCCCAGTTTTGGGAAACTGGGCGAGATTTCTTCCGGTCCGTTGGAAAGTTTTATAGGTATTCCAGTTAAGGGGAAATCTATGCCTGAACCCTTAAAGTCTCTCATCCAGTGAATCATTTTCCTTTCTTGCATCTGAGGGTGGTTTGCAACTTCGTGCACTTCCAATACAGGAGTAAGCTGCACATTATGGCCAGCAAAAAATTCCACCCACTCATCCCGAGTCCGGGTCAGCAAAACTTCTTGAATACCCCGGTATATTTCTTCCTGCCTTTCCATATCCCCCTGCAGACTTACGTATTCACTTTTACTCATCATGTTGCAGAATTCTTCCCAGGACCTCGTTTCTAGTGCTCCCAAACTTAGATACTTATCATCTTTAGTTCGGTAAATGTTATAACAAGCATAATTTCCGGGCATGGTTTTATCCCCTCGCTGTGCAAGCTCACCAGTACCCGCCCACTGAGCTAGAGCTTCAACCATAAAAGTTAACGCTCCATCTACCATGGCTACTTCACAAAGCTGTCCCTGACCCGTTTTCTCTCGTTGGTACAAGGCCAAGATTATACCCAGGGCGGCATACAAGCCCCCTCCGGCCAGAGCTGCTATAGAGATAGGAGAGAGATGAGGCATATTATTTTTATCCCGAATAAGGCTTAACATTCCTGACATACTCCGGAAATTTAGGTCATGCCCGCTCAGGTCCCGCATAGGGCCGGTTATTCCATAAGCACTTAAGCTGCAGTAGATAATATCCGGGTTAATTTTTTTTAGCACCTCATAACCTAATCCTAAACGCTCCATTACACCAGGCCGAAACTGGTCAATTACCACGTCACTGACCTTAACCAATTTCAAAAATATATCCTTGCCTTCCTGCGGACGCAGATTAAGGGTGATACTCTTCTTATTACGATTCACCATATAAAACTGGGTTCCTGCTCCCTCCAGGAGAGGCGGCTGGTAACGTAATATATCGCCACCTGCAGTATTTTCTACCTTTATTACCTCAGCCCCAAAATCAGCCAATTGTTGCGAGCAAAAGCCTCCGGTTATTCCCCGGGATAAGTCCAAAACTCTAATTCCTTGTAATGGTAGTGGCAAAAATATATCCCCCTCTTTTTAGTGTTTTTACTATACTTCGCCAATTCTACCTTAAAACCTCCCTTAATAGTTTAAGGGCATTAAATCGCCTAATTGGGAAATAATTTATATAGCCTGTTTTGAAAAAACAGATACAGAAGATAAGGCTAAAGGGTGGGGGGTTCTTGTAGGGGCAGACCCTGCAGCCGGGGGAGTGAAAGTTTCATGTAGGGACAGATGCCCGGCCGAGCAGAAATTCCAGGGCCTGCAGTCATAGGGATTTATTAAAAGAAAGGATTATAATATGTTAGGCCAGATATATAAATTTGTTATTGTAGGATTGTTAAATACCATCATTGATTTTACCATGTTTAATCTGCTGGTTTCCACAAGCGGTATTAGAACTGGCTTGGGTTTAGTATTAATAAATCTAATCGCTATTTTAACGTCTATAGTTAACAGCTATGTTTTGAATCGCACCTGGACCTTTAAATCCCCTGACCTAAATTACACTACCCAATTACCCAAGTTTCTCATAGCATCGCTTATAGGAATGTTCATCAATACGGCAACCGTAGGACTTTTCCCCTTACTATTGCTCCCTGGTACGGTTCCCTCCAACCTGGCACTTAATGGGATAAAACTACTGGCTGCCATCCTGTCAGCCAGCTGGAACTTTATAAGTTATCGCTACTGGGTATTTAGAAAAGACGATACAGCAGTTGACTTCCCCCCTAACCATCCTGGTCTTATTAGCATTATTATTCCGGCTTATAACGAAGCTTTACGTCTTCCAGAACGCCTGCAAGACCTGGCATCAACCTTGCCAGCTTCATTTCCCGTGGAAATAATAGTAGTTGATGATGGCAGCACCGATACAACGGCAGCGGTAACCCGGCATATAGCTGAAACCTTCCCCCAGATTTCCTGTATTTCCTATGAGCGTAACCAGGGTAAAGGAAAAGCGGTACGTACTGGTATGCTGGCTGCCCGGGGGGAGTTTTTAATTTTTAGTGATGCTGATAATACATTTACTCCCCGGCACATTGAATCTCTAATAGCCAAATTAAAAGCAGGAAACAGGGTAGCCATCGCCTGCCGTCAAGGAACAAATGGTCAGCGTATTGAAGGTGAATCCTGGCAAAGGCATCTAATGGGTAAATGCTTTAATCAGCTGGTACAGGCTATCTTACTTCCCGGGATAAAGGATAGCCAGTGCGGTCTAAAAGGGTTTCATTATCAAGCCGCCCGGGAAATCTTTTGCCGCCAGCGTCTTAACGGTTTTGCTTTTGATGTAGAAATATTGACATTGGCTCGGGCTCTAGGATACGAAATTGCTGAACTGAAGGTTATGGCGGTTGATTGCAATGGTAGTCGGGTTAACCCGTTGCTGGCTCCGGTCCAAATGCTGGTTGACCTCTTTCGGGTTAGAAACGCCTTATTTTTTAATGCTTATGCGCTCCCTGGCGGTAATCGGAGCATACTTAGAAGTGGCCTCCTGCTTGGGGTCTTTATTGTTGCGCTGGGGCTGCGCCTGCCCTGGTTGTGGGAAATACCCCGCTTTATAGATGAGCTAAAAGAGGTAAGCCTGGCTTACCTGATATACACAGGGCAGCTTTTACCCCTGCATAATGCCGCCCATGATATAGGCGCTATGCATAATTATATCCTGGCAGGTCTATTTAAGGTTCTCGGACCCAACATTTACCTGCCCCGGTTTTATGTGGCGGTAACTGCAGCTCTTACTGTTCCCCTGCTTTATCACCTGGGCACCCGGCTCTATGGGCGCCGGGTAGGTTTGCTAGCTGCAGCTGTACTACTGTTTAACGGTATGCATATTTTGGTAACTCATATGGCCTGGTCTAATTGTACTACTCCCTTCTTTTTTACCCTGGCTCTAATTGCTACCTTAAATGCTGAAGAGAAAAAAAGTGGACCCTGGTTAGTTTTAGCTGCCCTGCTCTGGGCGGCTACTCTCCAGACCCACTCTTCTGTAATCATTTATGTATTGGCTGCCGCTATTTATCTTTTACGGCCATCGTTTCGCCGGCAAACCAGTATCCAACTGCGCTGGTATTTTACTGCTTTTCTGGCTTTACTAGTCGGTTATGCCAACATGATATATTTTAATATTATTTCCCGTGGTGGGAGCCTACACTGGCTTAGCCGTAAATCTTATGCATTGGAGCAGGAACCCGGGTTAATATCTTACCTGAAAAACCTGCACAACATGCTGGTGGAACTTTTGCGCACATTAAGTTCCACCTATAGTAGCCATGATCACCTGCTACAATACCTAACTCACCCCCTGTTTAGTGTGAGTCTATTGCTGTTACTGGTGGGAATTTTTCTGGCATGGAAACAAAAAAGGACCTTACTTTTGTGGATGGTATCCGCCGGGTTTTTAATCATACCTATTTTAAATGAACGCTATAGTTTTTTCCTGGCTACTCGCTATATCATGCCAGTATTTATCTGCAGCCTTCTACTTATGGCTTCCGGGGCGGTATATATTTATGACCAAATTAACAGTAGCATAAAAACCGGGAGAGCTTTCCCAGCAACGGCCATTACTATCGCTACATTGCTGGTATGCCTTCAGTTTGTTCCTTATTATTATTACTGTCGTAGTAAGGAAGTTACTAATGAGTCTAACCGCCTGGCCCTTGATGTAATAACCCTTACCCAACAGCTTGCTGTGCAGGATAATACCATGGTTTTAGTGGACCAGAGATTACCACTGGAAAACCAACCCCTGCCCTACCTGTTGGCTATGGGCCGGCAGCCCTACCGGGAAAGTAATTTTGATTCTTGGCCCAATTTTCCGGATGGAAACGGGAGATTTATAGCGGTACTTAGTGATGAGAGCTATAAAAATTTATCCTCCTTCATAACAGGGGGCCAGGTAAGTTCATTTACCTGCACGGTTACCATACCCCAACCTAGCAAAGAAACGAGAAAAGTTCATGTTGTGGAATGGCAGCAAGAGGATAATTGATTTTACTCGCTAAGGATTTCCACACCATCTTCGGCTACCCGCACAGTATGCTCCCACTGAGCGGAAAGGGAACCGTCTGCAGTAACTGCCGTCCAATTATCATCCAATACCCTGCATTTATAAGTCCCCACATTAATCATAGGCTCTATAGTAAAAACCATATTAGGGATTAGCACCATGCCAGAGTCCTTTTCTCCGTAGTGCTGAACAAAAGGCTCTTCATGAAACTCCACTCCTACCCCGTGTCCACCAAAATCTTGTACGACTGAATAACCGTACTTGCGCGCATATTGTTCTATGGTATAGCCGATATCACCTACCCGATTGAAAGGTCGCACCTGTTCTATCCCCAGATACATACATTCCCGGGCTACCCGCACCAACTCCCGAGCCTGGACGGAAGGGTTACCGATAAGGTACATACGGCTGGTATCACCATAGTAACCATCAAGAATACAGGTAACATCCACATTTAAAATGTCTCCGCCCAATAGTACCCGCTCTTCAGGTATACCATGACATATAACTTCATTAATAGAAGTGCAAACGCTCTTAGGGTAACCGTTATAGTGTAAAGGCGCCGGATAAGCACCGTGGGCTATGGTATATTCGTGTACCCAGGCGTTTATAGCTTCGGTAGTTATACCCGGGGTAATTACATCCTCCAGCTTATCAAGAATTTCCCGGCTTAACTGGCAAGCCCGGCGTATTCCAGCAATTTGCTCTTCACTTTTAATAATGCTGCGAGGAGGAATTATGTAACCCTTTCTCTCCAGTTCCTCCAGACGCAAATCTGTTTCCAGGTGACATTTCTTATATTTCTTGCCACTGCCGCACCAGCAAGTATCATTACGAGATAATTTCAATTTAAAAACAACTCCTTAAGCTTATTACACTTTCCAGCCGCCATCCAAACCAAGAACCTGACCATTAATATAGGAGGCAGCCGGAGAAAGTAGAAATAGGCAGGCAGATGCCACATCATCAGGACTGGCAAGGCGTCCCAGAGGTATCTCTTCGCTCAGAGCCTTTCTTTCATCACTATCCAGTTCCTGTAACAGCATATCAGTCTCCACCGGCCCAGGTGCAATTACGTTTACAGTAATTCCTGATGGCCCCATTTCCATAGCCAAAGACCTGCTAAGAGCAATGAGGCCTCCTTTGGAAGCGGCATAGACCGATTCACAGGAAGCCCCTCGTAAACCCCATATGGAAGCAATATTAACAATACGACCAAATTTATTCCTAATCATAGCCGGCAAGGCCCGGCGACAGCATAAAAAAGCTCCTTTAAGATCAGTATCCATTACCTGCTGCCACTCTTCTTCACTAGTTTCCGTAAATAACCGCTTTAGAGAAATGCCGGCGTTGTTTACCAGCAGGTCAACACTTCCCCATTTATCCTCAATCTGGGCAAACATCGCCTCAACCTCCCGGCCCTGGCTGATATCAGCCCGCACTGCCATTACCTGGTATCCCTGCTCAGTTACTTCTTCCAGCAGCCGTATAGCTTGCTGCTGCGAAGAATGATAATTAATCACAGTGCGGGCACCGGCAGCAGCGACGGTCCGGGCAATTTGTGCACCGATTCCCCGGCTCGATCCGGTTACCAGGCAAATATGCCCCTTCAGATGATTATAATCTGCCGGCAAATACTTTCCCTCCCTGTAGTAAGTACTATTGAATGATGATTTTAAGGTCCTGGAAACTAGTTTATACTATAACATAATCAAGTTCTATTTCCACTCCAGGTAAAATAAAAAGGCCCTTTACAAGCTAGACTTGTAAAAGGCCTTTATGACCAAGTTAAGGTGGCGGAGAATAACCCAAGGTAACTGGCATAAACCCCATCCATTTAAGAGCTTTCCTAAAGAACCACCTGATTTACCATAAAATTCTAAAAGGAATATTAATCGTTAGAAACAATCGTTAAACCTGAAAGTCTCAACCCAATGACCTCTGACCCTAAGACTGACTATGCTTAAGTTCTCCGCCACCGTTAATATTATTATATGCGCTTTCTCCAGAAAATACAATAGTCTGTACATATAAATTTTAGGTATTTTTAACCATGATTTGCTTTCAGGTTCTAAAGCTGACCTTAAGAAGTATTTATCCGTGAATTAAACCGGGAAGGCAGCGGGCACATACCCATAGTGCTTTACCCTGATGTTTCACGTGAAACAAATAGGCCTCTTCTTCACTTATAGTACAGCGCATGCATCTCTGGGGAACATAGTTTTGCACTCTTCTAATATTAAGATTTTTTACAGCCTGTTCGGAAAACTCCTCTGTTTCCCGGGCCTCAAGAGATAGAGCACCTGTAGGGCATACCCCCAGACAGAAACCAGCTCCATCACAAAGCTCCTCTCTGATGACTCGAGCTTTGCCGTCGACCAGTTCCAACGCTCCCTCGGCACAGGGACCGATACAAACACCACATCCGTTACATAGCTCTTCATCTATTTTGACTATAGTCCTTGTAACCATTGACCCATCCTCCGTTCAGCATAAAAATACATTAATTCTTTAGTGGTGAGTGCCTTCAACTACTTTTACACCTTTTAGTTCCAGGTTTTTCTTTATCTCCTCAATATGGGGGCAGGCCGGATAAGTACCCTCTAACAGCATACAGGAAGAAAGGTGAACTACATCCAGGCCATATTTTTTCAAGTTATCAACCAGGCGGGATATTCTTCTACCCGGGCAACCCCCACAGGTGAAAAAGCCAACAATTTCAGCATCCGGGCCATAGTCTTTAAAATGAATTTTACGTTGGTTGAAGGCCTTAAAACATGCTACCCCAGGGCATACTTCGGAAACTGTTTCACACCGGATCACTGCTATCCGGGGTCCGCTTTTACCCGATTTTTTACCAACAATACCAAGATACTTATCCCGACTGTGTTGTACATCTGCTGCTTCTATCTCAGTCCTGCCACTACTATTAACCTCATGCTCAACTGCCTTTTTGGCCATATCTCTAACAAACTTCGGGACCTTAGCAAGTTCCTCCAGTGCCTCCTCGGTCCAGTGCATAATCCTTTCCTCCCCATTCTATTTCAACGATAAAGCCCCAGGGGTCAGTGGTAGGCAGGGTAGACACACAGTTCTGCCCCTACACTCCCCACGTCTTTACCCCTTACTCCTCACGCCTCACTTACTATTCTAATCACGATTTAATCATAGTAAGCATCATCTTAAACTGCTTTAATGCATTCAAAGCATGAGGTTCACCTGCCGGCATAATTATCATTTCCCCCGCCTGTAGAATATATAGCTGTCCGGAAATAATGATTTCCGCCTCTCCATCAATAATCGATACCAGAGCATCAAAAGGTGCTGTATGTTCACTTAAACCCTGACCCTCATCAAAAGCAAACAGGGTTACAGTTCCGCTGGGGCGGGCTATTAACGTTTTACTGACTACAGCATCTGCCTGATAATCGATCAAGTCTGTCGCCTTCAGCTTCGTTGAAGTAATAGAGCTTAAAACCTTAACTTCCTTACCCATGATACTCCTCCTTTCGTATTAACCCCCTATATCCGGGTAACATACCCCAAGGGTACATACAACCACCTATGAAAATAAGTACATCGGGTTGGCAGAGACATGAAATATCCTTACCCCTTACCCCTCACGCCTAACTCCTCACTCTTTACAATTAATTAAGTTCTAAATTCGAATATATTTACAAGACAGCTTTGATAACCAACGGCTACGAATCTTTTACAGGACTCCTTACTGCTCCCTTAGCATGTCTTCCAAACTTTCCTTACGTAATTCATTCAACATAGCTTGCTGAGCTCGGGCCAGGTTACGGGATACCGGACATCCTGGTTGATTAGGACAATTATATCCGGGGGCCAGGCAAACGTTTAGTGCGATATTACCTTCCACTGCTTCAATAATATCGACCAGAGTTATTTCCCCGGCAGGACGAGCCAGTGCTATCCCCCCCTTAACACCACGCTGGGTACTAATAAGACCCGCCAACACCAGCAGTTTCAGGGTTTTTTTTAGAAAATCTTCCGGAATATCCTGCTTCTCAGAAATAAAGTGAGTAGATAAGAACTCTCCCCGGGGTGCTCGGGCCAGTTCTAACATGGTACGTATGGCATATTCAGTCTGTCTGGTAATCTGCATTTTCATTCCTCATTGTGGACTAATATTGTCCTTTTTGTTTACTATATATTTTACATTTTAGATTGTCAAGTCAAATTTATAATATGTCCGGGGACTGTCCCCGGACATATCACTGTTTCTAGTTAATTTTACATTTTGTTACACTAATATATTTTTATTGACATCTATCGTTTAATTCTGCTAATATTTTAGTAAGTAGCCTGAATATTCTGATGATAGTGTCCCCAATAATATTTTCTTTTCTATAGTTTTTCCTTCCAATAGATAAACCGGATTTTGAAAACAGATGCAGTAATTAATATTTTCCCCTTGGTAATGTTTTAATCTTATTAGTGGCTTTGGCAAGGTAAATTATCTTTACCTTTGAGGCAAATTTATCCCCGGGGGGTGATGGAGAGTATCTTTAACTTTAAATCAGGTTTTAAATGTAAAGAGAGGGAGGAGTTGGCTTAAATGTCGTCTAATGAGCATAATGCCTGGGCAAGTCCCGCACCGGCAGGTTTGGTAGCGCTGGCCATTGCATGTTTTGGTTTTTATGCGCTCCTAACGGGTAAGGTAGACCATTCTTGTATTCCCTTGTTGGGTATTTGGTTATTGGGAGGTTTCTTTGTACAAATTATCGTTGGTATAGTTGATCTAAAAGGCGGTCATACTACCGGCGGTAATGTTTTTCTCTTCTTCTCCGCATTCTTTATGCTGGTAGGGGGCATGGAGTTTATCTTTAAGTATTTCGCTGCTGCCAATGGTTGGGCTATAGATGCGAGGATAGACGGATGGGCTTGGTTGGTTCTTTGGATAGTCTTAGTTATGTGGACTCCGGCCTACTTAAAACAGTCCCCCCTGGTAATGAGTCTGGTAGTTCTGGCCCTGGATGTTGCTGTATTTTTTGTAGCTTTTATGGATTTGGAGTTAATTTCCCGCAGCTTCGCTCCTATAGCGGGTACTTTCCTGTTAATTGGAGGCATTCTGGGTATATATGTAGCTTCAGCAATTATTCTTAACACCGCTTTCTCCAAAAATGTTTTGCCAATGCCAGGGCCAATCTTAAAATAGATGGTATATTAATTAACATTTTCTCTATACAGTGGATCTAAAGGGATCCACTGTTTTTTATTGCCCGGCGTTGGCAATCTATATCCTCTATTCTGGTACTCCTTCCTCACCGTTCTGCCATCAAAAATATGACGGAATTAAAACGCCAAACCAGTCATATAAACTAGCAATAAGATATTCGTCCTAAAATAGTTGATGGTACGTATTGACAATTATGTTATTTGCAGGTTAAATTAAATTAACCTTCGTGCCCGAAGGACATACCCTAAAGAGCACAGCAACCACCAATGAAAATTCCCATAGTTTTCGTGGGTGTCATCCTGAGCGTGGCTAAGGATCTCATATGCTATTCCGGTGAAAGTTCCTTCACTTCAGTTCAGGATGACAAGGAAAGTTATTTTCTAATTACTTCTATTCTTTCTCCCGGTATTCCATCCTGGTAATTTCTCAAAGTATTAAGGGTTCTACTATTTATACACTAGATTTTTCTGAAATCTTTAAAGTTACAGTAATTTATTAGAGGGGGAATGGCTAATAAATGCTATAAATCAAAGGGGGGATGGGATGGATTGCCTTTTTACCGAATACCAACGAGAAAATGTTGCTTTTTCGAAACTCACAAAGTATTCCAAAGAATCAATTGAGATTTAATCTTGCTTTAGGGTCCTTGGAACATTAGATATTAAAAAGGGGGAGTTATATTGAGTAATATGAGCAATAAATGGAAGGAATTATATAAACAAAAGTTAATGAGCGCCGATGAAGCGGCTAAACTGTTAGAATCCGG
>CAZOIC010000012.1:0-30904 GCA_964579945.1 uncultured Syntrophomonas sp. | reverse complement strand
ATTTTTTTATACAAAATATCCCAGGTAGGGGGTCTTCCTTACTGGTTCTTCATTGTAAGGGTGCATACTTTAGCATGATTTTTTCGGCCGTTTTGATTCCGTCAACTGCAGATGACATTATACCACCGGCATAGCCTGCTCCCTCTCCCATAGGATACAAGCCCTGGATGTTTGATTGAGAACTTTCATCTCTATTTATTCTCACCGGTGCAGAGCTTCTGGTTTCAACACCGGTCAAGATACTGTCCGGCATAGCAAAGCCTTTGATTCGAGTATCAAAATACACTATCGCTTCTTTTAGCGTTTCTATAACATAAGGAGGCAGGCAATTCTTAAGCGGAGCGAAAACCACCCCCGGTTTGTAGGTAGGCTGCACCCTGCCCCACCCGGTACTGGGCTGGTCAGCCAGGAAGTCCCCGGTCAGTTGCACCGGAGCCTGGTAGTCTCCTCCAGCTATCTGATAAGCCAGCCTTTCCCACTTTCTTTGAAATTCAATACCTGCCAGGGGGTGGGGGCTATTATAATCGGCCGGTTTAACCCCTACCAGTATAGCGGCATTAGCATTATTTCCATCTCTTTGCGACTGACTCATACCATTGGTAACAACACCCTGCTCTTCTGAAGCCGCGGCTACCACATAACCACCGGGACACATACAAAATGTGTAAGCTGACCTTCCGTTGGGCGAATGATAGGCCAGCTTGTAATCGGCGGCTCCCAGCCCGGGATGTCCGGCTGCATCACCATATTGGGCCTTATCAATAAATTCCTGTGGGTGCTCCATTCTAACCCCTATAGAAAAAGGTTTTTGGCTCATAGTTATGCCCCGGCGCAGCAGCACTTCATAGGTATCACGGGCACTATGACCTATGGCCAGTAAAATAACCTGGCAGCAAAGTTCCTCATTATCATTGAGAATTACGCCCTTTATATTTCCATTCTTTATAATAAAATCCGTTACTTTGGCTTTAAATCGCACTTCTCCGCCATGGGCAATAATCTCTTGCCTTATGTTTTTAACTACCGTTTTGAGGATATCAGTCCCTACATGAGGTTTACTCTTATACAATATTTCCGGCGGCGCACCGGCTTTAATAAACTCCTCCAATACATTGCGACATCTCCGGTCATTTATTAATGTAGTAAGTTTGCCATCGGAAAATGTGCCTGCTCCACCTTCCCCAAACTGTACATTACTTTCAGTATCCAGCAGGCCCCGATGCCAGAATTTATTTACCTTTTGAGTTCTGGTTTCCACATCCTCTCCCCTTTCGAGGATGATGGGGTTATAACCATTCCGGGCCAGCAGCAGTCCGGCAAAAAGGCCTGCCGGTCCCATACCAATTACCACCGGTCGTTCAGCCATGTCCTTAGTTCCCAATGGCACACCTTTATAAGATAAGTCGGGAGCAGGGATTATTCCTTTGGAACTATGTTTTCCCAGTATTCGCGCTTCATTATGAATCTTTACATCTACCGTATATACGAAAAGTATCTTATCTTTTTTCCTGGCATCGATGGATTTCTTGAATATTTGAAAATCAATCAGTTCCTTATCACTGATTTTGAGTTGGGATAAGATTAGTTTTCGTAAAGCCTGTCTTTCGGTTTCAGCATCGGCAGCTTTATCTATTCCTATTTTCAAATCGGAAAGCCTAATCATGTTAACCTCCTACTTACGGAAAATCATAGGGCTGCATTCTGTCCTGCTATATATCCGGATGACCAGGCCCACTGCAGATTAAAACCACCACACTGACCGTCTATATCTATTATCTCACCCGCGAAAAATAAGCCTTTAACCAATTTGGATTCCATCGTATCTTGATTTATTTCCCGGGTATCCACGCCACCTGCGGTTACCTGAGCACTGGGCCAACTCCTGGTCCCCCTGACCTTAAAACGCCAATCAGTCAAAATATCTATTATCCTTTCCTGCTCTTTAGCGGATAAACTGGCCACCGGTCGGCCTGCATCATTAATACCCGCTTCCATGAGCACTACCGGAATCAGCCTTTTATTTATAAAACCGACCAGGCTAAAGTCAAGCGGTTTTGAGGAACTTATTTGCCAGCGTTTTTTTAAAAATGTTCTTAACTCTTCTATCGGCATCATATCCATGATAGTTATTTTTAAATATGCTTCCTGGCTGGACTTTAATAGTTCTACTGCTTTCCGGCTTATCTGTAAAATGGGTGGTCCCGACACTCCATAATTAGTGAAGAGAATATCTCCCCGGTCTTTAGCCACAGATTTATTATTATGTATAATTTCAGCAGTCCCTACAAATTTAACTCCATCAAGGCGTTTAAAAAAAGGCCCCTCCAACTTTAATTGCACTAAAGCCGGAAAAATATCTGTAATAGTATGTCCCAGCCGGGCTGCCAAATCATAACCACTTCCATCAGAACCACTGGAAGGCATAGCTTTGCCACCGGTAGTAATTATGACCCTATCCCCCTTGTATCCTTTCCCATCTTCCAACTCTATTAAAAAATTGCCGTTTTTCCTGATATCTTTTACATTGGCATCACAAACGGTGTTAACTCCCAGCTGGTTTAATTCATATAAAAAAACATCCAGAACACTGGAAGCCTGGTCAGACATGGGAAAGACCTTGCCAAAATCCTCTACTTTATGGGCAATCCCTAATTTCTCAAAAAATCTAATCGTATCATCTACGGTGAAATTTGATAAGGCACTGTAAGTGAATTTAGGATTGTTGCCATGATAATACGTAACATCGGCATTTATATTAGTAAAATTACAGCGCCCGTTTCCGGTAGCCAGTATTTTCTTACCTACCCGCGGATTTCTCTCCAGTATAGTAACATCAGCGCCCAGCCTGCGGGCAGAAATGGCAGCTATCATTCCCGCTGCCCCTCCCCCTACAACTAGAACCTGCTTATTTTCCTTCATAAATACATACTCCTATGTCTTATTAATTATCTTAACATCAGTTTACTCAAAAAGCCTGCTGTTGATAAGTAGAGCGTGGAACACGCCACTCCCAAAAAAGAAAAACCGGGAAGATAAACTGTCTAAGATACATAATAGTTGTGATAAACTTAATATAATTAAACTTCTGGCAAGGTAGGTTTATAAATATGAATTTACCAACTGAAATTCAAATACGCTAAATGATGTAAGCAGTATAGTAAAATACCAGGCCGAAAAACTGGATTGGGACTATATTGAGTATTGGGTTAAAGAACTAGGTTTAGGACAAATATGGGGGGAAATTGAAAAATGAACGATACTTGCTCAACGGTAGAAAACAAGTTATTTGAGATGATGCAGCAGAAGACTGAGAGCGAAAGATTTTTCATGGGTGCCTCTATGTTTGATATGGCGAGGTTGGTGACCAAAGCTTCCATTCTAGAAGATAATCCGTATGTCTCTCCTGCTGAAATCAGGGGTGAGTTCTTTCGCTACTGGTATTGGGAAGACTTTGATACCAGTAATCGAGAAAAAATTTTAGAAGCAATGTGTCTTATTAATATTCCTTTCGAATAAATGACGAATAAACAAAGTTATGGCTATGAGACAAACGATAAATAAAGGAACCAAAATTATGGGAAATAATTTTAAAAAACTTTTAGGTATGGCATCAGGTATTTTACTGGGAGCTATATTGTACGGTGTTGGGGAATATTTAGTCACCAGTCATACTGATGTTGGTCATTTAATAAATAATAGTATTGCCTGTTTAATAGGCGGCTTAATCGGGTTTTTAATCGTTGCAACAACGCGGTCACGCTAAAATTTTAATATCAGTTGCCGTTGTCCAGCTTTGGTATTGGTATATGCAAAAGTCGCATGATTTCCTTTTCGGACTCAATAACCCGCTCAGCAACAAACTGCTCAAAAGACTGGTCATCTCTATGGGCCCTTTCAAGAAGTTCAATGTATTCATGCCTTAGCACTGGAGGAATTATAGCCAACAGGTATCCGTCCTGTATCAGGGCCGTGTTCATAATGAGTCTTGCAATTCTCCCATTTCCGTCTTTAAACGGATGGATAAAGACAAACCTTTTATGGAGTTGTGCCGCAAACGTTACCGGGTGAAACTGATTTCGTTCATTTCTAATCCATTGAAATAGTCCATCCATTTCTGCCTGTATGTTTTTTGTTTCGGTCACAGGATATTTGGACCCGCTGATAAACACATCCATATCACGGTATTTTCCTGCATATTCCTTTTCTATACTCGCATAAAATAGTTGATGCATCATAAGAACATCTTTTTCCGTAATGGTTTTATTATTTAGCAGCGTGAACATGAAATCATAGGCTTGAGCGTGACCGATTGCTTCAAAGGTATAACGCAAGGGTTTGCCTCCCACAGTCAAGCCATCCTCCAGCAAGACTTTGGTTTCACTTTCCGTAAGGGTATTCCCTTCAAGCGCATTGGATGACCAGGTGAGGCCAATACGATAGTATTTTCTAAGCTGGGTCAACATCTCTCCCTCGAACGGTCTGCACTCATCTATGGTAACCTTATACAAATCAAGAACTCTGTATAGATCCATTTATTCACCCTTTTCATGGTACATTTCTCGTATAATAATATCATAAAATCTTCCATTTTACACGGGTAAACCGTCACATTTAAGGGTTCTTCAGCCGGTTGTCCATGATTGATCTTGATTATCGAAGTAAGATTGAAGTTTTTTGGGTAAGTATATGACGGGTGAAAGCAATCGGATAGGCTCAATTGGGGTTGAAAGAAACAGATGAAAGCAAACCTAATTTATCAACCTAAACATCTCCATCAGGCATACTTCGAAAGGAAGATGAGGGTAAACTTACCGGGAAAGCACGTCTTAAATGTATTATAATGGAATCTACAGTACATAGAACAGGTCTTATTACCTGGATATAAGAGGGGGAAATGATATGCAAATCGTAGCCATCAACGGGGGCCCCAGGCGGGGTAAGATATCCAAGACTACTATGCTCCTGGAGGCTTTTCTGTCCGGTTGCCAACAGGGAGGGGCTGAGGTCGAGACCATTAGTCTTCGGGAGAAGGATATTAAAATGTGCACCGGTTGTTATAGTTGCTGGATTAAAACGCCGGGCCAATGTGCCCTGAAAGACGATATGAAGGAAATCCTATTAACCCTGGACAAGGCAGATGTGGAGGTCTGGGCTACTCCGCTGTATTTCTTTGGCCCTACCGCCTTGTTTAAAAACTTTGTAGATCGCACCATACCTCTGGCTGAACCCTACATAATTGAAAAAGACGGGCTCTGTACTCATCCACTGCGCAATAAGAAAGCCCGGGAAATTGTGTTTATCTCGGTGGCCGGTTTTTGTGAAGTAGAACATTTTCAGCCTATGTCGCAATGGCTTCGCTTTATAGAAGGACGCGGTCTTTTACAGGTCAGGGCTGAAATATACCGCCCCAGTTCCGAATTTATGAGTGCTCCGCCGTTAAAAGAAAAGGTAGACGAGATTTTGGCTGCTGCCCAACAGGCCGGTCGGGAATTCGTGCAAACCGGGAATATTTCAGAAGAGACCATGCAATCTATTTGCCAGGATATACTCCCCGATAAAGAGACTTATATAGATTTAGCCAATAAGTACTGGGACTGGGAAATTGAAAGAAGCAAAAAGCGCCAAGCAGCACAAAGCAAGGGATAGGGAGAGACAAATACATTTTGCCACCTGGGTCTGATTTATCCGGCTTTCATGGATAAGGCCACTTTGCCCCGGTCTCGGTCAACTGACAATACCTGTACTGTTACCACATCCCCTACGGCTACGACTTCCATGGGATGGCGGATGTAGCGGTCTGCCATCTGGGATATATGCACCAGGCCATCGTTTTTTATCCCTATATCCACGAAGGCACCAAAATCCACCACGTTTCTAACTGTTCCGGTCAGGAACATACCCGGGGTAATATCCTCGATGCTCAGCACATCGGTGCGAAACACTACCGGAGGCAGGTCTTCGCGCGGGTCGCGGTGTGGTTTCAGGAGACATGCAATAACGTCTTTCACAGTTGGCTCCCCTGCTTCCAAACTCTGAGCCAGGGTTGCGGGCTTCAATGTGCCCAGTTTAGTAGCCAGGGCAGGCGTTCCGATTTCTTCCAGGCTTGCCCCGGCTATTTCCAGGATTCCTGAGGCCAGCTGGTAGGATTCCGGGTGAATAGCAGTACTATCCAGGGGATTGTCTGCCTGGTATATGCGTAGGAATCCAGCGGCTTGTTGAAAGGTTTTGGGACCTAACTTCGAGACCTTGAGCAGTTCCTTGCGGTTTTTGAATTTGCCGTTCTGGTCACGAAACTCCACGATTTTGCCGGCTACTGTGGAAGAAAGACCGGACACATAGGTCAAAAGGGAAGCAGAAGCAGTATTTATTTCCACTCCTACCTGATTAACCGCTGACTCGACAACGGTGGTCAGGTTTCTATCAAGTTCCTTTGGCGGCAGGTCATGCTGATATTGCCCTACCCCAATGGCCCGGGGCTCAATCTTAACCAGTTCCGCCAGGGGGTCCTGCAAACGGCGGGCAATGGAGACCGCGCTGCGCTGAGCTACATCCAAGTGCGGAAATTCCTGGGCCGCCAGCGGAGAAGCCGAATAAACACTGGCTCCCGCTTCGCTGACTATAGTGTAGGGAATCTGCAACTGCTTATTCTTAATCATCTCTGCCACAAACTGCTCCGTTTCCCGCGAGGCCGTACCATTACCGATAGCAATGGCAGTTACACCATACTTTTTAATTTGCCGGTTCAGAATCTCCTCAGCCTCAGTAACCTTTTTTTGGGGAGGTGTAGGGTAGACTACTCCCACCTCCAGCATTTTCCCGGTATCATCGACTATGGTCCATTTGCAACCGGTACGGTAAGCTGGGTCCAAACCCAGAATGATTTGCCCCTTGACCGGCGGCTGCAGCAAAAGGCTGCGCAGGTTTTTGGCAAACACCGTTATGGCCTGTTCTTCAGCCTTTTCACTCAATTCATTACGCAAATCCCTTTCGATAGAGGGCTTAATCAGCCGACTATAGCTATCCTGAATTGCCTTAGTAAGGTATTCTGCAGTAACTCCTGGCTTTACGTAACGCCGGCTCAAGTAATCCACTATTTTATCAGTCTCCAAAAAAACCGATACTTTTAGAATCTCTTCCCGTTCACCACGATTTATGGCCAGTATTCGGTGGGGAGGAATTTTGCTCACCGCCTCCTGGTATTCATAATACATACGATACGGTGATTCCACGTTCTTATCTTTGGCCGCTACCACTAGAATTCCATTTTTACGACTGTACTCCCGAATCCACCCCCGGGCAGATGCATCTTCAGATACCTGTTCAGCTACAATATCCATGGCGCCTTGCAGGGCAACTTCGATACTGGTTACTTCATCCGAAAGGTAACGGCTGGCTTCCTCTTCCGGTTTTCCCTGCCGCGGACAAGCAAGCAGAAAGTCGGCCAGAGGTTGCAGTCCTCGGGCACGAGCGGTAGACGCCCGGGTTTTACGTTTAGGGCGAAAGGGCAGGTAAATATCATCTATTTCCACCAGTTTACCTGCCTGCCGTATCCGGGTTTCCAACTCCGCAGTAAGTTTACCCTGCTCCTCAATCAAACGGATTACTTCTTCTTTTCTTTGTTCCAGATTGCGGTGGAAATTTAGCCTTTCCTCGATTAAACGGATTTCGTTTTCGTCCAGACCTCCGGTCGCCTCTTTGCGGTAACGGGCGATAAAGGGTACCGTATTCTTGTCATCCAGCAACTGCACTACCGCTCTTATTTGCCTGAGCGATATATGGGTTTCTTCTAATATGCGGTTAAATATTTGTTCCATAATATTTACTACTCCTTTTAGGCGAGGGTTTTGCATAATTATCCTTTTTCAAAATTAGTAAGTTATTTTAAGAATGACATTTTAGATTTTTTCATTATGCAAAACCCTCAGGTCGATAAAAAGCTGTTTGGGGATTTCGGTTACATTCTTTTAATATACCGTAAGGAGCCTCTTTCTCCAATGTCTATTTTTGTTCACGGCTTTTAGCCGGTGTAGTAAGCCAGAAGTTAGCTTTCAGGCAAGTGAATTTCACATAGTCTACTTTGCCTTTGACTTTCTAATATGTAAGTTGATTGGGACAGTGGACCTGTCCCCGTGTCCCGCCTGTGAGGGAAAAATGTTTCACGTGAAACATTTTTCCATATACCTCCGGAAACTTTCGAGCGCCATTACCAGACTCCCCGCTCTTTTGATAGCTTTCAGAGACCGAACCAAATTATGCCCTAAACAGGATATTACATGGAATATCCCGTTTAGTTGAATACACTTATTTTTCGGTTTGTTTTGGTTATATGACCATCTCTTCTTCCTTAAAGAAAAGACCAATCTCACGCATAGCGCTTTCTGGTGAATCTGACCCATGAATTATGTTTTCGTCAATGGTCAGGGCAAAATCACCGCGGATGGTTCCCGGTGCTGCATCCTGGGGATTGGTTGCTCCCATCATTGTGCGCACGGTCGGAATTACATTTTCCCCTTCCAAAACCATGGCCGCCACTGGGCCTGAAGTAATGAAGTTAACCAGGTCAGCAAAGAAAGGTTTTCCTTTATGTTCGCTGTAGTGTTTTTCAGCTAGTTCCGGGGTAATTTTCATTATTTTTAATGCTACCATCTTAAGGCCTTTTTTTTCAAATCGGCTGATAATCTCACCTACCAGGCCTTTTTCTACGCCATCAGGTTTTACCATGGCAAATGTACGGTTCATGTTATTTACCTCCTGTATATCTGTTTAATATATTCTTTACTGCGGTCTGATCCGCGATTTGGACTGTCACTGATAAAAGGTGAATTGCTACACAGTCTAATCCTCCCCTTAATTCTATCTTTTCTATACCCATATTAAGAATTAATCAATCGGTATGACTATGTTTTTATTATAGGTCTTTGCATAGGTCATTCTCTGAATATCCAGTTGGTATTTTGGGCCCGTCCCAGGGAAGTGCAAAGTTCGGGTATGGATGACAGTGCCATCCGCCTTTTTGTCGTATTCATCCTTAATTGTTTCTTTAAGGTTGACCCGTTTTCCGTCCATAATAAGATATACCTTCGTAAATATTACAGCAACAGTATAAAGAACTTATACAACAAAAGAATAGTCTACATAGCTAGCTCAATCACCTATAATTAACTTATTATGGTAGTTCGCAGGAATACTTGGACTATCCTCGCAGGAGGGGTGAATATGCGCATTTTGAATTTCTGTTTCGATCTAAGAGTAATCAATGGAAATACCTCCTACATCTAATTAAGAATATAATGTATAATATTACTCAAAATTCCATTCATAACCATTATATACCTGCAAGAACCAGGGATGGTAGAGGTTTTTTGATTCCCTGGATTTTCCGGGACAATTAAGAGGTGATTAGTAATGAACATTCCGAAAATCAGGCCCTTTAGGGATAGTGATATAGAGGCACTGCAGCAGCTCATCTATCAGACTATAGATGATGCCTAT
Organism: uncultured Syntrophomonas sp.; assembly: GCA_964579945.1. Classification (GTDB taxonomy): domain Bacteria; phylum Bacillota; class Syntrophomonadia; order Syntrophomonadales; family Syntrophomonadaceae; genus UBA4844. Next base: position 21,412 of record CAZOIC010000012.1, on the reverse strand, counting down.
ACAGGTGTTTATGGTTCCAAAGCTATTCAATACTTCAAAGATTACCATTCCAGCAGCCAAATACTGACCGATGCCAGGCAGGGGCAGACCGTATTACTGGAGTTGAATGAAGAGATTGTCGGTACCGGGACCATATGTGAACAGAATATACGCAGAGTTTTTATTTCCCCCGCGTTTCAGGGCCGAAGTTTCGGGCGTATGGTTATGGAAACTCTGGAGAAAAAGGCTTTATCGATGGGTCTTCACCATTTAAATCTCGATGCTTCATTGCCTTCACAGGCATTCTATCAGCATCTTGGGTACCGGATCAGGGAAGAAGGATCTATTCAGGTGAGCGATAACGAAAGGCTGGACTACTTTTATATGGAAAAGGCCTTAAAGGCTAGCTTTACAGACGACAATGAAATTGTGCCCTTGCCTGGTGAGTATGTTGTAATAAGAAAGGCCGAACAAGCAGATGCCCCAGCCATGGCCAGGATTAATGTAGCCACCTGGCGCGACAGTTATGGAAAATTTCTTCCCCGCCAGCTAATGGCGGAACTCTCCTGTTCCCAAAAACAGACGGAGATTGAAAATTTCTTTGTCCGTTGGGAGGAAAACCAGGCAGTAGCATTAGTCGCGGAGAATAAAAGCGGAGAAATGATGGCTTTTATCATGGCTGGGAAAAACCACCGTCAAGACTTAAGGTATATGGGTGAAATCTACAACCTGCACGTAGCACCAGCTTTTCAGGGCCAGGGCATAGGGCGTTACCTGGTATACAGGGTTAGTCAGGTTTTTCGGCAGAGAAACTGGAATACCATGATGGTCTGGGCTTTGGCAGAAAACCCCAGCCGCCATTTTTATGAAAAACTGGGCGGTCGTATCATTGCCCGGGATATTGATGAATACCGAGGGTTTACGGCTCCCGTGATTGCATATGGTTGGAATAAACTGCCCATATGTTTTAAAAACTCATGCCGGAGGAATTCCATCTATGATAGCAAAAATCCAGAGTAATAACGAAGGGAGATGACCATATGCCTGTCAAAATATCGGAACTGATTGATGAAATGGATATGCAAATGGATGAATACAATACGTATTTGAACAAAGAAACCAATATCATTGTTACTGTCAGTAATGATGCTTTATCTATAGCTGAAGAATCAGATGAAGATGATGATTTTTCTCAATACCCTGATTGGCAGAAGCAAATCATTATGGATGCTTTAGATATTATTGTTAATTGGGATAAATATATTGCGCTTCCTGATAAATATGATATTAATGAGTACAGCATTATGGAAAATTTTTGTTTTTCTTTGGATAATGAAAAAATAATGAACGAACTATTATATGCAATTAGAGGTGGGGGAGCATTCAGGCGTTTTAAGGATAAGGTTCAAAGATTGGGGATTCAACAACAGTGGGATAAATTTCGCGAAGAAGCATTTAAGGAAATTGCAATCGAGTGGTGTGATTATAATAATATACCATATATTTAACAGCATTATAAAAACCGGTGATAGCAGGAGCAGGTTGATATTGCGTTTACCTGTTTTAATTTAGGATATAATTGTTGCATAAGCAGGTAAATACTTTCGAGAGGAGTTCGGGAGGGCATTGATAAAAAGGGAAACTTATATTAAACAAATTCGCCCGTTTATGAATAAAAACATCATCAAAGTTTTAACCGGATTGCGGCGTAGCGGTAAATCCGTCATGTTGCAACTTATCCAGGAGGAGCTTGCGAATGATGGGGTTACCCCAAGCCAGTTTATCAGCATGAACTTTGAATCTGCCGAATATGCGCCACTTAAAACCGGTGATGTGCTGTATCAGGATTTAAGCCGGAAATTATTAGAAGTATCGGGGAAAGCGTATTTGTTCCTGGATGAAATTCAAGAGGTCACACAGTGGGAAACCTGTGTTAATTCCTTATCGGTTGATTTTGATATAGACATCTATATTACTGGTTCCAACGCCAATCTTTTATCGGGTGAACTGGCGACCTACCTGGCCGGACGCTATGTTGAAATTAAAATATATCCTTTTTCTTATCTTGAGTTTTTGGATGTGTGCAGGCAAAAGGAGGAGAATTTATCCGACCAGGAGGCGTTCGTAAAATACCTGCAATTGGGCGGAATGCCGTTTTTAATTAACCTCGATTTTGCGGAAGAACCCAGCTACCTGTATTTGCGGGATATATATAACTCTGTGATCCTGAAGGATGTCATACAAAGGAATCGTATTCGTGATGCTGAATTATTGGAACGGATTATTATGTATGTGGTTGCCAACATAGGCCACACCTTTTCGGCCAAAAGCCTGTCCGATTTTATGAAAAGTGAAAATCGAAAAGCAGCCCCGGAAACGGTATACAACTATATTAAGGCCTGTGAGAATGCTTGTTTATTCCACCGCGTGAAACGGCAGGATCTGGTAGGTAAAAAAATACTGCAATTACAGGAAAAAATCTATTTAGCTGACCATGGCATTCGGGAAGCCATTTACGGGAAAAATAGCCGGGATATTGATCAGGTGCTGGAAAATATCGTCTATATGGAGTTGCTACGTAGAGGCTACGAAGTCACAGTTGGTAAGATGAATCAAAAGGAAGTCGACTTTATAGCCGAAAAGCGTGGTGAAAAACTGTATGTTCAGGTTTGTTATCTTTTAGCGTCCGAGCAGGTTAAGGAAAGAGAGTTTTCTGTGCTACTAGCGATTAATGATAATTTTCCGAAATATGTGGTTTCAATGGATGAGTTAGAGCAAAGTTATTTAGGTATTAAACATATGAATATTCGGGGTTTCTTGCAGAGTGAGAAGTTCTAGTCAACACAGTGCTCGGTGGCTTATTGTATAGTTACGGTTAACGAAAGCCGTCAGGGTGAGATTGAATCTATTTTTGTAGAAGAAAACTGTAAATTGGTATGGCATTCCGCGATTACCTCCATCACTTGATCAATATCAGTAAATTTTGCAATTCTACGGAGGTACGGATAATGATTTTTGCGGTTTTCAATTTGCCTGAAAAAATCAATTCGGGTTAGATAATCCTCTGCATAATCCATAAGATTTTCAGCCAGATCATTTAGTGCACTTATTAATGTGGGACCCTCGCCGTGGATTAATAGTTCATCAATAGAAATAGTATAACCATGACCGTCGGAGTCTTCCTCTATGGTCGGATTGAACTTGTAGCCTCTGTCGAGAATTTCCTCATAAATATCGGTAGAAATAATGGAAACCTTTTCATGATTTGAACTTTTAAAATTCCTGGTTATAGTTTCATGTCCTTTAGCAGCCTGACGAACAATATTGGGGAAATCTTGTTTGGCAATACTGATAGATTTTTCTTTCAGCAAGTTCATTACCTCACCGCCTTTATCTATATTATGGAGCAATATGACCATATAATCCATAATATATTATTGAATAGACGTTATGACGACAAACAAACATATTATTAAAGTAATCGCATTTGTTTACTCTTAAAAGTAGCAAATGCAGGGGAATTTAATTTAAAACAATAGTAATATCAGTAGCTGATATGCCGAGGTTGGTTTCCAAATTACAACAGATAGCTGAATAAAGGTCTATTGGCATTACATCTTTTATTTTGACCATAATGATTTTAATGCAATTGACAGCCCTGCAAAACCCGGATGTTCCACAACATCTTCGTCCATACCGGAGGCCACCAGGGCGTATACGCCATCATGCCAGGCAAAGCATTCCAAGGTTTTTTCCTGCGGATCAACCAGCCAATAATGTTTTACCTTAGCCCTCTGATAGATTTGCATTTTTTGCAGCCGGTCTTTGCGACGGCTGGAAGGGGACAAAATCTCAACTACCAGCTCAGGTGCCCCGTCAATCCGGGTATCTTTTACAATCAACTGCTGTTCACCGGTTACATAAAATATATCTGGCTGGACTACATTGTAATCATGCGGGGTAACATCCAAAGGTGCATTAAAGATTTCTCCTTCAGAATCAACTTCCCAAAAATAATCTTCCAGAATCCTTTGCAGCTTGCGGGAAGCTCGCTGGTGCATAACATTGGGTGATGGTTCTTTAATCAACATCCCGTCAAGGATTTCAAAACGATAGCCTGGTTCTTCCGGTATATCCAGGTAGTCCTGGTAAGTGAGCTTCCGGGTAGATTTGGTTTCATACGGAGCAGTATTTTCCCGAATGACGTCACCACGCAGGGCTTTGATTACATCATCCAGCTTATACCGGTATTGTCTGCTGCCCAGTTCAACACAGGGTATTTTATTCTCTCTGGTATATCTCCAAATCGTTTCCACAGAAAGATCCAGGGCCTCAGCTAGAGTCTGGGCTGTAATTAACTCCTTATCTATGGTCATAGTATCACCCCCATCTCGATTATAATTAATCTGCCAACTATAATCAACTAATATCAGCTGAAGTAGTCTATAGTCAAGAAGTCTTGGGTGTTATTTTGCCTTAGATTACTCACTATCCTTATCGGGCAATAAATTGGCCCGCTTTATGGCTTCAGGGCCAAAGCGTTCCCTTATTTCATCCATGAGGCGGTCAATGCTTTTATAATCAGCCTTTAATTGTGGCTCAAACAAGCTCCCCTGCTCTAAACTTGCAGCCGGCAACAAATGCCCCAGGGATAAACCAAAAAGGCGCAGGGGTTGTTTGTTATTATAGGATTGGTGTAATAATTCGCTGGCAATTTGGGTTACGATTATATCGGAATTGCAGGGATTTATGGTCTTGCTGCGGGTGATGGTTTTAAAATTACTATATCTTAGTTTAATGGTGATGCTGCCAGCTAAAACCTCTTCTTGACGCAATTTCCTGCATAACTGGGCTGCGAATTGGACGATTAGTTTTTCCAGGTAGGCGGTATCGTTTATATCCTCAGGAAAGGTTTCTTCCCGGCCCAGAGATTTCCTTTCATGTTCCGGTTCCACTGCCCTTCTATCAATTCCATGAGCCAGGTCCCAGAACAAGCGACCGGCTGAGCCGATTTTGTCTTCCAACCATTCCGGCGGCAAGTCTTGAATATCGCCAATAGTTCTTATCCCCAGTTTGTCCAGGCGCTGCCCTATCTTCTGCCCTACCCCCCATATTCGAGATACCGGCAACGGTCTTAGTAGTTCTAATGCCTCACTTGCTGTAATAATGCGTAAGCCATCCGGTTTATCCATATCTGATGCCAGTTTAGCCAGGAATTTGTTATAAGAAATACCTACTGAAATGGTAAGCCCCAGTTCGGAATAGACCTGCTCCTTAATCAAGCAGCCGATTTTTTCCGGACTACCATATAGCTTGGAACATCCGCTGATATCCAGGAAGGCTTCATCAATAGAAATAACCTCCATAATAGGAGAGTACCGACTTAGAATGGAAAATACCTGTTTTGATGTTTCCAGATAGCGCGGCATATTAACCGGAAGGAAAACTGCCTGGGGGCAAAGTCGGTAGGCTTGAGCAGTAGGCATAGCCGATCGGATACCGAACTTTCTGGCTTCATAGGAGCAAGTGGAAACTACTCCACGGGAATGTATACTTCCCCCTACTACAACTGGTTTCCCCCGCAGTAAGGGATTATCCAATTGTTCAACCGAAGCAAAAAAAGCATCCAAATCACCGTGTAGGATATTAGTAAGCTCTGCCATGGATTGCCCTCCGGGAAAGTAGATATATAGTTAATTATAGCAAATCATTAGTAGAATTTTTCGGCGAGGATATAATCTGGCAAGATGATGGAAAGATTGCTTAATGTTATGGCTGTCCAGCTCAAAAAACAGGACCCGGCCGCCAAACTGTTGGAAATGTATTATGGAGAAAAAAATGACGTTCTGCTGGTCTTACTGCAAATACGCTCGCCCTATACCTTGCGGCCAGGTTATATAAAAATCCTGGAAAATGTACTGAAAGAAGAACTAGATGATCGTATCGAGGTCATAGTCCGCTGCACCGTAGGGGCTGATGTCTGTTCCCGCTATTATCTCCAAGGCTATGACGAAAACCTGGCCAAAGCCATGCAATAAATGTTATCCGGGCGAGACAGATTGTGGTTTAGAATCGTCCTATCCCTCCACCAGCGGATAGGAGCCATCTTCCTGGTGAACCTCTCTACCGGTTACAGGCGGATTGAATACGCAGACCATGTGCATATCCGACTTGGCCCGCAGCTTATGCTTTTCATGACCATTGAGGGCATAAAGCGTACCTTTTTTGATGGGATAAACATCATTGCTATCAATAACCTCTATCTCACCATTACCCTGAATGCAGTAAACCGCCTCTACATGATTTTTGTACCAGATATAAGTCTCCGTACCAGCTTTAATAATGGTGTGGTGCATAGAGAAGCCCATACCATCCTTTTTCAGGAGAAGCCGGTAGCTTCTCCAGGTATCCGTATCAATATCACTTTCGCTGCCAATAATGTCATCCAACTGTTTTACAATCATGAAACGAGGTCTCCTCTCTTAAAAAAATCTGAGCAAATCTACTTTTATCATTACAATTTATCCTGAAGCCCGCAGGCACTTCTGGGTAGAGGTGTTTTTCCTTTTGGAATTAATATATGACTGCACCTTAATGTCTTCAATACTATTTTTAAATATGTTTAACCCTTCCTGCAGACCGGCTCCATCTATAGTCAAAGGCGGCATAATTTTAACGACTTCGTCCCTGGCACCTGATGTTTCCATAATTAAACCCCGATTAAAGGCGGTAGAACAGATTTTTTCTGCCAAACCATCAACCCCGCAGGCAATGCCCTGCATAAAGCCCCTGCCCCGGACTTCACCCTTAATTTCCGGGTACTTTTTAACTACATCTACCAGGAACTTACGTATATCTTTTTCCATATTTCCCACTTGTTCAGATAGAGTATCTTCTTTCCAATAATTCAGAGACTCGATGGCGCTTATAAAGGCCAGGTTATGCCCCCGGAAGGTACCGTTATGTTCTCCTGCCGACCAGATATCAAATTCCGGTTTAATCAGGGTAATTGCCATGGGAAGACCATAACCGCTGATTGATTTGGACAGGCAAACAATATCCGGGCTAATACCTGCCGGCTCAAAGCTAAAGAAGGTTCCGGTACGTCCGCAGCCTGCCTGGATATCGTCGACAATCAAAAGAATGCCTTTTTCCCGGCAGAGAGCTTCTATACGTCTCAGCCATTCAAAACGGGCTGCATTCAAACCACCTTCCCCCTGCAGGGTTTCCAGAATAATAGCTGCCGGCAAGGAAACACCGCTGGAACTATCGTCAAGATACTTACGGATGTAATCAACTGTGTCCACATTTTCGCCCAGATATCCATCATAGGGCATAAAAACTGCATTACCTAGGGAAATACCTGCCCCCTGGCGTTTTTTGGCATTCCCGGTTATAGACAGAGAACCCATAGTCATGCCGTGAAAAGCATTGGTAAAGCACATAATACTGTCTCTACCAGTAACCTTGCGGGCTAGTTTCAATGCACTTTCCACCGCATTAGTACCGGTAGGACCAGTAAACATTATCTTGTACTTCATTTTCCGTGGTTTCAGGATAACTTCGTTAAATTGCTTCAGAAATTCCTTTTTGGCTTCGGTAGCCATGTCAAGACTATGAACTATACCATCCCGGGCCAAATATTCTATAAGTTTTGCCTTTATTTGTGGGGGATTATGGCCGTAATTAAGGGCCCCCGCCCCAGAGAAAAAGTCTATATATTCCTTGTTCTTATCATCCCTTAGCCGGTAACCGCTGGCCTGGGTGAAAACTGTTGGGAAACTGCGGCAGTAACTTCGTACTTCAGATTCCAACTCATCAAAAATTCTCAAACTAGTCACGAAAAACATCTCCTTTCGTGCCTGGCGTTTATATCAAGGGACCTATGCGCAGCATAATTTCTTCTTCGTGTTGTCCTCCTGGAAATAGCCGGGAGGGGAAGCATTCCTCTTCTGCGCAGGATGTCTTTAGTTCATGGGCCAGCTGGCAGTATAGATTATAGGCGGCTTGATTGGAGGGGTTAACCGTTATCTCCAGGTAACGGCTGTTGCTGCAAACTTCTCTTGCTAACAGGTGCTTTAACATATTCATGCCCAACCGGCGGCGCCGAAATTTTTCATCTACTGCTACCTGCCAAACAAAAATTACTTCCGCTTGCTTTGGGGGATGAAAAGCCGAAACAAAACCTACTATTTTGCCATCTGCTTCGGCAACCACACAGGTATCACAAAAATATTTACCTAACAACAGATAGCTATAGGCGGAATTTAGATCCAGTACCCGGGTAGACTGAACCAGTTCCCAGATACCCTTTCCATCCTCTTTAGATGGAAACCTCAAGTTAATGTCAGGCGATAACAGATTATTGTCTTTTATAACTGATCACTCCCTGATTCTGGTGTAATAATAATCAGACTTTCAAATAATCCGGTCTTTCTTCTAAGTCCATCACTCCTTTGTTAAAGATATTCACGGGAAGGAATAAGGTCTTTTGAAAGACCCGGGTCAGTTTTTACTATTACGTAAAATAGGCTAAAAAACAAATGACCAAAGGAAGAAGCCTTTGGCCATCAAAAAAACAATATATGACCCTGGTCTCCCTTACACGCTTACGAGGTTAGCTGACGGGTTCGGGCCAGGGATAGCCCTACTGGAAAATCCAGATTCACCCCTTTAGATAGATTGGGTCCCCCGCTCTCCGGTAAATCCGGAGACTCAGCGATATGACAAGAGTTGTATTAAATTATCCCTTGACAACTACATACAATAGTATATAATATAATACCCTGTTAATTCAAACCTGATATACAATATTGAGCAGTCATATATACGGCTCTCCGGGTTAGACAAAGAATCTCCTGCCTTTTTCAGGAAATTATGCCGATATGCTGGCAAATCAGAGCCGATATTCTTTGTTTGACCTTTTTGTCGAGAAAAATATATGAGGAGGTCACCACTGTTATAACAAGAGACTGACATTAGACCGCAATAGCAATTATTTTTAATGCTAGCAGCCTGATGATGAATATATTTATGACTTGATTGATGCCACTATCTTGTTTCCCTTTTACAGTATGGTGTTTGCTCTTTTTCTACCCCTACTAACCCTTATTGTTGCCAAAATCAGAAAAACTGGGTGCGAACAGGAGGTTAACCGTGCTGCTTAACATTTTCCTGATTATCGCTATTTATAATGTTGCTCCCAATGTCCCACCAGCCGGTGCAACTTTGCCAGCCTTGCAGCAGAATCACTGGCCGTCATCATTCTTCGCCCAGTCCTGTGTTGTTGAGGGGGGCGATGGTTAACTTGATATATCGGTGCAGCATGGATGCGGCCTCGGCGCGGGTGGCGCCAGCCTTAGGATTGAATTTATTGTTATTGTCACCAATCATGATGCCCGCCTGCTGCATGGCTTTCACCGCATCCCTGTAACTGCTGCCGATACTGCTGTTATCTGCAAAGGAAATTGTCTCACGGATAACGGGAAAGGTGTATTCGGTAGCCGTGGCGTAGTTTTGCAGAATCAAGGCAATTTCCTCGCGGGTAATTAACCTGTCGGGAGCAAACATTTCATTCCCGATGCCATGGATGATTCCCTTCGTGTAAGCCCATTCGATATAGGGCAGGAAGGCGCTTTCGGCTTTCACATCAGTGAAGCTGCTGGTCTTGTAGTTGCTCACATCCGCACCGGACAGCCTGCCGAGGGTCGTGACCAGCATTCCGCGTGTCATAGCGGTATCCGGTACAAAGGCCGTGTCAGTGGTTCCGCTGAACAGTCCGCGTCCCACCACATAGTCAATGCTCTCCTTCGCCCAATGGGTGGAGATACGTGACCTCGCCCGTCTCGTTGCCCGTTTGATCGCCGAAGCCCATTGACAGCTTCCAGGATTTTTGATTAAAACGGGGAGGCTCGCGATGCTACTGGACTCTGCGCTATCTGTGAAGAAGATATGCGCCGTTCTATCCCCGAACCATCTTCAGAATATCCTGAGCACTCGCCTGAAGAAATTGTAACATTGTTCTGTTGCTTTGCTAGTCGACCAAATACGATGCAATTGCCAATCAGGATCGAGTATAATAAGTAACAGGAAGACTATCAAGATAGAGGTGATTCGTTATCATGACAACAACCATAGCTTCCGTTCAACTGACAAGTGAACAATACCAGGCATTGTCCGTAGCCAAGAAGCGTCTGTTGGATAGCTATCCTATCCGGGAACTGATCCTGTTTGGTTCTGTTGCCCGTAGCCAGGCAGGGCCGGATTACGGCTTATGCTCGTTTGGGGAGCGTAATATGTAACAGCCGAATAATCTCTTTCTGAGTCTCGTATACTTTCTTAGCAATAAATTCGCAGAACGGTTTAGGATTCCCTTTGTTCTGGAAGAGCCTTATGCAGTCGTTATACTCCAATCGGCAAACCGGGGGGATGATTGCCAACTGATAGCCGTCCTGTATCAGTAAAAGATTCATAATCAGACGACTCGTTCTTCCGTTTCCATCAATGAAGGGATGAATCGATACAAATTTGAGATGCAACATAGCTGCAAAGACTACGGGGTGGTAATTGTCCCGCTCGGTCGTGATCCACTCCTCCAACTCCACCATTTGCTCCTCTATTTCCTGCGGTTGCGGGAACATATAGTCAGAACCTGAGACTATGACGCTCTCCTTTCTCCATATACCGGCGTTGGCCTCATCAATATTTTTATAAAAAAGATGGTGCATGACCTTAATATCATCAACGGTAATGCGTCGTACCCCGATTAGTGAAAACATGAAATTATATGCTTCACCATGGCCCACTATCTCGTAAAAGTCCCGAAGCGGGCGGCCACCAATGGTAAGACCATCCTCAAGCACCACTTTGGTCTCGCTTAATGTTAGGGAATTACCCTCGATGGCATTGCTCGACCAGGTGAGACGATACGGTAGTAATCCTTAAGTTGTTCCAGCATATGTCCTTCAAAGGGACGTATCGCTCTAATTGCCTCGTGGCAGCGATCAACCTTCTCGAATATGTTCATTTGCTTCTCTCCATTTCGTTTGGAATGTATCACCTGAAGTTCAAAACCTATCGTTTCCGCCTGGAATTGATTGAGAAATCGTACATATCTTCCAAATCTTTAAATCCCATTTGTTTGGCCTGTTGTTTTGCCGTTCCGATTGAATCCAGGATTAGTAAAAAGCCGCAGGATTAATATTGATCCAAAATGTCGTGGTGGCCCACATCGATAAGTATAATCAATCTATCATCTTGATAGTACCATATAATGCGAATATCCATATTGACACTACATTCAAAAAGATTGTTGGTTCCTTGAATATGTTTAGACCTAAGCGATGGATGCATTGGGTTTTCAGCTAACATTTCAACTTTTCTTTTAATCTGTTTCTTTTCATTGTGCTGAAGCTTTTTGTAGTGCTTTTTGAATCTTTCCGTATAGGTAATTCTATATACCGACATTCTATATTTCCTCTGCATCAAGCTGTTTAAATAAATCATCCACATTATCAAAAACCGGTTGCTTACCTATTTCAATTTTTCGCTTAATATCGTTAATCTCTTCTTTTAATTCGTCAAGATATTTTTTTGGATATACCACAACCGGTATTATTTGAATAATTCCATCCTTTTCAACAATATCCAGTTTATCGCCTTCTTTAAGTCCAAGCTCTAATACCAGCTCTTTAGGTATAGTAATCTGAGATTTCTTACGAAGTTCAGTAATCATAAAGTCACCCCTTTGTGGTTGGATATTCTTACTTTCCTATTAACAGGATAACCGTTTTCTATTGAAAATACAACATCTTTTATGGTCGACCATCCCCTTTACCGGTCTTCCGCCAGGCCATTAAAATTTCTTTAATTGCGGAAATGTAAAGAAAAGGTTTTTAAAAACTGACTGTTCCATAAGAGATAGGTTGGAAACACTAAATGCACCAGAAGTCTTACTGCCGGACATAAGAATTATTGGGTCACCCGGAATAAGTCCATATTATTGTATAGCTTAATCAGGCAATCAAATTCTGGCATCCTTTTGTATTGTGTTTCTTCTCAAGTAAAGGGGCTTTTGTTAAATAGCTAAAAAAACAGTTTAGGGGGCTTAGCCTGTCCCCTTAAACTGTTTTGGCAAAATGCTTTTGCAATATAATTGTGCAATTGAGACGTTGCAGAATTGCCTAAAATCATAATACACTTTTCACCATATCAACCAGAACAATAGAACTTTTGTTCTTGTTTCTGCTATACTATAGTTATCCTGAATGAAAGGACTATAATCATGCGGACCGGTACTGCCAATCTCCCCCTGCATGGGGGCAAGTGTCCTGCCTGGCTTTTTACCCACATGAAAGCCTTGAGCAGGGCTATTGTTGAAGTGATTCTAGAAGAAGATGGACCTGATGAAGTCCTGCGCAGGCTCTCCCATCCATACTGGTTTCAGGCTCTGGGCTGTGTAGTAGGTTTTGACTGGCATTCCTCTGGAGTAACGACCACGGTTTGCGGTGCCTTAAAAGAAGGCTTGGCAGAGGTCGGGCCTCAAGCCGGTCTTTTTGTAGCCGGAGGAAAAGGACGTACCGCCCGTCAAACTCCTTTAGAAATAATGAATCATGCTGATGGCCATGGATTGAGCTGCTCAGCCGAAGATTTGGTCTATGCCAGTAAAATGTCAGCCAAGGTAGATAGTGCGGCCGTGCAGGATAGCTACGATATTTATCATCATTGCTTTTTCTTTACCCAAGATGGTCACTGGGCGGTTATTCAACAGGGAATGAATGAAGACTTGCGGCAAGCGCGGCGTTACCACTGGCTGGGCAATGCTGTGGAATCGTTTACGGTAGAGCCCCAGGCCGCTATTTGCTGTGACTTTACGACAGATACCTTAAATCTGGTGGCCCACGAAAATGAAAAGATTCGCGAGATTAGCACTCATTTGGTACAGGAAAACCCCGATCGGCTGCTGGCGGAGATAAAACGTTTGCGGGAATCTTCCCTGACTTTACCGACCTGCCACCCCATACCTCGAACAGGCTATCTTAACAAGGCCTTGTATGCCGCTTATGATAAACACCCGCAAGATTTTGAAGCCCTGCTTAATGTAACCGGAGTAGGTGCCGGCACTCTGCGGGCACTTTGTCTGGTTGCTGAAGTGACCTATGGAGCCCGGCCCAGTTTTAGCGATCCGGTACGCTATTCTTTTGCCCACGGAGGCAAAGACGGTTTTCCTTTTCCGGTTAACAAAGCGGATATTGAACAATCCTATACCACCCTTGGGCGTGCACTCCGCAAGGCTAAAGCCGGGCAACGGGAACAGCTTGATGCCTTAAAAAGGCTGGCCCGGTGGCATAGTGAAGCCGTAGAGGTGCAAGCCAGCCCGACTTCCCCTTCCCCTTGCCTACCTGTAAGTCCGGAAAAAAGCCCGATAAATACCTGATGTTAGCAGAACAAGTAAACAGCTCGAATGACCCGAAAATCCACCGTATTTTAGGTTATCCGCAACAATTCCAAGGCGAAATGCAACTGGAGTGCCAATTAGTATCTCATGGATTGTATATGGGTGATCCAGGTGCTTATAATGATCCCCGGGTTAACGAATTAAAGCCTGGAGCACATAACTGGCAACTTTTATTCCAACTAGACTCCGAACAGAACCTGGGCATGTTCTGGGGAGATGTTGGAAGGCTATACTTTTGGATTCCCCAAGATGCATTAAAAGCCCGGCATTTTGACCAGGCCTGGCTTATACTTCAGTGTTAGGTCTTCTGCAAGCAGGGTCCAGGCTCTCTTATACCCGAATTTTGGTATCACGCTGGATAATTGTCCAATAAGTAAGGTATATGCGGAACGTCTGGATCACTATGTATACATATAGAAAACCATCCTGATATCATTGCTTCCCTGAAAGCTTTAAAACTAATCTGGTATCATTTTAAAAGATCGGCACGATTCGCAGGCCAATAAATAGCAAAGGCCTTGCCTATCACCCGGTCTTCAGTCAACCAGGTATTCCAAAGGTGACTGTCAAAACTGCAGTTGCGATTATCACCCAGTACCAGCAGGCTACCCGGGGGAACGGTGACAGGGCCGAAATCGTAATTCAAAGGTTCATACAGATAGGATTCCTGTAAGGGCTGGTCATTGATATAAACTTCCTGCTTCTTTATTTCAACTTTATCGCCGGGAAGAGCGATTACTCGTTTGACAAAGTCATGTTTACTATGCAACTCTTCTGGAGGACGAAATGCGACTATTTCTCCTCTTTGCGGTGTCCGGAAATGATATATGAATTTGTTTACGATTAAACGGTCCTTAACCTGGATAGTAGGAACCATCGACTCGGTGGGGACCATCCGGGCATCAACAACGAAGACCCGCAGAAACATTGTCAGTATAAACGCCAGGACCACCGTATAAACAATGTCTTTTAAAAAACTAAACCAATTTTTCTTCACAAACTCCCTCCTCAAATCGTTCGGTAAGAAATTCGCCCCCATGAATAATTACATTTAACTGTAAAAATATTTGCATTAAATATATCATAAATCAATTGGGCTAGTTAAGAAGCTTCGTATCCTTATATACCGAATATTCCTCTTCGGAACGACTTATGTTCACATCCGCTGCCCCTTTACTTAACACCACCATTAATAATCGGAACCTTTCACTGCATAAATTTAATGCTTGACACTTAATTTTTAGTTTGTTTAGAATGTATTAAACGTTGTTGATGGGAGAACTGGTTTTTTACTGGTTTTGGCCGCAATTTAATATCGCTCGCGATAGCCTGGCTCGGACATAACGGTTCCAAACCAACGATTAACAGCCCGATTATGAAACTAATTCTCTTTACGATAAGCGCTATTGCAGCTATCAGTATTGAATTCTTCTTCTGTTGTATTGGTTTTTACCACTTTACTGGATTCTTCTTTTATCAATAACCATCCCAATGATTTGTCTGATTGGTCAGGGAATGTGGCTAAGCAAAGTTTACTATTCGGTTTAATGGGTAAGAGTACGTCAGGGAATCATTCCCTTGGATTAGCTCGACGTACTTTTAGAAAGAATTTCGCAGGTTTAAATAGCGGCATTAATCTCTGATGTCA
Organism: uncultured Syntrophomonas sp.; assembly: GCA_964579945.1. Taxonomy (GTDB): domain Bacteria; phylum Bacillota; class Syntrophomonadia; order Syntrophomonadales; family Syntrophomonadaceae; genus UBA4844. The sequence goes on along the minus strand of CAZOIC010000012.1, from coordinate 6,329 downwards.
GTCAGCCGGTTCTCAGTCTGCATGGGGTTTCAAAAGAATTCGGCGAAGTCATAGCGGTAAATGATCTTTCGCTTGACCTTTTTCCCGGTGAGTTGTTCGGACTGCTGGGGACCAACGGGGCAGGAAAAACAACCACCCTTAAGATGGTAAGCGGTCTGTTAAAGCCCTCCGGGGGTGAGATTATCGCCTATCAAAATACTATTGCCTATATGCCGGAGAATGCCGTTCCCTATGAGCGTATGAGCGGACGGGAGTTTTTGCGGTTTCTGGCGGTTCTGTATGAACTTGAACCGGTTCAGGCCAGGGATCAGATTGAAGACTATCTAACCAGGTTTGATATGCAAAAATCTGCAGACCGGGTAATCGGCTCGTATTCACAAGGTATGAAACGCAAAATCTCACTAATTGGTACTTTAATCAAAGGGAGCACCATCATACTGCTTGATGAGCCCACCAATGGTTTGGACCCCACCGGCATCATCCAGGTCAAAGAGATACTGCACGAATTAACCGTTCAGGGGAAGGCGATCATTTTTTCAACTCACATTCTTGAAATGGCGGAAAAGCTCTGCGACCGGGTGGGAATCCTGGCGGGAGGGTCCTTGATTTTTGAAGGGACTCTGGATGAGTTAAGGGAGATCACCCAAATGCAGGATGCCTCTCTTGAAAATATATTTATCAGGTTGGTTCAGCAGGATGAATAATATAATTGAAGGTTTAAGGCTGGTTATCTGCCGGGATAAAGTTTTATACAAGCATTGGACTCGGCGCGAGGTGGTTTCGCTAATTACGGCGATGGCCATTGCGATTGCGCTTTTCGTTGTAATGGGAGAGCGAATTCAGATGGCCGGTTCGCGTATGGTTTTATCAGCTCTCCTGACCCTGGCCGGGGTTACGCTGGCGGGCATTCTTTATACCGCTGTTACTACCATGAATACCTGGTTTACTTCCCCCGATGCCTTTTTACTGATCACGAAACCATGTTCAATTAAACGGATGTACTGGTATCACTGGTTTGATACCGTCCAGAAATTCCTTAAAAGCTTTGGGCATTTGCTAGTGCCGGTATTGATTGTCTTCGGTATAAAATTGGGTGGGTTACCCGGCTTATTGATGATACTGGTGCTGTTTCTGGGGTTGTTAAGCCTGGCAGTATGTACGGGGTTCTTTTTGGTTTTTTATTTCCTGAATAATAAAGAAAAACCTGTTTGGATTATCCTTTTAGCTGTCACCTTGGCTGCGGCTAGTACTCTGGTTTTGTACCTCTGGCGAATAAATCTGGTCAGCTGCGTTATCGCTGTGGGTATTTTCTGGAGTGCAATGCATTGGAAGGCCCCAGCCTATATGGAAAAGGTATTCGGCAGTTGTCTGGATGCCGCCAATATCAGTCCGAGTGTGCAGATTAACCGGTACGTGGCCCGATTTTTTAAACAGGTATTCTTATTTAACCGGGTCTTGACGCCTGCCTTCCGGGCTATACTATACAAGGAACTTATTACTGAAGAACGAAACTGGTACAAGTATGCGCGGTATCTGGCGGTAATTCTGTTCCTGTTGCTTTATCTGCCGCTGTCCAAAACTTCGCTATTTGAGCAAGGAGGGATAATCGCAGTTCTTATCTACGGTCATCTGGTGATGGTATTAAACGTACACGACGGGTTTGCCGCGATCTTCGCCAAAGAAGGCAACAAAATCATATTTATGCTGCCCCGTTTTATTTCATGGCAGGTTGGGCTGGCCAAATTCACGGCCGCTATGCTGGAGATGTTTCCTCTTATAGTGATGGCGGCGGGATTTTTTTGGATCAAACTATCTCTTAATATGTTTCAAGGGCTTTCGTTCGGAGCTGCTCTGTTTTTGTTGAGTGCAGCTCATATCGCGGCAGTTATAGTAATAGGAATAAGGTTTTTAAATCTCGAAGAACGGGATACGGCACTGCTGCCGGGGATGATATGGGAACAAACCATGGGCATGATTAATCCGGGTATTCTTTTCGGTTACACGGCTTCTTTCATGATCCCAACGATTTTTTGCGGTGCGTTGCTGGGACTATATTTTATCCATCCCGGAGTTTTGCTGTGGAGTTATATCTGGCTACTCAATTTTATGGCCGTAATATTTATTTATATTTGTCTGTTTTTGGAAAGGTCCTGTACGAAAGACGGTTAAAGGAAATTTTAGGGCATTAAGAAATCTCTTATAAACCAATAGCTGTAAAATGATACACTATTAAAAATAGCATACGGTCAGGAGGTAACTATTTTGGAACAGGAACGCCTTTTGCAGGCTCATGATATTATGGTAGATGCTTTTGGTCGCGTATATGCCATGTTCGGTATGCCGGAAGTGGTGGGACGCATCTATGGCTTGCTGTTTTTTGCTGATCAACCCCTGGGATTGGAGGATATTGCCTCTGAGTTGGAAGTGAGCAAAGCTACGGTTAGTATACACATCCGTTTTCTCGAAGGTATGAAGAACGTTCGCAAGGTATGGGTAAAAGGCAGCCGCCGGGACTATTATGAAGCAGAACGGAATACGGGCAAAATAATGGCTGAGCACCTGCAAAGCAGTTTCATTAATGAGCGGGAGATAACTTTAGAGGCGGCAGGGCGCAGCCGGGAGGTTCTGAACGATTTGCAACAGTCCTCAGATCCGGCAGTCTTGAACCAGGCCAGCCTCTTCAGCCAATACCTGGACAACCTGGAGGAAGATTACGAATGGAGCCTGCAATTTTTTAAACAAATGGTTGAAGCCTGGGATAAACGCTACAGCAGATGAGTCCGGGGATATTTAGCAATCGTGCCTTAACTGCTTTACGAGCTTGATTCTATTTGAAAAACCTCCTCCAGTCTGACTTCCAGGCCGGGGAAGAGGGGGCTGGTTAGAACCTGGTTGGCAGCATACTCGCCGATTTTTTGATATTTGCCCTCGTTATCCAGGCTATAAAGCACTATTACATTTAGACCGGGGAAAACCACCCAATATTCGGGAATGGCGCTCCGTTCATAAAGGTTGAATTTCTCGTTAAGTTCTTTCTTGGCAGTGGAAGGAGAAATGATCTCGATAACCACGGTGGGGGTACCTTTGCAGCCCCTTTCATCCAATTTGTCCAGGTCGCAGATTATGCTGAGGTCAGGTTGTACGACATTTGTTATGTCTTCGTCCTTCTCATCCCCTTGCGGCAGGCGCACATCAAAGGGAGCAGCAAAGACCCGGCAGCTTCTATCCTTGAAAAATGAACGGAGTTGAAAGAACAACTCGCCGGAGATCTCCTGGTGTTTCCTGGAAGGCGCCGGGCTCATATCATAGGGTACGCCATTAATAATTTCCCATCTTTCTTCATCCGGCCACTGCAAGTAGTCGGCATAGCTGTATTTTTTATCAGGCTTGGGGGGGGCCAGGGACATCTTTATTCCCTCCTTTTCACCATCGGCAGGCGGTTTATTATATAAAAACGGCTGTAAGCAATTCCAAACTTTGTAATTATCATTATACTTGAGTACCCTGAGTCAAAGCAAGACTCCCTCGGTGCTAGTACGAAAAAAGCCGGGAGATTTTGTAGCCTCGACTTCCAAACAAAAAAAGAAGCTAAAATTAAAGGAATATCAAAGACGGTGATGAAATAATTGTATGGACAGACAAGGATTCATTAAGAAACATATGGCGAATTCACATAAGGGGCGAAGCAAATTGAATTGGAAGTTCTGGAATAAGGCTGATATAAAAGGCGAGGGCAACCTCCGGCGGCAGTCAAACTTGAACCGACCGAGAAAACCTGCTGAACTAATAGAAGAGTTGCACCAACAAATACTTGAGATAAATACCTCAACAGCCGGCATGATAGCCTGGTTGCCGAAAATCGATGACCAGTTGGCGCATCATGGCAATCGCATAGATGAACTGGAAAAACAGATGTCCAGAACAGCTCGTATTCAATATAAAAGCAGTCAGCAGCTTACCGAAGTTATAAGTCAGATAGATGAACGAACCACAGGTTTGTTGGAAATAACCGCGATTAATCAAAAAAATAGCTTAATTATTGACAGGCTGCCCTCCTGGAAGTACTGGCTTCAAATGGTAACCGTATGCTGGGGGGAGAAGACTTTGACTGGATGATTGTTGATTGGATGGCCGAGCAAATAAAAAAAGCAAGTGGACTGAATCCGGTCAAAAATATACGGGCCCGGGCTTTACTGAAGGAAGAAGCCGAAAAAGTGAAGAAGCTCTTATCTAATGAAGAGCAGGTTCATATCTCCCTGCCCCTGGTTATGACCAAAGATAACCGGCCGGTAGGCTTACTGGCTGATTTTACCCGCGCCCAATTTGAAGCTATGATTGCCCAGCGCCTGCAGGAGACTATTGATTGTATCAATCTGGTTCTGCAGGATGCGAATCTGAGCGTGCAGGATATAGATGATATTATTCTGGTGGGAGGTTCTACCCGCATTCCCTGCGTGCGTAAATTGATAAAAGATTTGTTTAACAAAGAACCCCTGACCAACATTAATCCCGATGAAGCCGTTGCTCTGGGTGCCGCCGTGCAATCGGCCATAAAAACGGGGCAACTATCCAGTTCCGAACTTTTGATTACTGATGTAGCTCCATTTTCGATGGGAATCGCAGTATTAACAGAAACTAAAAAGGATGTTTTTAGGGAAGGCGCTTTTCATGTCATGATTAAACGCAATACCACCATACCGACTACTCACACGCATCGGTTCTATACGGTTGAACCTGGTCAGGATGCGGTACTTATTGAAATTTATCAGGGCGAAAATGAATGGGTAGAAAATAATCACTGGTTGGGCACCTTCAGATTTGAAGGAATCCCAGAGAACGGGGAAAAACTAGAGGCTGTGGATATCACCTACCGTTATAATCTCAATGGCATACTGGAAGTTACTGCACTTTGTGTTTCTACCGGAAAACAAATGACGGTCTCAGTACAGGATGGTATAGATCGCGATTCCCCCTACGCCTTTAAGCAAAGCCGCGACCGGTTGGAACGCCTGTTGGAACGAACCCAGCGGGCTGAGCAAAACCTATTACTCGAAGAAGAATGGGAACCGGCCCTGGACCTGTTTGAGGAATTTTTTGAGCAGGAAAATGGAATAGCCCTGGATTCCTCGCCGGCAGCGATTCGGGAAGCGGCTATCCAGATGTTGGAGCGTACTGCCGGAATGGATAAAACCAGTATAAGCAATAATGACCAGTGGAAGCTGGAACAGATGAATGATTGTGTACAGGCAGCCCTGAATGGAAGCGATACACAACTGTTAGAATCGCTATTGGACCAATTAACCGACCTGCTTATTGATATGGAATTGGAGGAAGACAATAATGGCTAGGTCGGGGAAAAAGCCCACTAATTCGGTTTTTAACGGGAATAATTATTATAAAATACTGGGCCTGCGTAAAAATGCCACCCCCGCAACCATTTAAAAAGAAATATATTGAAAAGGTTAAAGCCTATCCACCGGAAAATTACCCGGAGGAGTTCCAGGCTATTCGCAAGGCCTATGAGGTTTTACGTGATCCCGAACAAAGAGGTCAATTTGACCGAATTCAAGCCGGGATTAAGACCATTGATGATTACATAACCGAAATTACACCTGTACTGGAGCAACAAGAATGGCGAGAAGCAAAAATGATTATCAATAATGCTTGCCGGGATTACCCGGAAGAAAAACATTTTGTTGGTTTATTGGGAGTAGCATGCTCTGGTTTGGGAGAAATAGAGGAAATGCAGCAGTGTTTTAATACCGTCTTTGATTCTCTGGATGATATGAACGAAAAGCTGGATATATTGGGGTCATATCTGTCAGTATTATGCTCAGAAGAATACTACGATGACGCCCTGCAGATGGTAAATAGTAACGAATCTCGATTTGCCACTCTGCATTATGAATGGCAAGAACTGCTCATAGCAACATACTATCATTGCGATCGACAACATGAATTGGTTAAGCTAGCCGATTCCTTGATGCCACCCAAAGAAGTATCAGGAATTGCAGCCATTAAGGATTTAATTGATGCCATAAACATCATCATATTTTTGAAACAATGGAACAAACTTGGTAAATATCAGGTACGCATGCGTAAACTGATTAAAGATATTCCTAAACAAAAGGACAAAGCACAGGCGAAAAAGCTATTTCGTAAACGGTATAAGTATTATAAAGCTGACCATTTGCGAGCTGCCGCAGTATTCATGGATTTTATTTGTCGTCTGGATCCAGAGGATGTCCGGGCACGGAAGCAGTTGGAGGAAATTAAATCAATGCTGGCTCTTTCCAGGATTTTTGATTAAATACGAGGAGTGGAAGGGA
>CAZOIC010000011.1:0-31418 GCA_964579945.1 uncultured Syntrophomonas sp. | reverse complement strand
TTATGGAGTTAAAAAAAATGATACATCCCAAAGCAGTCTTAACTATGCGTTCTGGGGACAGGATTATAAATGAAGATTTGGTGAGCAATGTAGCCCAGTTTTTCTTTTTGTATTTTATATTTCTAGCCCTAGGAGTAGTAGGATTAACCATGCTCGGTTTAGATGTAACCAGCAGCCTGACCGCCAGTGCTGCCTGTCTGGGAAACATCGGACCTGGTTTTGCCGCGGTAGGACCCACCCAGAACTATTCCTTTATTCCCGATACGGGCAAGTACCTGTTAAGTGTGCTCATGCTAATCGGACGCCTGGAGATTTTCCCCATGCTGATTCTATTAGTGCCCTCCTATTGGAAGCAGTAAATAGTTAGGAGTTAGGGAATCTGCTCCCTTAATGACGATACGCGACCATATTAAAACTCCCCGGGTTCAGTGGTCGGCCGGGCAGACACACGGGTCTGCCCCTACAATTCGTTACCCTTGCGCATTATCCCTTGAGCCGCCCCCTCACTCCTTACGCCTCACTCACTATCCCCTGGGTATCATCTAGCAATTCGCGAGCTACCAGCAGGAGTTTATGAGCGGAAAGGGTACGCAATTGCTTGACATCCAGGTCATTAATGCGGATGCGATCTAGACCGTCAGCATCCTTAAAAACCAGATATAGCTTAAATAGGTACTCAGGATCAGTAACTTTGTAGTCTTTTACCAGACGTTCTGCTTTATAATCGCTGATACAATGATTTTCGATAATAAAACGTACAATTTCCGGCTGCTCTGTTTCCCCATTAAACAAATCATACTGGAGGACCCTCTGATAACTCTCGCGTCCATGCCGGGGATCGAAGTTATCGTTACTGCGGCCGATATCATGATATATGGCTGCCTGGCATAACAGATCCCGGTCAGTCTCACTGAGTCCTTCCATCCAGGATAGTATCAGGCTTAAAAGCAAAACCCTGCGGGTGTGAGAAATTCCATGGATACCTTCTGGTTTATGGAAATACTTATCCTTAATCATTGGGCAATATTTCCGATAAAGTTTTATTATACCCTGGCGTTGAAACTCAGGCATTAAATCGGCCAAACTTAGAAATTTTATCTCCTCAACCTCCTCTACATCCCCGGGAAAACATATAATCTCCTTATAATTACGGTACTTGACATTAGCCACTACCCGGTTTTTGTGGATTTTTCCCCGATAGAGGTGGCCCTTAACATAGTGCCGGCGAGAAAAATAAATTGCGGTATTAATATCCAGAGTCCAGGAGGAAGACTGGGAAATAGGACTATCTAAAATATGGCCCCGGTATATTTCTACATAGTTTTGTTGGTCATGGGGTAGTTTTAGTTTGCTATGACGGTAGTTTTGAAGATTATGGATAAATTCGGGTTGGAAGTCCTCCAGTTTAAGGTTACAACGGGAAAAGGTATACCAGAACAAACGGTATTTATCTTGATCAGGAATGCGGGGAAAAAGCTTTAGGTAAGCTTCCAGGGCTATTCTACTATCAATTAGGTAAAAAAAAGAAGTGTAATCCCCTTTCTGCAAACAAGCCTGTAAACGGGTAGTTTCCAGGTCAATAACCTGGTCTATCACCATGGCTTCCAGGGTATCGGGGTTAAATGCCGGAATATCAATAAGTACATATTCTCGCCAATAAGCAAACCAGGAAAAAGGAGTAAACTTATTAAAATAGAAATCTCCTATATCTTTACTTATCCCTTCCAAATAAGATTTGCATTCCTCATAGCGAAATCTTTTAGGCCGGAAGGGCATCTGCGCTATTTCATTAACTGGAACCAAGGCTTCACTAAATATAAGCATTTGGTTACTAATCTGTTCTTTAATATTCAAAAAAAGCGCTCCTAAAATATCTTAAAATGAAATACAGGGACGGGTAAGGCTAACTAAACTATATTATACAATGTCTGAAAATATTGTGAAGAACATGATAATTACCAAAAAAAATAGCCGGGTAATTTAATTACCCGGCTGCTTTACATATATTAGCGCAGTGATGCTAACTCTTAACTGCGTGGACTTTCCCATTTGTTTACCGAACCCTGGCTTAAGCGGTCAATTATTATAGCCAGTACCACTATCGCCCAGCCCGCTTCAAAACCACGACCCACATCAATACGGTTTACTGCTAACAGCACTTCTTCACCTAATCCTCCCGCTCCTACCATGCTGCAGATAACAACCATGGACAGAGCCATCATGGTAGTCTGGTTAACTCCAGCTAAAATCGAAGGTAGAGCCAGGGGAAAACGAACCTCTCGCATCAATTGCCAGGGAGTAGCTCCAAAAGCTACCGCAGCCTCCTGAATAGAAGCTGAAACCTGTCTAATTCCCAGGTTGGTCAGGCGCTGCACCGGGGGTACCGCGTAAATAAAGGTGGCCACAATAGCAGGCACCTTTCCCAGGTCAAAAAGCATCATGGCGGGAATTAAGTAAACAAAACTGGGCATGGTTTGCATGGCATCCAGTATCGGGGTAAAAGCTGCATTGACCCGGTCGGAAACTCCCATGGCTATCCCCGCGGGAACACCTAAGGCCAGGGATAGGAACACTGATACTATAACCAGGGAAAGGGTTTCCATGGCAATAGGCCAGAGACCAAACATACCGATTGTAAATAACAATACCCCGGGCAATAAAGTCTTTATCACATTATGGGTTAAACGCCAGGCCAGCAAGGTTACAAGTATAATCCACACCCACCAGGGAACACCCAGCAGGACTGCGTCAATATTTAGAATCAGGGTGCGCATGCTATTGGTAAAGGCATCAAAGGCCGGACCAAAAGTAAGATAAAGCCAGTCTACAAAATTTTTTACATATGGTGCTACATGAAAATTAAATTGTTGGGGAAACAAATTACTCACCTCCTGGAGCCGGCTGCCAGTTTGGCCTTTTTGCCGCCTACCAGCGGTGTTAGATTGGCTACCTTATTCTTTCCTTCAGCCGTCTCGGTTAACAAAGATACCTGTCTTTCATTTTGAACAAAACGCTGGACATATTCATCAGCTGGATTCATTACAATATCACGGGGAGTCCCTTCCTGAACAAATATGCCCTGCTTCATCACCGCCATACGATCCCCCAGGCGCAGAGCCTCTTTAAGGTCATGAGTAACAAAAACCATAGTTTTGTGCAGCTCCGCTTGCAAGCGCAGAAGTTCATCCTGCATTTCCCTGCGAATCAGGGGGTCCAGGCCACTGAAAGGCTCATCCAACAAAAGCAAATCAGCATCCTGTACCAGGGCTCGGGCTATTCCTACCCTTTGCTGCATACCCCCGGAAAGATGCTCCGGGTAATGATGGGTCCATTTCAGCAAGCCCACTTTTTCTAAAACCTGCAGGGCGCGTTTTTCCCTTTCCCGAGGTTTTACTCCCTGCAGCTTAAGCCCAAAAGCCACGTTTTCCAATACGGTTCTATGGGGTAGAAGTCCGTAGTGCTGGAAAACCATAGCTGCCTGGGTACGGCGGAATTCGGTCAGCTGCTTTAAGCCCATGGCAGTTACATCCTGCCCTTTTACCCGTACCTGGCCGTAATCAGGTTCAATCAAGCGTAAAAGGCAGCGAATCAAGGTAGACTTGCCACTACCGGAAAGTCCCATGATGACATAGACCTCACCCTGTTTTAGTTTAAAAGAAACATCGCGCACGGCCACTACCTGACCGTTTACATCACCGCTGCCGGATAGATAATCCTCCATATGCAGGGTACTATCCTTTTCCACGAATACTTTCCAGAGGTTTTCCACTTCCAGCAGATAGGTACTGCTTTCCATAGTTATTTCACCTCTTCCAATGCCTTACTAACCTTTGCGGCCACATCTTCCGGTATCCAGGAATTCCATACGTCAGGATATTTCTTTAAGAAATAAATGGCAGCGGCATCCGCCTTGCCATCGTTATCACTCATATAGGCCAGAAAATCATTATTTTGTTCCAGGGTAGTGGAGTAGTTCTTCAGAAATGCAACTATTTCAGGTGCATTCTCTTCCAGTTTACTATTAACACCAATCAGTACCTCGGCACTGGGATAGGCGCAGCCTTTGTTATTCTCCCATACAGCTGAATCATACTCTGGTTCTTCCAGCAGGGTCATATCTAATTTACCCATAACCCAGGTAGGTTCCCAGTAGTATCCCAGCCAGGGCTTGCCTTTTTCATAAGCTGATACCATAGAAGTGGTTAGAGCAGTATCAGACCCGGTACCAAAGACATTGAAAGTCTTATCCACTCCATAAGCGTTAATTTTAGCCTGGTTATAATCAGTAACTTTCCATCCTGGAGGGCTATTATGGAAACGACCTTTACCAGGAACCTCGGGATCGGCAAATAGTTGCGAATATTGGGGTAAGTCACTTACTGATTTAAGATCAGGGGCAACCGGCTTTATACCACGCTCCGAATCGCCTTTAACCATATAAGTAGGGACATACCACCCCTGGGGGGCATCGGGAAAATTAGTTCCCAGTTGTTTAACCGTGTTGTTAGCCAGGACCTCTTCCCAGGCATCCCGATAATTATCGGCCCAAACTTCCATATAGATATCGATGCTGCCTTTACCGAGACCCTGTAATAACGGCAGGGAATCGCCAAAAGTGTACTGGCATTCGGGATAGCCGTATCCATTTTCAATAATAAACGCGGCTATACGGTTATGAACCTGTACACTGTCCCAGCTGACATCAGCAAAGGTCAGTACGGGCTTATCCGAACCAGCATTTTTGTTACCCCCGTCACCGCCTCCACACCCGGCCACCAGCAGGGCAACCAGAAGGACAGCAAGCAACCCCAGGCTTACCAGGCGGAAGCGCTGCAGGTAATGTTTAATTATGGACATAAAAATGAAACCTCCTCACCGGCGGGATACTTTGCGGTGAAGCGGGAGGGAACCATAATAAAAATAATGCCTGCGATGGGCATTAAAATTAAGACGATTAAAATGCGGTAATTTCTTAAGTTTCTTATTTGATAGAAACAAAAAAACCCGTATCGCCTGCGAGGTTAGCTGTCGGACTCGGATCCGGGTTGACCCTATTCCATCCTTAATCAGGACAGAAATTCGCCCCAAAAAAATGGTTCCCCCGCGTCTTCAAAGACTTCGGCACCCACCAATAAAATATTTACTACTACCTATAATAAGTTACATATAAACGGATTAGTTGTCAATCTCGGTATTGGACGCTAATGCATGGTAATATAATAATTAATCATGATATAAAGAGAATAGGCATGATATAGATAGGAATACGGCCATAAGCAATAAGGGTGAGGAGTTAGGGGCGAGGGGTAAGCTTTGTAGGGGCAGACACACGGGGCTGCCCTGCCGAGCAATATATGGCGGTTGTAGGCAGTTTTCATCGGTGGTTTCTATGACCGGCACTGAGCAGAGGCAAAAATATTATTAACCTCAGTGAAGATTGGGCCGTGCCGGGTATGTGTGCTTGGCGTACATGGGGTTATTTTGAACCAGAGGAGCGGTTGGAAGAAGAGGAGGGGGACAGGCTAAACCGACCCTTCTTGGTCATGTAACGTCCGACTGCAACCAGAGCCAGAATAGCAGCGATTATGCTCAGAGTCAGTTTAATATCGCGGGTCTGGAACAGGCAAATACCCAGTCCGGTATATAAAACAGCTGATGGAATTTTTCCAATGGCTGAGGAAAAAAAGAAGTTCCAGAAAGGTACTCCTCCGAGAGCAGCGGCAACATTTATTATAGGGGTAGGAACCACGGGGACTACTCGGGCCAATACTATAGTCCAAAAGGCCATCTCGCCATTGACCTGCTTCACATCATAGTCCCAGCGTTCTTTTATTTTCCGAGTCGCCCATTCTCCTCCCAATAACTTACAAATCCAATAGGCCAGACAGGCTCCAGCCAGAGCACCCAGCCACGATAATAGAAAACCCAGTTTAAAACCAAATAGCAGGCCTCCGGCAGCAGCTAAAATAACATAAGGAAAGACCGGCAAAGCCGCCTGTACCATAAAAAGAGCAAAGGCTACCAACGGAGCTAATATACCAAAAACTCGTATGTAATTTATTACCATAGATACACTCAGGTTACTGACGTTCTGGAAAAAATCCATTTCGAGATCCTCCTATAGTTCGATTAAGCAGTTTATCGGATATTTTCAAAATAGCAAGTGCTAGCCTGTTTGTCAAGAAAATGAACGAGGTTAAAACCTGGAAAAATACTAAGCTATAAGATTATAAGCAGTACCCCTGAAGGCTGAATGCCTGTGCTATAATATGGATAATCTGAACTAACGGGGGATAGCATGCAGCTTAATGTCCTGGATTATGCCATCATAGCTATTATACTGCTCAGTGCCCTGGCCGGATTAAAGCGAGGTCTATTTAATGTAATTGGTGGCCTGATGGGCACATTGATTGGTTTGTTGGCGGCCGTACTTTATCACCGGGAACTGGCCCTGTACCTGGAAGAGCATTTTGGCCTTAGCACCTGGCTGGCGGGAGTGTTTCAAGAAAAATTACCCATTCCTGCACTTAACCCGGGATTGGTCAAAGCACTGGACATTCCTGCGGGGTTGGCTGACCCTGCTTTATATTTGGCTACATCGCTGGTAATAGCTATATCCTTTTTGCTTATCCTCTTGCTGGGGAGCAAGCTGGTACAGTTGTTATGTGAATTATTGGAAGGTATTTTGGCCCATGGTATCCTGTCCGGAGTAAATCGGGGATTAGGCATGGGGTTACTGGTATTAAAAAACCTGCTGATAATGGCAGTACTGGCGGGAGTACTGGTTACACCGCTGGAACTGGGAGCCCGCATGGGTTTGCCGGGTGCCTTGATTACTACTCAGTATATGCATGATTCATTTTTGCTAGAGCAGCTTCTAAACATCTTTGATTATGTAAAGGCACTGTTAGGAAATAAGGTATAAGCAGGTTTAAAGGAAGGGCAAGCTATAACCGACAATCAATCAAGTTCTAAATTCCAATTTAGTTGCAAGATAGTTTCGTTATTAGCACCTATATCTAATTAATTAAGGAGGTTGAGTATATTGGCTGATAAGAAGGAAGGATTAAAGCGTAATGCCTGGATGCGTATTGAGGGTGAAGAACTGAAGCGCGTGGTTGATTTTAATGAAGGCTATATCGACTTTCTCAGCCGGGTAAAAACTGAGCGGGAGGCAGTCGATTATATTGTAGAGCAAGCGCGCTTAAAAGGTTTTACCGATATAGATAAGGTTAATCAGCTGGAAGTCGGACAGAAACTTATAATCACTGAAAAGGGTAAAATCTGCGGCTTACTGGTTATGGGAAACCGCCCTCTGGAGGAGGGTATAAACATGGTTGCGTCTCACCTGGATTCCCCCCGCCTGGACCTCAAAGCCCGGCCGGTTTATGAAGCTGATGGTGTGGCCCTGTTAAAAACTCATTACTACGGGGGCATTAAGAAGTACCACTGGGTCAGCATACCTCTGGCCTTACACGGAGTAGTGGTGAAAAAAGACGGGCAGAAAATAGAGGTCTGCATTGGTGAAAATGAGGGTGACCCGGTATTAACCATAGCCGACCTGTTGCCACACCTGGGTAAAGAGCAGATGGAAAAGAAAGCTTCAGAAGTGGTAAGCGGTGAAGCCCTGAATGCTCTGGCCGGCAGTATGCCATTAAAGGAAGAGGAAAACGATAGTATTAAAAAATATTTAATACAATTGCTAAAAAACAGTTATGATATAGAAGAGGATGATTTCACCAGCGCGGAACTGCAACTGGTTCCTGCCTATGCTGCTCGGGATGTAGGCCTGGATCGCAGCATGGTAGGTGCTTACGGCCAGGATGACCGGGTATGTGCCTATACCTCCCTGCAGGCCATACTGGAGGTGGAAAAACCGGAAAGAACTGCGCTGTGCCTGTTTGTGGATAAAGAAGAAATTGGCAGCACCGGCAATACCGGGTTGCAATCTCTGTTGATAGAAAACATAATGGCTGAAATTCTGCATAAAGCAGGGCAGCATGACTATTTTATGCTGCGCAAATGTCTGGCTGCATCTTATGCCCTGTCAGCCGATGTTAACGCTGCTGTAGACCCCAATTATCCTGAAGTATTTGAAAAAATGAACTGCAGCTTTCTCTCCAACGGGATAGTGTTGACCAAGTATACCGGTTCCCGAGGCAAGGCGGAATCTAATGACGCCAATCCTGAATATCTGGGCGCTATCCGGGCCTTATTTGATAACCATAACGTCGTCTGGCAGGTAGGAGAACTGGGTAAAGTAGATCTGGGTGGCGGAGGAACCGTAGCCCGCTATATGGCCTATTATGGTATGGAAGTTGTTGACTGCGGGGTAGCGGTAATGGGTATGCATTCACCCTTCGAGGTGGTCAGCAAAGCCGATGTCTACATGGCCTACCAGGCCTACCGTGCCTTTATGCAAGAATTCGGGGCTGCTCCTAAAACCACAACCTCGAAGAAAAGGAATGTTAAAAAAGCGAGTAAGAAAGCGTAATAGATTGTAGTAACAGCAGGAGGTGGGAAGATTGGAAAAGACCAGACTTACGCAGATGGTCCGGGCGGCCGGGTGAGCGGCTAAAATAGGGCCGGGGACCCTGGAAAAAGTATTACAAGATATGGAAGTGCCCACTCATCCCAACCTGCTGGTAGGCATAGATACCCGGGATGATGCCGGTATATTTAAACTAAATGAGGATCTGGCATTAATTCAAACCCTGGATTTTTTTACCCCGATGGTGGACGATCCTTTTGTTTTTGGGCAAATAGCTGCAACCAACGCAATTAATGACATTTATGCTATGGGAGGCCGCCCGCTGCTGGCCATGAATATAGTCTGTTTCCCCCAGTGTGAAGATATGCAATTGCTAAGAGCAATACTGGAAGGAGGACTGTCCAAAGTAAAAGAGGCCGGGGCATTTCTGGTTGGGGGCCATACCGTGGATGATAACGAACCTAAATACGGTCTGGCGGTTGCTGGTCTGGTCCATCCGAATAAGATTACCAGCAACGACGGGGCCCGTCCGGGAGACCTGCTATTTCTAACCAAACCGTTAGGTAACGGGGTTATCGCCACCACCATAAAAGCGGAGATGGCCTCGGTAGAAGCCTATGATGATGCTATTGGTTGGATGTCGATGCTGAACCGTAAAGCTTGTGATGCTATGCAGGAAGTAGGGATAAATGCGGCTACCGATGTGACCGGTTTTGGCTTTATCGGGCATCTTTTTGAAATGGCTGCCGGCAGTAATGTAGAGGTAGAAGTTTATGCCGATAAGATAAAGTTTATGACTGGTGCCCGAGAATATGCCAATATGGGGCTGATACCAGGCGGTGCTTACACTAACCGGGAATACCTGGCCGATAAGGTGGAGTATGCAGGGGGAATAGATCCTACTTTAAGGGATTTGCTGTTTTCCCCGGAAACCGCCGGAGGCTTGTTAATTTCGCTGCCGGAAAGTAAAGCCCCACAGTTATTGGCCGCCATGGAGAAAAGGTCCTGCCGCTGCTTTAATGTAGGTCGGGTAATAGATGAAGGTTTCAAACCGATAAAAGTGATATAGAATTAAAGAATTCTTAATTTTGAATTTTGAATTATGGTGGAAATACACCTTAATAACGACCGATAGGGAGCATCAGTGTGCCCTCTGGGCATGTCTGATTATTTAGCCGTATAGCATTTTTTGTAGGGAACGGCCCCTGTGCCGTTCCGCCGTGGTGCTGGAGCCAACATTCAAAAATTCAACCTTTGGGGGAGGACAGATTGGAACGCAAACAATTTAATCTGGGTGATATCGTACGTATGAAAAAACAGCATCCCTGCGGTAGCTATACCTGGCAGGTCATTCGTATGGGTGCGGATATTAAAATTAAATGTCAGGGTTGCGGCCGTATCGTAATGCTTCCCCGCTTGCAATTTGAAAAACGTATGTTAAGAATAGAGCCTTAAGTTTAACCAGCCCGGCTTCGGGTGCATATAATGGATTATAGAAATGTGCCTGAAGGGGAGATGAGCATGAAGTTAAGACTTGTTCCCGGTACCTCCTTCGCCATCGGCGACCTGGTTAGTATAAAAAACATGCCCAGGAACGAGCACTTTTGCATCATTGCTTTCCGAGGCGAAAATGGTGAAAGAATAGCCGTGTTAAAGGCCTTGTTCAATGATACCTATATAACCGAAAAACCAGTATCTGAACTGATCAGCCTATTAATAAAAGGGCGCCTATAAAAGCCCCAAATTTTTCTTGCATCGAATAAACAATACTGGTATAATCAATTCCAGTCCCTGCTCCGGTTACTGCCGGAGCCGTTCCCGTTTACGGGTAGTCCAGAGGGAGGAGGTGTAGCGATGCGCACGTATGAGATGATGTTCATTCTGAAGCCGGATTTAGCTGAAGAGACCATCGCCGAGACCAAGGAAAGGTTACAAAAAATTCTTAATGATTTTGGCGGTGAATTTATTGGTGAAGCTAACGGCTGGGGCAAAAGACGACTGGCATATCACATTGAGGACTATATCGAGGGTATATACAGTGTATGGTTCTTTAGTGGTAAGCCGGAAACTGTCGCAGAATTGGACAGGGTAATCAAATTATCAGATCGGTTCCTGCGCCACATGATTATTCGCCAGGACGAAAAATAGGCTGGGGAGGGAAGAGGCTTGTTAAACAGAGTCATATTAATTGGTCGTTTGACCCGCGACCCGGAACTAAGATATACACCCAACGGTACTGCAGTAGCATCATTCACGGTCGCCATTAATCGCAAGTATAACAAGGAAGAGACTGATTTTATTCCCATTGTGGTTTGGGCGAAACTGGCTGAACTCTGTGCCAACTATCTGGGCAAGGGGCGGCTGGTGGCAGTTGAAGGGAGATTGCAGGTTCGTACTTATGAAGCCAAGGATGGACAGAAGAGATGGGTTACGGAAGTAATCGCTGAGGATGTCCGATTCCTGGATAAGGGTGGGACGAGTTCCGGAGGTGGCTCTGATTATCAGGCTAAACCCAAGCAGGATGATTGGAATGACCTGGGACGCGAAGTCAGCCTGGAAGATATTGATATAGTGGACCCCGGCGCTGAAGATGATGAAGTCCCATTCTGATAGGAGGAAAGAACTTGAAGAAAGATAGGCGCAAAAAAAGGCGGCAGTGCAATTTCTGTGCCGATAAGATTGAGCATATAGACTATAAGGAAGTGCCAAGGCTTCGCCGCTATATTACGGAAAGGGGCAAAATTTTACCCAGAAGAATTACCGGGAATTGTGCCCACCACCAGCGGCAGCTAACGGTAGCCATCAAAAGATCAAGAACTATGGCATTGTTACCGTATACATCCGAATAGAAAGCCATTTAAGCCCTCAACTATGAGGGCTTAATTATATACAACATCTGCCAAGAAGGAAATACACCCGGCTTTGAAGAAAAGACTAGCAGGAGGTGTATGGATTGAAAGGGAGGAGCAAAGAACTGGATGTAGCCAAAAACCTGAAAATGGTGGATTGGCTGAAAGCTGAGTTGGTTGACTCGGTTGCGGAACTCTTCAAAGCCCTTCTCAAGAACGGTACTGATGCAGTTACCGATGCCCTGGCTTCGATAATTATTGTCTGCTATCTTTTGGGGCAGCGGGTAGGAGTCAGCCTGTTATCGGTGGATGCCAAAGTAAAAGAAAAATTACGGATAACAATAGAAAGTTCCCCTGATGGTAGTAGCTGGCAGAAAGAACTATCAGGTGTACTAATTTTCCTGGAGCGAAGCAAGAGGTGAAGCATGCCGGTTTTTATAAAATATCTGCTCCTAACATCCCTATTATCATTTCTGATGGCAAGTTTCCCCGCATTAACCATATTAATGGCTATCTTATGGGGTGGTAGCCTGATTATGGCCGGTATCTACCTGGATTTAAAAAAGATGTTAGTTGTTACCGGGGTAAGTATAGCTGTGCTATATGCTGTTGCTGGAGTACATATACCCTTTTACCACCTGGCTTTTTTTGGCTTATCGGCAATAGTGATGAGTTTCCTGGTCAATATGGGAAATGAATATTACCAGGTACAGAAATGGGGTTTGGGAGCAGCCATAATAGGGGTGACCCTGTTTACCTTGATGGTATATTTCAGTACCGGACAGATCGGGATTCAGGAAATGGAAAAACAATTAAGTATATACCTGCAAGAAAATGAGCAACAGTTCGAGCAGTCCGGGCTCATTGAACTTTATGAACAGCGGGGTATAAGCAGGGAGCAACTGGAAGATAGTATGCAGCATATGGTGAAGAGCTTCGCTCGCCATCTACCTGCTTTTTACTATCTTCAGGCTATTTTGGCAGCATTTTTCATGTTAATTCTGGCTGCTGGTCTGTGCCATAAGGCCGGTTTAGAGCGTCTAAAAAAGAGGCCTTTTAAATATGAGATTATGCCCTGGCAATTGGCCTGGGTAGTAATTGCCGGCCTGGCTCTATGGCTTTTGGGTCGGGCTCAGATGAATAGCCTTTATTATACCGGTTCCAATATCCTGGTGGTAATGCTCCCCATTTCCGTGTATTTCGGCCTGGCGGCAGTTGCCTTTAAACTAAAGCAGCAAAAGCCGGTTCACCAGAAATGGATTACTATAATCCTGATTATACTGAGTGTACTGTTTCTTCCCTCGGCGACAGTTTTTTTCAGTGTAATCGGAGTTTTTGACGCTTTACTGGATTACAGAAAGTTACGCTTGGAAAAGGAGGACTAAATAATGAAGGTCATATTAACTCAGGATGTGAAAAACCTGGGTAAAGAAGGGGACGTAAAAGATCTCTCCGATGGTTATGCGCGCAATTACTTGATTCCCAGGGGATTAGTGGTGGAAGCTACTACAGCCAATCTCAAAGAAAAAGAAGATCAGGCCAGCCGTTTGCAAAAACAAAAAGACCGGGAAAAAACTCAGGCCCAGGCTCTGTACGACCGTCTTAACGGTAAAAGTATAACTATAACGGCCCGTTCCGGCGGGGGCGACAAATTATTTGGTGCAGTTACCTCCAAGGAAATAGCTGATGCCTTAAACAAACAGTTTAAAGTTAAGTTAGACAAGAAAAAGGTAGACCTGGGAGAACCCATTAAACACCTGGGTGAATACCCGATTAAAATAAAAATTTATCCGCAGATACAGGCGGAAATAACCGTACGGGTAGAAGCAGCAGATTAATACTTCGGAGGACATTGAATTGAAGCAGTATTCAACCAGGCCCCATGCCAGCCTGGAAACGCAGCAAGAAACAAAGACTCGATTATTATGGCGAACTGAAGCTATATACAAAAAGCTGGATGCCATCTATGGTACCCAGGGATTAATAATGAAAGCCAGTAAATTTGATGCTATCGACCTTATGAGCTCGTCTCTCCTGCAGGAACGGGTTCTGGCTCTCAGTCGCATTCTTAAAGAAAACCCCACTCTGAATGATAAATACGCTGAGAATCAGATACCCTCTCTGCTGGATGAACTGGAGGAACTTCTGGTCGAAAGTTTTGCCCGGCGCCAGGTAGAAAATGAACTGGAAGAGCGTATTCAACAGAGATTAGAAGAGAAATATAATGATTATATCCAGGATATTAAACTGGAGGTTATCAAGGAGCAAAAATCCTCACCCGAAAATGCCCGCACTTTAAAAAAACTGGGCAAACTGGAGAAAATGGAATACACCCGGCTTAACCGTTCGGCTCTGGATATCCTCCGGCCTACCGGCCTTAATGAGATTATCGGCCAGGATAAGGCAGTAAAAGCCTTGATATCCCGCTTAAACAACCCTTACCCCCAGCATATCATCCTTTATGGTCCACCCGGAGTAGGTAAAACTACCTGCGCCCGGCTGGCCTTGGAAATGGTCAAGGGAAACCCCCAAAGCGCTTTTTCCGAAGAGGCACCCTTTATAGAGGTGGACGGTACTACCCTGCGCTGGGACCCGCGCGAATCTACCAATCCCTTGCTGGGTTCGGTACATGACCCCATTTACCAGGGAGCACGCCGGGAACTGGCCGAGGAAGGCATCCCGGAGCCCAAGCTGGGACTAGTATCGGAGGCCCATGGGGGAATACTCTTTATTGATGAATTAGGTGATATGGACCCCATTTTACAAAACAAACTCCTAAAAGTGCTGGAAGATAAGCGGGTTTTCTTTGAATCATCGTATTATGACCCCCACGATGAGAGGATACCACGGTATATACAACAGATGTTTGAGCAGGGGGTACCGGCCGATTTTGTACTGATTGGAGCCACTACCCGGGAGCGCGAGAATATTAGCCCGGCATTTCGTTCCCGTTGTATGGAAATATTTTTTGAACCCCTGACCGAGGAACACATAAAGCAAATAGTACATATGTCAGCCAATAAACTGCAAATTAACATAGATAGCAGCGTAAGTGACGTTATCAGCCAGTATTGCTGTGATGGCCGCGGGGCCAATAAAATCCTGGTCGATGCCTTTGCCATAGCCCTGAATGAAACCGGAAAGCAGGAGGCAATAGTAGAGGTAGGGCAAAAGCATGTATATGAAGCTATACAAAACAGCCGCTTAAGCACCTGCTGCTTACAGCGGGCATCAGATGAAGCTGAAGTGGGAAAAATATTCGGGGTAGGAGCCTTTGCTTACCAGGGGCGATTGATTGAGCTGGAGGCAGTTGCTTTTCCCGCGGAAGACCCGGGAGAAGGAAGTATTCGTTTTAATGAAACTGCCGGATCCATGGCTAAAGACTCGGTATTTAACGCTGCCTCCGTACTCCGTCAGGATAGCGGAGAAAACCTGAAAGACTACGATTTACATATTAATTTTATCGGTGGTGGCAGGGTGGACGGCCCTTCCGCGGGAGCAGCCATATACCTGGCCATACTCAGCGCCATCAAGAAGAAACCACTACGCCAGGATGTAGCCATTACCGGAGAACTGGCCCTGCAGGGTAAGGTAAAAGCAGTAGGAGCCCTGCATGAAAAAATCTATGGAGCCCGTCAGGCCGGCATCAAAAAAATGCTGATACCGGCGGAAAATGGGAAAGATATAGCCCAGAGCCCCTCGGGGATGAAGATAATTCCTATCAAATACATAAACGAAGCATATCAATACGTTTTTACCGACTGAGTGGGGGGGGGAAGCAGGGGGACGGTTCTTTTGCTTCCATATATGGAAGCAAAAGAACCGTCCCCCTGCTTCCCTGTCCCCTTGTCCCACCTTGACATGGTTATACCCGTTTGCTAATATTAGCTATCCAGTTACAAAAGTAATAGAAAATAAGCCAGGGGGTGGCACAGTGGCAGTAGTGGTACTGGTAGGAGCCCAGTGGGGTGACGAAGGAAAAGGGAAAATAACCGATTTCCTGGCTAAAAAAGCAGACTGTGTGGTGCGCTATCAGGGAGGAAGCAATGCCGGTCATACAGTTGAAGTAAAAGATGAAAAATTTATGCTGCATTTAATACCTTCCGGCATATTATACCCGGCTACCCTGTGTATCGTAGGTAACGGGGTAGTAGTTGATTTAGAAAAAATCATTGAAGAACTGGCCGGGTTGCAGCAAAGGGGCATAGATACCTCCAACCTGTGTATCAGCCGTAAAGCCCCGGTAGTTTTACCCTACCATAAAAAGCTGGATACTCTGAAAGACCGAGACAGTCACATTGGCACTACCAAACGGGGTATCGGTCCCACCTACGCCGATAAAATCAACCGCATCGGATTCCGCATTGCCGATTTCCTGGAGGATCGGGAAATCTTGGAGAGCCGTTTTAAAGCCCAGGTGGAATATAAAAACCGGATTATAAGAGAAATATACCAGGAAGAGGGTTTTGACTGGAAACAACTGCTGGAAGAAACCCTGGAACAGGTGGGACAGCTTAAGCCCTACCTGGCGGACACCTCTTATCTGATTTACCAGCATATCCAGGAGAACAAAAAAGTGCTTTTTGAAGGCGCCCAGGGGACTATGCTGGATATAGACCATGGCACTTATCCCTTCGTTACTTCCTCCCATCCTATAGCCGGAGGCGCCTGTGTAGGAGCCGGCATTGGCCCCACCTGCATTAACCGGGTACTGGGGGTGGCTAAAGCCTATACCACCAGAGTGGGAGAAGGCCCATTTCCAACGGAATTAAATGATGCTGATGGCGAAATACTGCGCCAGCGGGGCATGGAATTTGGGACAACTACCGGCCGGCCCCGGCGTTGCGGCTGGTTAGACGTTGTAGTTCTGCGCTATGCGGTCCGGGTCAATGGTTTAACTGAACTGGCCATAACTAAACTGGACGTACTGGATGAGTTTTCTACCATTAAAATCTGCATTGCCTACCGCTACAAAGGCCAACTAATATATGAATTTCCCGATACCACCAGCGTCCTCAACCAGTGTGAACCTGAATATATAGAACTTCCCGGCTGGCAACAGGGTATCACCGGGGTAACCACTTATAAAGACCTGCCCGCCAATGCCCGCAACTACCTGGCCAAAATCGAAGAGCTCACCGGAGTCAAACAGTCCCTGATTGCCGTAGGCCCCGGTCGCGAACAGACCATTGTTAATGACCAATTATATAAGTAAACACAAATTGAAACATTAGCCAGGACGTGATAAACTAAACAACGAACCATAATCATGGGCGCGTAACTCAGCGGGAGAGTGCTACCTTCACACGGTAGAAGTCGTGGGTTCGAAACCCTCCGCGCCCACCATTGAAATCAAACGATACCGGGGTTTTTTGACCCCGGTATATTTTAATTAAAGGGGCCATTTAATGTAATTTTTAATGTTAGTAAACCCAGTTTAGTACCGCGATACACGTTTCAGCGTATTAGAACCATTGTTGAGCCTTATGGACTGTTGCCTGACCTGCTGAATATGATTATCTTTGATGCTCTGGTGGCCAATTCCGACCGACATCAGGATAATTGGGGCTTATGTTTTAAGGAAGATCAGGTGCGTTTGGCCCCATTGTATGATCATGGTTCTTCTCTGGGTTGGAATCTGAATGAAGACCGAGTAAGAAAGATAATGTCCAATAACCGAATGTTCGAGGCTTTTATTAACCGGGGTATGAGTTTGATACGGCTGGAAGAAGGCCATAAAATCAATCATTTTAACCTTATAACCGGTATTAAAAACCGAGAAGATATGGGGTTAAGGACTGCAACAAAAACAATTAGTGCTTTGAACAAAGATTCAGTGTGGAATATTATAAAATTAATGCCTGATGATATCATGTCTGATTTAAGGAAAGAATTCGTGTTCAGGTTATTACTGGAACGGAAAGCTTGTATAGAAAGGCTGGTGAATTAAGTGGTAAGAGAAAAAGAAATTGAACTATGGCTGGTATGGAAAGAACCCCAGAGTAGACAGCGCTATGTAGTAGGAAAATTGTGGTATGAAAATGACTATAAATTCAGATATATCCACTCCTCGGAGGATTGTGCCCGGAAAATAAACCACTGCGGGATAGATCGGGCTGAAAAGTTGGGATTTACTCGCCTGGTACCTTTCCCGGAAATGCAGGTTTATTCTAACACCAAACTCTTTTATATTTTTGAGCGACGTCTTCTCAACCGCAGACGGCCGGATTTCGCAAAATTAGCAAGAGAGCTGGGGCTTAATGAAAGTTGTACCTCCCTGGAATTATTGCAGGCAACAGGCGGACGGCTGGCTACAGATACTATAGAATTTGTTACGCCCTTTATATTTTCACGTGATGGTGATTTCGATGTTGATTTCAATGTCGCTGGATGGAGACATTACCAGGGAGAGCAAGCCATCAACGAATTATCTCCCGGCACATTAATCCGGCTAGTCCTCGAACCGGATAATCCCTATGACTCCTTTGCTATTCAGGTGAGGAGTCCGAGTGATATCATGCTGGGGTATGTACCTGTATACTACAGTCGCTATCTGGATGAAGTGGTTCGTTCAGGGGAGTATGAGGCACGGGTGTTAAGAGTTGGCCCCCCCGGGGATCCCCAAATCCGATTAATTGTCAAAGTAACTGGCTGGGCTCCTTACCTGGCCCAGGTGGTAGAAGATTTACAGCGTCGTAAGAAAGCCGCAATACAGTAAAATGGCAAATAGCAGGTGGCCAGGTTAGGTCGTGAATCTACTCTGTGTTCTTATAGAGAAAGGTGCCCCGCACCGATACCTGTTTTGGTTGGAAACCATGTGTATCCGTCATGACCGGCATATCCCTGTTCCTCCAGATAGAGCAGATGGTGATAAACCATCATAAGTTCATAAGCCCAGAATATCGGTTTTGGATTAGGTAGACGGCGGTAGATCGGCAATTCCCTGGCAATTTCCTCTACCGTGCTGCGTCCCCCATACAATAGTTGTGCCACCCGGCGCTGGCGCTCTAACACTGTGTTACGATAAGCCCGTAGGCGATGACCACCCGGGTTGCGAACCACGGGCACATGATGGCCGCTGATATAATAGTCAGCCCCGATGGCGGCTAATCGGTCCAGGGAGCGTAGCTGGTCGGACACTGAAGAATGCACCATGCCATACCAGGGGCCAAACTCGGAAAATTCAATATCGCTGGTAAACACAAAACCCTGCTCCGGGAAAAAGAAGCAGCAATGACCGGCGCTATGACCTGGCATATGTAGCACCTGGAAACGGCAGCGGCCCGTGCATATCTCCGATTACCTCGCTTACTATAATATTTCCATGGGACAGGCTTATATACTGGTGTCCCTGCTGGAGCAAGACGGTTCGACCCTAACCAGAGTATGCCAGCGGGCAAACCTGGAAAGTTCCAGCCTCACTACTATGGTCGATCGCCTGGAAAGAGACCAGTTGGTAGAACGCAAACCATCCACCCAGGACCGCCGCATAACACTCCTGTATATTACCGATAAAGGCAAGAAAATAGCTACTCGTATTTACGAGGAAGGATTAAAACATAATGAAGCCATCCTGGCTATTTTGGGCGAATACAAAGATGCCTGGTATCAAATTATTAAGCGATTAGGGAAATTCATAGAGGATGGCTATGAAGTCTCGGATGAGAATATTACCCGGAGCAATAGTAAATAAAGGCAAGTGCTTAACTATAATTTATTTCATTAAATGACTACAAAATGAAATAAGCGCTATAATTATAAGTATATATTTCATTTTGGAGGTGGAGAGCATCAAATCAGGACGTGCAGGTAAATACGTCAAGGTGCTGAGTGGGGAAATGGCCTATCAGGCTTTTGAACCGGCTGCTTTGCCACCCCTGCCGGCAGTAAATATTGATGAGGAAATGGCCTTACTTCTGGGTAAGGCGCATCATATGCTGGGGCGACTGGAGGGAATATCGGAACAGATACCGGATATAGATTTGTTTATTGCTATGTATGTGAGAAAAGAAGCCATATTATCCTCCCAGATAGAAGGAACCCAGACAACCCTGGACGATATTTTAGACCCGGATATTGACAATAGTACTAATCTTGATGTGGCCCAGGTTATTAATTATATAAAAGCGACCCAATTCGCGCATCAATGGGGTTGAACGCCAAGGACTCGTTGCATATTGCATCTTGGTAAGGTGGAGGCAGAAAGGTTTATAGCCCTTATCATGAGAGAACCATTTGATTATACGAAGTGGCAGGAGAATATCTGGCAAGATAAAACGGTAAAAGAGGTCAGCGAAGCTGCCATGAACTATAGAAAGCATTCTTCAGTTTAATTCGCATAAAGGTTTTAGAACTATATTCTTCTAGCCAATGGAACAGTCCACCGATGATATGTTATCGGAGATGCGAAAACACAGTTTTGCCGATGCTATTGATGCTTATTTTAAGCTGGGCAATAATCTTAATCAGCGTGATGTTATTGCGGTTCGCAAGACCGTATCCGGGATGATGAAACTACTTTATCCCCATGGGGAATATAGCCGCGAGGATGTGGCCGAAGTCCTGGAATATGCCCTGGTAGGCCGTCGCCGGGTAAAAGAACAGCTCAAGAAAATCGGGGGCATGGAATTCTATGATGTGCATTTCTCCTATATTGACCGGGAAACCCTGGAGGAAGAGTTCGTTTCCGTCCCCGAGCAGGGAGGGGGAAAACTTATTCCCGAAGGGCTGGGCAAGCCGGGTCATGTTTACCTGGTGGGTAAGGGTGATTCCGGGATGATCGGGGTTTTCAAACTGGAGAACCAGGCCGTATCCGGAACCGGCAAATTTGAACGAACTGGCCTGGGTTCTCGTAAAGAGGTAAAAGAAAGCATTGATACCGCTTTTCGCTACTTTACTGCCAACTGTAAAAATGTCAGCAGCGGTATAACCACCAAAAACAAAGACTACCTTATGCATGCCACTGATCTGCAGGGTATCGGTATGAGTGCAGAATTAGCTCTGGCCGAGTTTATCGGACTGTGTTCATCCGCACTGGACCGACCGGTACAGGAAAGCCTGGTGGTATTGGGCAATATCACCGTTTCCGGCACCATTGAAAAAATCTCTGACTTCGCCAATGTGCTCCAGGTCTGCGTTGACGGAGGCGCCAAACGGGTATTGATCCCGGCCCTGTCAGTCGTTGACCTGCAGACCGTACCCCCGGAACTACTAATCAAAGTACAACCGATTTTCTATTCTGACCCGATTGATGCGGTATTTAAGGCGTTAGGGGCAGTGTAGGGGGATAGTGAGGGAAAAGGGATAATATACGAATTCGGTGCCCCTTCCACATGGCATTAATATGTTGCCCTTTACACCGAAAAAAGGAATAATAGCGGAGCCTTTATGGCTCCGCTTGTTTGCGTATATAAGCAGGGAAGGTTAAATAGAAATACCAAATTTTAAAAGGAATATTGGTAGTAGATGTAAAATTACTATGAAAAATACAGCTAGTTTAAGTTATTTAAGTCTGTACTGACAGTAATGTATCGCAGAAGTGCCTCAATTGGAAACCAGAATCACGATCAATAATATGATACATAAAGAATTTCTCTTAACCATTTTGTTCAATGCGTAAAAGGCGTAACTCGTGATCTTGTTCGCGCTGTTTGCTTTCAACATTGTAAAGTATATGACGAAAGGACTCCTGATTGGCTTCGATTCTAACAAGAGTGTCTTTTATGCTGGCAAAGTAATCCAGGCTTACTTGTCGGGCATCAAACAGTGCCCGAATTTTTTCAGTTATTTCAGTTTCCAGGCGCACTTGGTTAGCATCAATCTTATCGATCTTGGAATTTAGGGTTCCCATATCACTGGTAAGTGTACCGACCTTGGAATTTAGGGTTCCCATATCATTGGTAAGTGTACCGACCTTGGAATTTAGGGTTCCCATATCACTGGTAAGCGTATCGACCTTGGAATTTAGGGTTCCCATATCACTAGTAAGTGTACCGACCGTGGAAGTTAAGTCAGTCACATTATCAGTAAGGGTATCTACCCTGGAATCGAGGCTGGTCATATTATCAGTAAGTGTACCAACCTTTGAATCCAGGCTTGCCACGTTATCAGTAAGTGTACCAACCTTTGAATCCAGGCTTGTCACGTTATCAGAAAGCAATTCAAGTTGTTTAAGCACTAACTCCTGGAATTTCTCGCTATCCATAGTTATGCTCCCCCCATTTTTTATCCGACTGTCAACATCACATACTAAGGGTAAACATTTAAACAGGTGAACAATTACATAATATGCCCTTTATAATTCTCGCTTGCAACGGGAAATCCTCTAATTGAGCTAATTTTGTTAGAAAAGGGGAATATTGTCAAGGAAAATTGACCTAAAAGTATTTTAACAAACCTTACGATATTGACACCATTACGTAACGATGATAGCATAAGGTTACATACACCAAATAAAGGAATGAATTGCTAATGTCTGAAAAATATCGCATCAGTGAACTGGCACAAAAGGCAGGGGTTACAAACCGAACCGTGCATTACTATGTAGGGCGGGGATTGCTGCCGCCGCCGGATGGGGCCGGGGTAGGAACCACTTACCAGGAGGAGCATCTGCTCAGGCTGCGCTTAATTAAAAAACTGCAGGAACAATACCTGCCTCTGGAAAAAATCAAAGAAATTATTAGCGAAATGAATATAGAAGAGGTAGAGCAAGCTCTGGAAGATAAAGGGCACCCAGAACCGGCAGGGACTCAAGGCATTGCTTTTGATACTAATGTTATTGAAAAAACTATGTACTCTGAAACGGAGGATAGAACTGACTATCCATTGTTGGTGCCAATGGACGATTATCGAGCAGGGGTAGATGGTATCCGGGAGGATGTTTATATTCGCGCTGCACTTGGAGCAGGAGTAGAACTTCATGTTCCGGCAGAACTGCTGGAAGAACAGCCCGACCTGATTGCTAAAGTAAGGAAATATACCATGAAACTGATTAAGAGGAAATAAAGGAGGTAGCCTGATGGATTACGGATTAGTAAACCGGAAAAACCAAAAATCTATGGCTCTGAAAGCAGTAGATATCAGTGGTGACCTGGCGGGAAATGCTTTGTGGGTAAGAATACAACAGCATTACCATAACGACAGCGGTGAAAATGCAGAATTTATCTATACCTTTCCCCTGCCTGAAAATGCTGCTGTTTGTGATTTTACTGCCACCATCGGAGAAAAAGTCATCATTACCGAGATCAAGGAAAAGGAGCAGGCCTTCGCTGCTTACGATGAGGCTATCAGACAGGGAGATAGCGCCTTTTTGCTGGAGAGTATGCGGGCCAATGTATTTCAGATTTCCCTGGGACAAATTGATGCTGGAGAAGAGGTAAAGATTGATATCAATTATTTTCAGGAGATTAAAACCGGTGATGCCCAAATGCGTATCACTATTCCCACCCTGGTCGGACCTCGTTATATTCCCGGTAATGCTACCGGTGAAAAAATTGGCCCCGGAGAAGCCCATTCTACTGACCAGGTACCAGATGCAGATTTTATCACCCCTCCTATAGGGGATGCGAATT
The DNA here is from genome assembly GCA_964579945.1 of uncultured Syntrophomonas sp. GTDB lineage: Bacteria > Bacillota > Syntrophomonadia > Syntrophomonadales > Syntrophomonadaceae > UBA4844. The sequence goes on along the minus strand of CAZOIC010000011.1, from coordinate 8,508 downwards.
ACCGGGCTTCACTGCAGATGAACATAAAAACTTTGAGCCCCTTCATCAGCATCAACTCCCCTTCACACCATATCCAGGTTGAGCAGAGTGACCCCACCACGGCAACCGTTTCTCTGGAAGAAGGGACTACCCGCATGAACCGGGATTTTATCCTGTCCCTGAAACTCTCCGATGAACTGCTGCCGCGTATTATTTACGGCCAAAACGACCGCAATGAATACTATGCGCTTGCCAGTTACACGCCGGAATTTCCTCCAATCGATAGAAAACAATCCGAGGAATACATCTTCCTGATAGATATTTCCGGTTCCATGGCGGGAGAAAAGCTAGAGCAGGCGGCCCAGGCCATGAAAATCTGTCTGCGCAACCTGGAGACTGATGATTTGTTTAACCTGGTCGCCTTTGAAAGCGAATTGCATCCCTTCTCCCCAAAGAGTTTGCCCTTTAACCAGAAAAACCTGGATTCGGCAACCAGATGGGTAAGTCGGTTGAGGTCCATGGGAGGAACAGAAATCCTTCCTGCAGTCAAGTTTGCGCTCCAAGAAACACCGGGATATGGGAAAATCATCCTTCTTTTTACTGACGGACAGGTGGGAAATGAAAACGAAATTATCAATTATATAAAGGCACACAATAAAAACCTGCGCTTATTCAGCACTGGTATTGATACCACTGTAAATGATTTCTTTATCAACCGCATTGCCGAAGCCGGAAACGGCTATGCCGAATTTGTCTATCCCGGAGAAAATCTCGAAGATAAGGTTATCCGGCATTTTTCCCGTATTCATGCTAACTATATGGAAAACATCACTCTCCAGATGGAGGGCTTTTCCCTGGAACCGGGCGGTAAAATCCCCAACCGCTTGTATGATATGGAACCCTTCACCCAGGTATTTAAAATGAAAAGTCGGCCTCAAGATAAAATGATTATCAAAGGCTATAGTGGTACCCAGGAAATTGTACTGGAAATAGGCGAGATATTAGAAACTGCAAATGCCGAGGTTTTGGAGAAACTATGGGCTAAACGCAAAATCACCGAGCTGGAAACTTATCTGCAATCGGGAAACCCCAGGCGGGCTAAAACCATCAAGGCAGATATTATTGAACTCTCCCAAAAACATCATCTGCTCTCATCATTGACCTCGTTCGTAGGGGTGTACCAACGGGAAAATAAACTGTCCGGGTTACCTGAGCCAATAGTAATACCGGTTGACATTCCTTATGGCTGGGATATGTTTAACCAAGATAACATAAGTCAGGATTGCTTAATAGTAAATGAATGCTTATCATCTAGTGTCGGCGGGAACCTGTTTTCCTTCCAAACAAGCTTCAGGGCCAGGTTCAAAGCGAAAAAGATGTATACGCAGGATTCTATGGATATCTCGGATACCCCGCACCCGGATGCAGATACCCAGGAAAGTAAGGTAAAACAGCTGGCCGCCGGGCAGAATGCGGATGGTTCGTTCGGCAGCATTACCGGGGAAAAATCTGTAATTATCGAGGAAACCGTGCAGGCCATTATTTATATTTTAGAAAACGCCGGCAGTATCAGCCCCTTCAGGAATCAATTGCTAAAGGCACTTATGTTCTTAATGACCCAGGAGGAAACGATAAGAGAGGATAAAGATTTACTGGTGTTGGTTAACCAGGTACTACAGATGCCCCGAATCGATAGAATCATTCGCAGTGGAGAACAGGATTTAAAGGATTTTGTAGACAGAATATTAGCATCCGACGACTAAAGGTGGAATTATAAAAAAGCATTCTTTGAGACATACCACGGCAGTTAGTCGGCTTTCCTGGTCAGGTTAGCGGTGAATAGTCACTGCTGAGTGCCGGAGCACATGCAACCATGGATGAAAACAGCTGGTGGGGTTACGGCCTATTTTAAAAAATCCGCGGAAATCCTATAATAATCCGCGTCCTTCCGCGTCAAAAAACGATTCTCTAATTAATTTAAAAAATGACAATATTATGTCACGGTAGTATGCAATAATTAAAATCAGAAAGGGATACTTCAGGGCGATTCAAGGGGAGGTGATTAACGTGGCCAGAAACAGCATTTCCGGAATTCGGAGTTTATTATATGCTCTGGCCCGGCTTTTGGGAGATGTTGATGCCGTATCCAAAGGGAGCAAAGCCACCCAAAAAAGGATAGGCAGAAGAATAGCCGGCAGAGCCACTGGGAAAGCGTTAAGGAAGCTGTTTAAATAATGACCCCGTCTCCAAAATCTGCACATAATACTGTCAGGAGACATGGCGGGATGGTCTGATGAAAGGAAAAATGCTAATGAAAATCATTCATACCTCAGATTGGCACCTGGGATGCTCCCTTTATGGGCGCAAAAGATATGAAGAAATGGAAGCATTTCTGGATTGGTTGAGCGAATTGTTGGAAGAAGAAAACATTGATGTGCTGTTGGTGGCGGGAGACATTTTTGATACTACTACACCCAGCAATCGGGCGCAGGAGCTGTATTACCGGTTTTTATGCCAGGTGGCGGAATCCTCCTGCCGTCATGTGGTAATTACAGCAGGAAACCATGATTCTCCCTCTTTTTTGAATGCCCCGCGGGAACTGCTGCGCCATTTGCAGGTTTACATAGTAGGAAGTATGGGGGAAAGTCCGGATGATGAGGTTTTGTTATTGAAAAATGCCCAGGGTGAAGCAGAATTGGTAGTCTGTGCGGTTCCCTACCTGCGGGATCGGGATATTCGCAGGGTGGAAGCGGGGGAGAGTGTGGAGGATAAGGGGCGTAAGCTGGTTGAGGGCATCCGTTCCCATTATGCTCTGCTGGCTGACCAGGTGCAAGAAATTCAGGGCGGGTTGGAAAAATCAGTTCCTATAGTTGCTATGGGTCATTTATTAGTTGCCGGGGGACAAACCGTAGAAGGTGATGGGGTCAGGGAAATTTATCCCGGTGCACTGGCCCAGGTAGGGGCAGATATTTTCCCGCCCTTGTTTGATTATGTAGCCCTGGGACATCTGCATGCCTTTCAGACGGTCGTCGGAAAGGAAACCTGCCGTTATTCCGGTGCACCACTGCCGATGGGTTTCGGGGAGGCTGCCCGGGAAAAGAAAGTTATTAAGGTGGAGTTTACGGATGCTAAGGTCGGAATTACGCCGATTACGGTTCCGCTTTTCCAGGCTTTACGTAACATTCGTGGGGATTGGCAGCAAATTGAGGAGCAATTGCAGGAACTGAAGTCTAAGCAGCAGAATGTCTGGGTGGAAATTATATATGAAGGTACGGAAATAATAAGCGATTTGCGGGAGAAAGTGGATGAAGCAGTAGCCGGAACAGATATAGAAGTCTTACGGGTGGGGAACAAGAGCCAGTGGGACCGGGAACTAAGCCTCCTGGGTGAGGGAGAAGCTCTTGCTGAGCTGCATCCCCAGGAGGTTTTTATACGCTGTTTGGATGCTTATGAAGTGGAAGAAAGTCAGCGTCCGGAATTGTTGAGGTTGTATAACGAAGTAGTGGACTCGCTGGATTTGGAAGATGGGATGGCAGAATAGGGGGAACTGGCGATGAGGATGCAAGAGGTACGTTTTCAAAACTTAAATTCCCTGGTGGGGGAGTGGAAGATAGATTTTTCCGATCCAGCCTATTTAGCGGATGGTATATTTGCCATTACCGGGCCTACCGGGGCAGGAAAAACTACTATTCTGGATGCCATCTGTCTGGCCCTTTATGGCCGTACGCCACGATTGGAACGGGTGAATAGGAGCAGTAATGAGATTATGTCTCGCCATACCGGAAGCTGTTATGCCGAGATAAGCTTTACTACCCCCGATGGTTCTTACCGCTGCCACTGGAGCCAGCAGCGGGCCCATAAGAAGCCGGATGGAGAACTGCAAACGCATAAACATGAGATTTCTGATGCGGTTACTGGTCAGGTCTTGGAAAATAAAATTCGTGATGTGGCTCTTCGGGTAGAGGAAATTACAAGTATGAACTTTAACCGCTTTACCCGCTCCATGTTGCTGGCTCAAGGCGGATTTGCAGCTTTTCTGCAGGCTCCCCCGGATGAGCGCGCTCCTATCCTGGAGCAGATTACGGGCACCGAAATTTACAGTCAGATATCTATGCAGGTGCATGAGCGGCAGCGGCAGGAAAAAAACCATCTGGAACTACTTCAGGCTGAAATAGCCGGGATGAAGGTATTAAGTGCGGAAGAGGAAGAAGACTTGCGAGAGACTATTGCCCTTAATACTACTCAGGAAGAAAAACAGAGGGAAGAGCTCGGCTCCTTGCGGAAGGCTTTGACCTGGCTGGAACAGATAGCCCAATTAGAGGAAGAAATCAGGTCTCTGGAAGTGCAGTGGCAACAGTATTTAGAGCGGCAAGAGGCTTTTCAGGAGGACTGCTTGCGTCTGCAGAAGGCTCGCCAGGCTGTAAATCTGGATGCTCCTTATACCCGGCTCACCCAGTTGCGGGAGCTGCAGTCCGGCGATATGACCGAATTGGAAAGAATCCAGGAAGAATTGCCCCGGCAAAGGGAAGCCATCACTACGGCTGCTCGGGCATCGGAAGAGGCCCGGCAGGAACTAAATAACCTGAAGATTTCACGTAAAGCGGAAGGGGAAACAGCCAAAAAGGTTCGGGAAATGGACTTATTGATTAAACAGCAGGGTGAGCAGATAGAAAAGATAAAGTTGATAGTCGATAACGAAGAAACCGAGTGCAAGGTTCTGCAGGACGAAATAACCAATGGCGAGCAGAAACTAAAAGAAATGGGTGAAGTTCTGGCCGGTATCGAAAAATATTTGCAGAATAATGGTCGGGATGCAGCACTGGTTAGCAACCTGACCGGTATTACCAGGACTTTTAAACAGTTGGAGGAACTGGCGCTGGCATTGCAAAAAAAGGAGCATGAGCAGTACCAAGCAACTGCAGCCCTGCAATCTCTGCTGGATGCAGGCAAAGAAATAGCTGCTGCCCATGAAAATAATAAAGAACTGCAGGAGCAGCAGCATAATACGTTACAGGCAGAACAGGATAAACTGAAAGAGGCCTTACAAGGTCATGAAATGGACTGGTGGCAGGATGAGCTGGATAAATATAGGGAGCAGAAGAATAAACTGCAGGAGCTAATACAGATATGGGATAGGATTGTTGAAGTGGAGGAGGATTTACAGAGCGGTCAGGATATAGCGCAACAGCTGGAAGAGCAACAACAGCAACTGAACCTGGAAATAGAGCAGAGGCAAGATAAAGTCGACAATTTGGCCAAAGAGGTTGAAGGTTTGGAAATCCAGGTGTTATTGCTAACCCGTATCCGGGATTTGGAAGCGGAACGGGCGCAGCTGGAAGATGGCAAAGCCTGCCCATTATGCGGGGCTACCGAACACCCCTATGCCCGCGGCAATGTACCGCAAATGGACGAAAGCCAGGAGGCACTCAATCAAGCCCGGGAGCAGTATAAAGAGTTAAGCAAGGAGCTGCAAAAGCGAGAAAGACAAAAGGTTGGGATAGATAAGGAACTGGAACATACCCGGGCTGCAGTTAAAGAGGCAGAACAGCAACTGGATAAAGAAATAAAACTACGCCGGAAGAGCATGAATGAACTGGGTTTGGATTTATCCCAGGTGAAGAGTCGGGATGAGGTGGAACTGCGAGTAAATCAGAGCCAAAAGAGTATTACAAATTACTCGCAGCAGCTCAAGACCATTACCAGGTTGCAGAAAAGCTCGACGGCATTGGCTCTTCAATATGAAGAAAGCCATTCCGCATTTATTGAATCCGATAAAGACCTGCAGCAATCCATATTGCAACAAAAACAAGCTCACCGGGAGGATGAACGCCTTAAAAATGAGTACCAGGACTTAAAGGATGAGGTAAAAAATCTGCAGGAGATAGCTTTACAGGAAGTAAGCGAATATGGCATTACTGCTCTGCCCTTGGAGAAGCTGGCGGCTGTTCTGAAGGCCCTGGATCAACGCAAAAACTGCTGGGAAGTTCAGCGGGAGGAGAAGCTGCGTTTAGAAAAGGATATCAACACTGCCCGGGGGGAACTGGGCAAACTGGAAACCCGGCTGCAAACCAGGGAAACATCATTAGAAAGTGAGCGCCAGAAGCTGGGGAAGCAGAAGGAAGAATACCAGCAGCGGCAGCAGGAGCGCTTTAATCTTTATGGAGAGCGGGATGCGGATGAGGAAGAAAAGCGCCTGGATAAGGAAATAAGCACCGGCGAGCAGGCCGTGGAAAAGGCAGGGAAAGAAGTAGAAATGCTGCAGCGCCGTGAGGAATTTTTAGGGGAGCGGGAAAAAACTTTGGACAGTGCTGTTCAAAAACGAACTCCGCAACTACAAAGTATGGAAGAGAGTTTTGCCCGGCAGTTGCGGCAGACTGATTTTGAACAGGAAGAAGATTACCTGCAGGCCAGGTTATCAAACCAGGAACAGCAGTCCCTGTTCGAAGCAGAAGAAAAGTTGAAAACAGAGGAAACCGAACTGCAGACCCGTCGTCGTAATAGTCAGGAAAAATTACAGCGGGAAAAAGACAAAAAACTGACCGATGAACCCCGGGAAGTGCTGGAGGAAAAGCAGCAAACGAGGGAGGAGGAGTTAAGAGAAATTCAGCAGGGAATTGGAGCTGCTGAAAAGACCCTGCACGACAGCCAGGAAACTGCCCGGCAGATGCAGGTGCAAATGCAAGCGATTGAAAAACAAAAGGAAGAGTTGACGCGCTGGCAGGTCTTACATAATCTGATTGGTTCTGCTGATGGCAAGAAATATCGCAATTTTGCCCAGGGTTTAAGCTTTGACATGATGATAAAACATGCCAATCGCCAGCTGCAGAAAATGAGTGACCGCTATATGCTGCGGCGTAATCCGGACCAGGTGTTAGAGTTAAATGTCATTGATTATTACCAGGCGGGAGAAATACGCTCTACCGCCAACCTTTCCGGAGGTGAGAGTTTTATAGTCAGCCTGGCTCTGGCCCTGGGATTATCCGCTATGGCCAGCCGCAAAGTAAGCGTGGATTCACTATTTTTAGATGAAGGCTTTGGTACCCTGGATGATGATGTTCTCGATACTGCTCTGAACACCCTGGCGGAGCTGCAGCAGGAGGGGAAACTGATTGGCCTCATTTCTCATGTTCCTGCCCTCAAAGAACGCATCAGCACCCAAATACAGGTCATACCCCAATCCGGAGGCCGCAGCCTCCTGCAGGGACCCGGCTGTCGGCAGATGACTGGTTAGTCATTGAGATTTCTTACCTGTCGGATTAGATTAAAATAGCTTCAACCGGACATAGCCTTCCAAAAATTCAAAATAAAAAACAGCTTTTCACAATGAAAAACTGTTTGCTGTACAATGTTTATACGGAAACACTAACATATTTAACTTGACTGGACGGTTGGGGCAACGGTAAATTATCTTCTTTTAAGCCCTGCAAATGGAGATGCAGGGCTTTTTTATAGTCTTCCAATGCTTGTTCGGCAGTTTTTCCAAGAGCCATACATCCTAAAACATCAGGACTATAGGCTGCCCAATTATTATCGGTCTTTTCTAGAATCACCGGGTATTTCAAGGCATCACTTCTCCTTTGTTAATCCAGCTTGACGCAGTATATTACTAAGCGTTCCTGGCGGAACATCGTCCCCAGGATGACCTGCTACTGTAACCCGACCTTTTTGCGTGGGATGTTTATACTGTCGATGACTACCAGACTGAGAATAAATATACCAGCCGTCTTTCTCGATTAATTTTGTTAATTCCCTGAATTTTATTGGCACTTTGGTACTCCTTGGGACTCTATTTAATACAATGCTTATTATATCATTATTCAAATAAGCTATAAAGGAACCCTGCAAAAGTAGTAAATATGGAAATTGCTACAATAACTGCAAGTATACTAAATATTTACAAGCCAACATTTCAGCGATATAATACTTTTCAAAAATAATAAGCTAATACCGAAGCACTTACAACAATATGCTTAACAGATTCAGCCCTGAACACCCTGGCGGAGCTGCAACAGGAGGGGAAACTAATTGGCATTAGCTTACCACACTTCGCCGAAGGCGGTATTAGTGTAGAGGTCTTCCATGCGGGCCTTATGTTCTTCCTCCATTTGCGCCAGTTCGGAATAGATTTTTTGTTTAGCCGGATCACTTGTAGAAGATGCCAGGTGAGAATATATCTTTATGGCCGCTTCTTCTTTTTTCATAGCCAGGGCTATAGCATCCACCGGTTTCATATCCACTGACAACAGCGGCAAATCAACCGTTTCGGAGACTTTGTAGTCCGTAGCTCCGGCAAAATCGAAGTCTTGGATTCCCCTGGCTTTTATCTCCTCTAACTGTTCTTTATGTCCATGTTCTTCCCTGGCAAATTCGGTGAAAAGCTGCTTTACTGCAGGGTTGGTTGCTTTATTGGCAACATCACGATAGAACTCATAAGATTCCACTTCAGCCTCAATAGCCTGCTCCATTATTCTGCCAAATTCCCTCTTATCCATTTTGCTCAACTCCTAATTTTAATAGATAAACACATCT
>CAZOIC010000010.1:0-33843 GCA_964579945.1 uncultured Syntrophomonas sp. | reverse complement strand
AAATGATTGGAGGAATTATAACATGAAGAAGAAATGGATATTAATGTTAGCTGTAGTAATGTTGTTTGCGTTTACCGCCGGTGTAGTAGCAGCACCTGCTGTGCAGGAGATTACTGTCAATTTGGCCAATGATATTAAGATTACGCTGAACGGAACTGACTGGACGGCGAAAGATACTGATGGTTCTACTATGGCCCCTATTATCTATAAAGGACGCACCTATTTACCTTTAAGGGCTGTTGGAGAAGCTCTGGGAGTTAAAGTTGATTGGAAACAAGATACCCGTACTGTTATTTTAGGTGAAGCTGCGGTAAAGCCTGAACCCAAGAAAGAAGATCCCGTAAAAGAAGAGCCTAAAAAAGAAGAGCCCAAGCCGACTGCTGAACTGGCTATAAGCCCGACATCATTTGATTTTAACAAAAATGCTGGTGCCGATGGAGATATTAACGTTACCTGGGGTAGCGCAACCAAAATTACTGGTATTACTGGATCAGCCATGGGTGGTGCCCTAAAGATTAATCTGGTAGAAGGCACTCACTATGTTGTCAAAGATAATGGAGACGGTACTGCTGTACTAACGGTTAAGACTGAGCTAACCAGTTTATTGCCCATTCCGATTACAGCAGTTCCTGACGGTACCGAACTGACATTAAATATTAAATTTGATAAGGGCGAAAAGAATTTCATTATCAAGGTAGTTAGCTAAAAAATTTCTTAACATATCTTAACCCGGGGTTTTTGAAACTCCGGGTTTTTCTTTTAATGGTACCAGTTTGATTTTTTAGATTATAAAGTTGATTCATTTTTTTCCCATGCCAATAAATGATTATAGGGCTAGAACACCTTATTGGCAAGGGTTTTCAATCTTAGCAATTTATTGTCTGGGGAAAAAATATTAAGTTAAAATTTTCACAATGAAGGATGTTTACAAGAAAAGGTAGAATTAAGTGGTGTAAAGTGGGGAGAAGTGGAACGACATCCCAAATTTGAGTGACAGGGTGAAGAAAGATGTTCCTGGGTGAATACCAGCATTCTCTGGATACGAAAGGTAGAATAACCGTCCCCTCCAGGTTTCGCGAGCAACTGGGGGAGAAGTTTGTTGCCACCAAGGGCCTGGATAACTGTATTTTTCTTTATCCTATGGAAGAGTGGAAAACAATTGAAGAGAAACTTAGAACTCTGCCGTTTACCCGGGCAGATGTACGCTCTTTTGCCCGCTTTTTTTTCTCCGGTGCTTCAGAAATGGAAATAGACCGCCAGGGGCGTACCCTTATCCCTGTAAACCTCAGAGAATATGCTAGTATTGATAAAGATTTAATTATAATTGGTGTTGGAAGTAGAATTGAGATTTGGTCCGCTACTAATTGGGGAAAATATACCCGGGAGGCGGAATCATCCTATGAGGAAATAGCAGAAAGTATGGTGGATCTAGGTATATAGGAGGAATCTTATTTTGCATCAACCAGTCCTACTTCAGGAGACTATAGATTATTTGCTAAATGATCCCGATGGTATATATGTTGACTGCACCCTGGGTGGGGGAGGGCACTTAAGTCATTTACTTAAATTTTTGAGTATTAAAGCTCGAATCATAGCTATTGACCGTGATAAAGAAATTATTGAAAAAAGTAAAAGGGAGTTAAACTTTCCGAATATTACATTTATTTACGAGGATTTTCGCTATTTATCCCGAATACTAGATGAATTGAATATTAGCCATGTAAATGGAGTACTTTTAGATCTGGGTGTTTCTTCTATGCAATTAGATGTTGCCGGTCGGGGATTTAGTTATCATGTAGATGCCCCACTGGATATGAGAATGGATACCGAACAGGAGCTAGATGCCACAGAAATAGTCAATCATTATAGCGAAGAAGAGATTGCTAGAATAATATATGATTACGGTGAAGAAAGATATGCCAGGAATATTGCCCATTCTATAGTAAAATGCCGCCAGGAAAAAGCAATCAACTCTACTCTAGAACTGGTTGATATTATAAAATCTTCAGTGCCTGCGCGTTATAGTCGAGAAAAACATCCAGCCCGACGCACTTTTCAGGCGTTAAGGATAGCAGTTAATAGTGAACTGGAAGCCGTACAGGAAGTTCTGCCGCAAGCCGTAAAACATTTGCGTGTTGGTGGAAGGCTATGTGTAATTACCTTTCATTCACTGGAAGACCGTATAGTGAAGAAATTTATGCAGGAACAAGCCCGGGAGTGTGTTTGCCCACCTGATTTTCCAATATGTACCTGTGGGCATAGAGCCAGTTTAAAGCTGCTCAGCAGAAAACCTGTGGTTCCAGGTGAGAATGAATGTTGCCAAAACCGGCGGGCACGGAGTGCCAAACTCCGTGTAGCAGAAAAAATATAGTTCTAAGATTAGAGGAGGAAGAATAATATGCTACAAGCGAGTCAGGCTCGCCAGGTCGAGTTTCAATATTCATATGCTCAAAATCATAAGCAACCTGAACCTGTACGTAGAATTAAGAGAGTCTACAAAAAAACCAACTACCATAAACCAAAATTAATAAAAACCGGTTTGGCTCTATTTATTTATGCACTTCTAGTTGTTTATCTTTGCATCAAAATTTCAACAATGGGATATGAGATAGTGCGTTTGGAAAAGGATACAGATAAACTTCAGACGGCTAATCACATGCTGGAGTTTAAAATAGCTGAGCAAATTTCGTTAGATAGAGTAGAAATGCTGGCTACCAAACAACTGGGTATGTGCAAGCCAGATGTAAGCAGGTCTATTGCAGTTGTAGCTCAGAAACCGGATTCGGTAAACTCGGCTAATCAAACGACTGTAGCAAATATTAATCATAACAATACTAGAATAGGAGAAAAAACACTAGAAAAACTATATTCTAATTTAATGCTGCTAGCAGAAAAAAGGTAATCCAAGAAAAATGAGGTGCGTTATATGCAAACAACAAGTTTGCTGGTAAGAAAGCGTATAGCAGCGCTTTTTTTCTTATTTACACTGGGAATTTTTTTGCTCAGTGGTAGGATTTTTTGGGTGCAGTTTGTTCGGGGAGCTGAGCTTTCTGGGAAAGCTGAGCAGAATCGTATGCGCGATGAACCGGTGGCATCCAAGCGGGGAATTATTTATGACCGTAACGGCAATGAGCTAGCCATATCAGTTAGTGTTGATTCCGTTAGTGCTTGCCCAGCGGATGTTATAGCATCTAAAGAAGCAAAGGAAACTGCTCGCAAGCTGGCAGATATACTGGAACTGGATGAAGAAAAGCTTCTTAAAACATTGACCCAAAGAACCTGGTTTGTTTGGGTAAAGCGCCAGATAAAACCAGAACAAGCGCAAAAAATAAGAGAAATGGATTTACCCGGAATCAGGCTTACCGAGGAGAGTCATCGCCAGTATCCCAATGGTATATTTTGTAGCCATGTACTGGGTATATCGGGGATTGACAATACAGGACTGGAAGGTATCGACAATTATTACGACAAATTGGTTGGAGGAAGTAAAGGCCGCATTGTTATTGAAAAGGATGCTGCTAACCGAAATATACCAGAGGCTACCCATAAATATATCAGCCCGGTTGATGGCGCCAATCTAATTTTAACCATTGATGAGACTATCCAGTATATTGTGGAAAAGGAAATTGAAAAAATCTATAAAGAGCGTGGAGCCAAAGCGGCAACAGTAATCGTTATGGACCCTGCTACGGGTGAGATACTGGCTCTGGCTTCTCGTCCAACATTTGACCCTAATAATTATGGGGAGTATCCAAAGTCTAACCGTAGAAATTTTGGAATAAATGATGCTTTTGAACCTGGATCTACTATGAAAATAATTACTGCTGCCATAGCTATGGAAGAAAAGGTTGTTGATGGAGAAAGCCGTTTTTTCTGTCCGGGTCATGTTAAGGTTGGCAAAGAGACTATTAGTTGTGCTAATCACAAGGCTCATGGAAGTCAAACGTTTGCTCAGATAGTGGAAAATTCGTGTAATGTAGGGTTTGTTCAGGTAGGTCTGGATATTGGAATGGATAAATACTTCCACTATATTAATGCCTTTGGTTTTGGTAAATTGACTGGTATAGACGTTCCTGGTGAGGCTGAAGGAATACTGGTACCACAGACACGGGCAAAACAGATTGACCTGGCGGTTATGGCTATGGGGCAAGCTAATGCGGTTACCCCTATACAGTTAACAACAGCTGTAGCGGCTATTGCTAATGATGGAAAACTGATTAAGCCTCATTTGGTTAAACAGATTATTGATAATAATGGTAAGGTTATAAAAAAGTTTGAACCGGAGGTAGTTCGCCGGGTGATATCCGAAGACACGGCGCATCAACTATGTTTAATTTTGGAAGGTGAAGTTACTGTTGGTACCGGGCTAAATGCCTATATAGAAGGTTACCGAGTGGCCGGGAAAACAGGTACTGCGCAGAAGATTAAGCCTGGAGGTGGCTACCTTACCAATGAGCACGTAGCCTCATTCGTCGGTTTTGCCCCTGCAGTTAATCCTCGTCTAGTATGTATGGTAGTAGTTGATGCACCTCAGGGGTACCCTTACTTCGGAGGCTGGGTGGCTGCACCAGTTTTTAAGAACATTATGCAGGATGCTCTCCATTACCTGGAAGTTCCAATGTATAAATTGCCAGAGAATGACAAAACGTTAGAAAAAGTGGAATATGTGCTGGTTCCTGATGTAGTAAATCTACCCATGGCAGAGGCAATATCTTTATTAAATGCCCGGGGATTGAAAGTAAAAGTTAGCGGCAGTGGCAATATCGTATGGCAACAGACACCTAAACCCAGGACTAAACTGCAACCAGGAACACAGATAATAATATCTCTGTCACCTTTTGATAAAGATAATAAAGATGGTGAAGTTACTATACCTGATTTACAGGGAAAATCTATGAGAGAGGTAGCCAAAATTCTCTCTGATCTGGGGTTACACCTTATCCCCGAGGGATATGGTTTGGCCTATGAACAATCACCTGCCGCTGGGAAAGTTGTGACCAGAGGCTCAAGTATTAAGGTGAAATTTCAACCAGTAGGTGAGTAATACTAAAAGGGAGGCGAACCTGATGCTATTGGCCGATCTGCTAAAAGGTATTGAATATACCGTTATTGCTGGTGAAATAGGGATAGATATTAAAGGCATAGCTTATGATTCGCGCCAGGTTGAACCAGGATATCTCTTTGTCTGTATCAGCGGTTTTAAAACTGATGGACATCTCTATATAGATCAGGCACTCAAAAACGGCGCCAGCGCTATCCTCATTGAGAAGGCCATTGACCACATTGATGCGGTTACCATAATAATGACGGCAAATAATCGGAAAGCTCTGGCTCTTCTGGCCTCCAATTTCTATGGCCGACCTTCGCATAATATGAAAGTAATAGGAGTAACCGGAACTAATGGTAAAACGACCACCACCCATTTAATCAAAGCTATTCTGGAAGAGGCAGGTTTAAAAATCGGGTTGATGGGTACATTATATGCTCGGGTGGATGATAAAACTATAGATTTTGGACATACCACTCCGGAAGCTCCTGAAGTGGAAAAATTTATGCAAATTTGCCAGGGAAATAAGGCACAGTATGTAGTAATGGAAGTTTCATCTCATGCTCTAGATTTATATCGGGTGGCTTGCATAGATTTTAATATAGCAGTATTTACCAATCTCACTCAGGATCATCTGGATTACCATAATAATATGCAGGAATACCAGGCAAGTAAGCTTAGACTTTTTAATATGATAGCCCCGGGGAATAAGAATTTTGTTGCCGTTAATGCGGACGATAATTATTCCGGGAACTTCATCCAGGCTGCAAAAGCACAAGTGTATACTTATGGATTAAGTGATAATAGTGACATAAAAGCTACAAACGTAAAGATTGATCTAAAGGGTAGTCAGTTTACCCTTTTTTTTAAGGGTTCAACTATTAACATTAAAGTCAAATTAATCGGCATGTTTAGTATTTACAATGTTCTGGCTGCCATAGCTGTGGGTCTGGGGGAAGGGATTAGTCTAGAAATAATAAAAGCTGCATTGGAAAAGGTTAACGGAGTACCAGGACGGTTTGAACAGATAGATGAAGGACAGGATTTTACCGTAGTAGTTGATTATGCTCATACCCCAGATGGCCTGGAAAACATCTTAAGAACTGGTCGCCAGTTAACAACTAATCGCATTATAACCGTATTTGGTTGTGGTGGAGATCGCGATCGGGGGAAACGTCCCTTAATGGGTGAAGTAGTAGCCCGTTATAGTGACTTTTGCGTGGTTACCTCTGATAACCCGCGCAGTGAAGACCCTGAAGCCATAATAAATGACATCGTACCTGGACTAGATAGGGTTAAAGACTCACGCTATGCTATTGTGAGTGACCGGCGGGAAGCTATAAACCATGCTGTACGCCTGGCGCGCCCGGGAGATTTGCTGATAATTGCCGGCAAGGGGCATGAAACTTACCAGTTGGTTAAAGATAAGGTTCTTGATTTTGATGATAGAAAAGTTGCCATAGAATTTTTGAAAGGATTGGGCAAATAGTGCAAGTAAACCTGGATTTCGTTTGTCGCAGTATAAACGGAAGGATTATAGAAGGAAACGATAAGCATATTATAACCGGGGTTACTACTGATTCTCGCAAGGTTAAAGAAGGGTCGCTTTTTATTGCCCTGTCAGGAGAAAAATTTGACGGGCATGATTTTGTCAGAGCGGCCCTGACAGAAGGCGCTCGGGCTGCGGTAGTTTCACGGGTTAATGATTTTGGCTTTGGGCCTGGTGAAGACAAAACGCTCATTCTGGTAGATGACACTCTACAAGCCTTACAGGCGCTGGCTGCCTCCTACCGGAAATGTTTTGATATACTGGTAATAGCAGTCACCGGTAGTGTAGGAAAAACCACCATCAAAGACCTGGCAGCCTTATTTTTGTCATCTACCTGGAAAACCCTTAAAACGCAAGGAAACTATAATAACGATATTGGCCTGCCTCTAACCTTGTTGCAACTGGATGAGAGTTACCAGGCAGCGGTAGTGGAAATGGGTATGTCTGCATTAGGTGAGATACAGCGCCTGGCAAGTATTGCCCGACCCCAATTTGCTCTAATAAGTAATGTTGAGCCCGTTCATCTGGAGACTTTGGGAAATCTAGAGAATATTGCCCAGGCTAAATGTGAAGTACTATCAGGAATACCAGAAGATGGTTTTGCGCTGATTAATGGTGATTATAAATTACTAATAGAAACTGCCAGGAAGTATTCATGCCGAAAATATACTTTTGGCTATAATGGTAATTGTGATTTTCAAGTAGCAAACTGCACGGTAAGCAATACTGGGATGGAAATAACAATGCGCTGGCAGAATCAACTGGAAACCTTATTTTTCCCCCTGCCAGCTAGAAGGTTGGCTCTTAATATTGTAGCTGCTGCTGCTTTGGCCCACCTGCTAGGGATAGATATGCAATCAATAAAAAGTAGTTTAGTGGATTATAAACCCAGCGGTAATCGCTTAAATATCATTAACCTGGAAGATGGTGGAGCGGTTATTAATGATACTTATAATGCTAACCCGGTTTCAATGGCTGCAGCCTTGGAAACTGGTAAGGAACTTGCCACTCCTGGTAAATACCTGGCTGTTTTAGGGGATATGTTCGAACTGGGTAGCCTGGAAACCGAATCTCACCTGAGGGTGGGACAAATTGCTTATACCTCAGGGGTAGACCTGCTGGTAACTGTAGGCAAACTGGCTCAAAATATAGCCCAGGGCGCTCTGGAAGCGGGGATGACTCAGGAGCAAGTAAACCATTTTCCTACAAAAGTGGAGGCCCTGGAATACTTGCAAAACCGGGTTGATAACCAATGGACTCTGCTATTTAAGGCTTCCCGGGGGATGCAACTGGAAACCCTGGTTGATGAGCTGTTTTCCAAGGGATGTTTAATATGAAAATAGACACTGAATACACTGAAACCTATGAATTACACTGACACTTCAAACCCCGTTTTCATGCCTTTTTGTGGCCCTGGGCCATGGGGGTTAGTAAGAAAATAAATATTTTAGACGCAGATTTACGCAGATTATTATGAACACAGATTTCTTTTAATTATTATCAGCGTTAATCATAAAAATCCGCGTCCTTCTGCGTCAGAATAATGTTGGAATCAAACTATATACCTAAGGAGGTTTCTGATTGCAGGGATATGTAATAAATCCATTAATTGCTGCCGTAATAGCTATAATAGTTTCTGCTCTTATGGGACCTTTAATGATACCATTTTTACAAAAGCTGAAAGTGGGGCAAAACATAAGAGAAGAAGGACCTGAACGGCACTATAGTAAAGCAGGCACACCTACTATGGGTGGCATAATTATTATTACCGCAGTAATGGTAGCTACATTTATCATGGCAGGTAGCAGTGCGGAATCGCTTAGTGCAGTGTTTGTAATGATTGCTTTTGGAGCTGTTGGCTTCTGGGATGATTATATTAAAGTGGTCCTCAAACGCTCTCTTGGGTTACGGGCTCGTGAAAAGCTGTTATTACAGCTATTAATTGGTCTTTTATTTGGATTACTGTTATTTTATTATTTTCATCGGGGTACAGAAATTATTATCCCGTTTAGTGGAACAGTCATTGATTTGGGGTATATGTATATTCCATTTCTCATACTTGTACTAATATCTGCGTCCAATGCTGTAAACCTGACTGACGGATTGGATGGGCTGGCTTCTGGGGTTACTTTCTTTGTTGCCCTGGCTTATGCTATAGTCTGTCTTATGACTTCACACTACCAGCTTACGGTGTTTTGTGGCGCTCTGGCGGGGGCCTGTGTTGGTTTTCTGATTTTTAACCATTACCCTGCTCGAGTATTTATGGGAGACACTGGTTCTATGGCTTTAGGAGGAGCAGTGGCGGCAGTAGCTGCTATAAGTCGTTCCGAAATCGTTTTGCTTATTATTGGTGGGGTTTATGTAATTGAAGCTCTAAGTGTAATTATTCAGGTAGTTTCATTTCAGACTACCGGTAAGCGAGTCTTTCTTATGGCGCCCCTGCACCATCATTTTGAACTAAAAGGCTGGTCGGAGACCAGGATAGTTAAAGTCTTTTCGATAGTGTCCCTTCTTTTTGTTATAGTGGGACTGCTGGGTTTCAAAGGTATAGGAATTAGATAGGAAGTGCAGTTATATTGGAATTTAAAGGCAAGAGAATTCTAGTAGTTGGAATAGCCCGCAGCGGAATAGCCGCAGTCAAATCTCTGACCAGAAGAGAGGCTGTGCTTTTTGCCTGTGACCGAAAAACTAGTGATGAATTAGGGGACATTGTATTAGAAATGGAAGCACTGGGGGTAAAAGTTTATACAGGCAGTTATCCTCAGGTTAGCCAGGATAGATTTGACCTTCTGATAGCCAGTCCAGGTGTACCCCTGGATATAGACCCTTTTATTCAAGCGCGTAACACCGGGGTACTAGTAATAGGTGAGCTGGAACTGGCTTATTTACTTAAATCGGATACCGTGGACTTGTATGCCGTAAGTGGTACTAACGGCAAGACTACCACCGTCTCCTTATTACAGGCGATTCTAGCTGCTGATGGCCGCAGAGCATTAGCCGGAGGAAACATAGGAGTTCCCCTCACTACTCTGGTGGACAGCATGGAGGCAGGGGTGATTGTGGTAGAAGCCTCCAGCTTTCAGTTGGAAACTACATGTCATTTCAGACCCAATATTAGTGCATTATTAAACATAACCCCCGACCATCTGGATCGGCATAAAAGCATGGAGAGGTATATTAAGGCCAAATCTAGAATATTTTCCTGCCAAAACATAGATGATTATGCCGTATTAAATTATGAAGATCTGCATATTAGGGAAATGGCCAAAGAGTGCCCGGCGCGGGTAATCTATTTTTCCAGCCAACGGGTTTTATCGGAAGGGGCATTTATTAAAGACGGTCTGATATATTTTGTTTTGGATAATAAGGCAATGCCAATATGCCCGATACCAGAAGTCTTCTTGCGCGGGCAGCATAACCTGGAAAATATTCTTTGTGCAGTGGCGGTAGCAGCGATTGCCGGAGCGAAAGTAGAAACCATCAAGGAAACCTTGAAAACTTTTACCGGAGTCCGGCATCGTATTGAGGAAGTGGCGATAGTAAACGGCGTTCTTTACGTTAACGATTCCAAAGCCACCAATCCCGAATCAGCTATTAAAGCTCTGGAATCTTTTGGTGAGCCTATTGTTTTGATAGCTGGAGGACGCAGTAAAGGTTCCAGTTTTGAGGAATTTGCCGGTTTTATTAAGGAGAAAGTAAAGGGACTGGTTCTCCTGGGAGAAGCCCGGGAAGAGATAAAGAAGGCAGTCATGGACGCTGGTTTTACGAATATATATGAGGTAGACGATTTTAACACAGCTGTAGCTACAGCCCGGCAGATGGCAGCGGCTGGTGACGTAGTATTATTATCTCCGGCCTGTGCCAGCTGGGATATGTTTAAGAGTTATGAACAGCGGGGCGATTTGTTTTGCCAATTAGTTCGGGCTATGGAGCCAGGGCAAGGAGGGTAAGGATTGAGGCTTAAAAAGGGGCCGCCAGATTTCGTGCTCTTTATAACTACACTGGCTCTGGTAGGTATAGGCCTTATCATGGTTTTCAGCTCCAGTGCGGTAACTGCCAGTGTAGAAAATCAAAGTCCTTATTATTTTTTTCAGCGCCAGCTGATATGGGCCCTAATAGGTTTACTGGTAATGATAGTAATAATGCGGATTAATTACCTGCGTTTGAAGGAATTTGCCTTTCCCTTAATGATTATCGCCGTAGTATGTTTACTTCTGGTTATGACTCCACTGGGGGTAGAAGCCAAAGGGTCTACCCGTTCGTTGGGATTAGGTGGGCTTAGCTTTACTCCCTCGGAACTGGTTAAATTGGCTGCGGTAATGTTCCTGGCCAAAACTATGGAAATAAACATTGATAAAATGAAATCATTTAAGAGCGGGGTATTGCCATATTTGGTAATTATGGCCGTTATCTGTGCCCTGGTTTTGGCTCAGCCCGACCTGGGAACATCGTTTGTTATTGCCGGCACCATTTTCTGCATGCTGCTGGTGGCAGGGGCTCAGTGGCTGCACCTGGGCCTATTAGGTGCAGGCGGAGCAGGTGCCGTTGCTCTGGCTATAATTGTTGCACCTTACCGGGCAGAGCGCTTTATTGCTTTTTTAAATCCCTGGAAGTACCCCACTGATCAAGGTTATCAAACTATTCAATCGTTATACGCCCTTGGTTCGGGTGGACTATTTGGTGTGGGGCTAGGGAGAAGCAGGCAGAAATTTTTCTACCTGCCGGAGCAACATACTGATTTTATTTTTGCTATTTTAGGGGAAGAATTAGGTTTTTTGGGAGCTGCTTTGGTTTTAACTCTTTTTCTCCTTTTTGCCTGGCGTGGTTTTAAGATTGCTATGAATGCTCCTGATACCTTTGGCAGCCTGCTGGCAGCAGGAATAACCATAATGATTGTATTCCAGGCATTTGTTAATATTGGGGTAGTATGTGGGGCATTACCGGTCACCGGAATAACCCTGCCCTTTATTAGTTATGGAGGTTCATCTCTGCTATTTACCATGGCCGGGGTGGGCTTACTACTGAATATATCCAGGTATAGTTCGATTTAGTAAGTTAAGTAAAATATATCAAAAGGACCGTCCCCATGATATATGTGAAAGGGAAAAATGCAATGAAAATTATTATTAGTGGTGGGGGAACCGGAGGGCATATCTATCCTGCGATAGCCATTGCCCAGGAAATAAAAGACCGGATGCCGGAGGTACAAATTCTTTATGTGGGTACTAAGGAAGGTATGGAAAGTACTATTGTACCTCAGGCCGGATTAGATTTTAAAACTATTGATATAACGGGCATAAACCGTTCTTCGCTAATCAAGGCTACCAGGTCCCTTACTAAAATGCCCCGGAGTTTTTTTCAGGGCTGGGAACTAGTTAGGGATTATAGGCCAGACATAGTTATAGGTACCGGTGGTTACGTATCATTCCCAGTAGTCCTGGCCGCAACATTTTTAGATTGTAAAACTTATATTCATGAACAAAATGCCCTCCCCGGCCTGGCTAATCGCAACCTGGCCCGGAGGGTTGATTATGTTATGCTTACTTTTCCTGAGGCCCAAAAACACCTTAATGCCAAGGTAATTAAGCTTACCGGGTTACCGGTAAGAAAAGATATCCTTGATGTTGATGCAGGCCGAGCACGACAGAAACTGGGCATAAAAGAGGATAAATTATCCCTATTAGTCTTTGGCGGTAGCCGGGGAGCAATGAGTATAAACCAGGCCATGGTTGGTGCTTTTGACCGACTGCAGCATGAAGATATACAAATTATTTGGCTAACCGGTGAAAATGGCTACGAGGAGATAAGGAAAAGTCTAGCCGACAGGGTCGACCTGCATAATATGAAGTGTAATTTGCAGATATTCCCGTATATGTTCAACATGAATGAGGCCCTGGCAGTATCGAATTTGGCCATCTGCCGGGCAGGAGCCAGTACTTTATCCGAGCTGGCGATTATGGGGTTACCCGCAATCCTGGTACCATATCCCTACGCTGCTGAGAACCATCAGGAAGTGAATGCCCGGGCTTTGCTGCAAAAAAATGCAGTTACAATGGTTATTGACGAGTTTTTTGATGGGGATACTCTTTATCAGAGGGTAAGTGAATTAATGTCTGACCCAAAAAGGCTTAAACAAATGAGTAACAATATGATGCAACAAGCTCGTCCCAA
This sequence comes from uncultured Syntrophomonas sp., assembly GCA_964579945.1. Classification (GTDB taxonomy): domain Bacteria; phylum Bacillota; class Syntrophomonadia; order Syntrophomonadales; family Syntrophomonadaceae; genus UBA4844. Next base: position 21,076 of record CAZOIC010000010.1, on the reverse strand, counting down.
TGCGTTAAAAGATATTGTTGATATTATTCTGCCGCAAACAAAGAAATAATTTACCCTTGAAATCCGAAGATAAATAGCCCTGTTACTGGACAAGTTATAGTTATGTAACCACTTTTGTTAATTGTGCATACTATACAGTGAGTATAAACACATTACAGAAGGAGATGAGGAGATGACTACCAAATCAAAGCAATGGATTCACATGGTGGGAATTGCTGGTGCCGGTATGAGCAACATAGCCAAAGTATTGGTAGAACAAGGACACCGGGTCAGCGGTTCTGATCTACAGAGTAATAGCATAACCAGGAAGCTCCAGGAAATAGGGATCGAAGTATATCAGGGTCATACTTCCTCTTACCTTAAGGAAGGAGTTGATTTGCTGGTCGTTTCCTCAGCTATTCCCCGGGATAACATCGAAATAAAATGGGCTCGGGAAAAAAATATTCCTGTTCTTAAACGGGGACAAATGCTGGCTAATATTGTAAATGACGGCAAAGCTATTGCCGTTGCAGGCGCACACGGGAAAACCACAACCACCTCAATGCTATATACTGTGTTAGAAAACTATGGCCTGGATCCTACATTCATATTAGGTGGAGAGATGCAGGGTAATGGTCGAGGAGCCAAACTGGGTCAGGGAGAATTCTCCATAATCGAAGCTGATGAAAGCGACGCCTCCTTTTTAGATCTCAGTCCTTATATAGCTGTTGTTACCAACATAGAAGACGACCATTTAGATTATTACAAATCCCTGGAGAATATACGAAAAGCTTTTAAACTATTTATTGATGAAGTAAAGCCAGATGGTTTTGCCTTGCTTTATAACGATGATGCGTCGGTGGCAGAAATTACAGCACATACCCAAAGTAAAGTTATAACCTATGGTGAAAAAGCTGACTGTGATTATTATATGCAGGATTGGCAGGTTGCAGGAAAAGGCTCAAAGTTTTGCGTTTATTATAAAGGTGTTTGTTTAGGTGAGGTAATTCTATCGGTACCTGGAAAACATAACTCTCTTAACGCTCTGGCAACTATGGCTACGGTCCATGAAATTGGTCTCGACTTTGCTACCGCGGCCCTGGTTTTAAGTGATTTCAAGGGACCCAAGCGTCGATTTGAACATATAGGGCAGTTCAGGGATATTAATATTGTTGACGATTATGCTCATCACCCTACTGAAATTAAGGCTACCCTGGAGGCGGCACGTAATTATCATCCCGAAGGCAGAATTATTGCCATTTTTCAGCCCCACCGTTATTCCCGTACTAAAATGCTGGGTACACAATTAGGGGCAGCTTTTACCGGGGTGGATAAGGTGATAATTACCGATATATACTCGGCAGGGGAAAAACCTGTACCCGGGGTTAGTGGTCAGATGGTTTATGAAGCGGCAATAAATGCGGGGTGTGATGCAGAATATTTGACTTCTTTTCCTGTGATAGAGGAATTTATCCTTAATTCTTTAAGAGATAATGATCTCCTAATTACTATGGGTGCGGGTGACATATGGAAACTGGGTATATCTATACTTGAAAAACTAAACGAATTGCAAGCTTAAACCTGGCGGAGGTGTTTACTTGGAGACCTTGGTGGTAAGAGGGAAAAAACCTCTTAAAGGGCAGGTAAAGATAAGTGGATCCAAAAACGCTACTCTTCCTATCATGGCAGCCAGTCTATTATCTTCAGAGGAGGTAATCCTATCTGGAGTACCTGACCTGGAAGATATAAATGTTATGTCAGAAGTGCTAAGGATACTGGGCGCTAAAGTAAAAAGGGATAAAGATATACTTATAATAGATAGCCGTACAATAGATTCAGTAGAAGTTCCCGAACACATTTCTCGTAAAATGCGGGCATCTAATCTAGTAATGGGTGCCCTACTGGCACGATTTAACCAGGCAAGAGTTGCCCATCCCGGGGGCTGTGCTATAGGTAGCAGGCCAATGGATCTTCATATCAAAGGTTTTTTAAACCTGGGCTATGAAATTAAAGATGAATATGGTTTTATGGAGGGAAAGGGCATAGCCGTAAACGGCAAGGAAATTCTATTGGACTTTCCCAGTGTAGGTGCAACTGAAAATATCATGATGGCAGCAACTATGGCTCCAGGTACTACTATTATTAGAAATTCTGCTCGGGAACCGGAGATAGTGGATTTACAAAACTTTCTAAATCGCATGGGGGCCAAGGTAAGGGGTGCGGGCCTGGATACAATAAGAATTGAGGGTGTAAATAGTCTGGGTGGGGTAGAACATAAAGTTATACCTGATCGCATCGAAGCTGGAACCTATATGGTCGCTGCAGCTATTACCCGGGGCGATGTTCATATTGAGAATATGGTCGTTGAACACGTACAGCCTCTGATAGCAAAACTGCGCGAAGTTGGAGCAGAAATTAGTCCTTGGAATTCTGGTATTCGCGTCATAGGGACCAATGATATGAGACCAACTGATATAAAGACCATGCCTTATCCAGGATTCCCTACTGATATGCAGCCTCAAATGATGGCGCTTTTATCGACCATACCGGGGACCGGTATAGTAGTAGAGACCATTTTCGAAAATCGCTTTATGCATGTACAGGAACTCAGGCGTATGAGTGCCGATATTAAAACTGAAGGCCGAGTAGCCATAATTAAAGGAAAAAAACAACTAGAAGGAACTTTGGTGGAGGCAACTGATTTGCGCGCCGGCGCTGCTCTAGTACTGGCAGGATTATTGTCCGAAGGCGAAACTACCATAACTCAGGTAAAACATATTTATCGGGGTTACGAAAACTTTGATATTAAGCTCCAGGGGTTAGGGGCGGAGATAAAAAAAGGACTGAAGGCCTAGAACCTTCAGTCCCTAAGTTATTATACGGTAGACCTATTATAATTTTTAATAATGATTTTAATGTAGAATTCTGCTATAATCATCACAGTCCTTGTGATTATAGGAGAGTATTATGAGTCAGGGCAAATCTCATAAAGTTTTTGCAATCTTCGTTTTTATTTTGCTCATTCTGATTTGTGCCTATCTTTTTCTACATAGTTCTTTCTTTGCTATTGATAAAATTTATGTAACTGGTTCGAAAAATGTGTCTCAAAGTGAGATTATTAAAATATCAGGGCTTAAGCAGGGTGTGAATATTTTTACCATTAATGAAAAACTGTGCAACCAGGCGGTTGCTATTCATCCCCTTATTAAGAGCAGTATAATCGTGAGGCACTTACCCAGACAGGTAGAGATTCAGGTCAAAGAAAGAAAGATATGGGCACTGATTCCTTATCAGGGTGCATTTCTTTGTGTGGATGATGAAGGCATATGTATAGATAAACTTAGTTATCTTTCTCTGGTTGACTACCCGGTGATTACCATGGATAAAATGCCTGATCATGTTAACCTGGGACAGGCTGTAAATGAGACTGGTGTAAAATTTGCCAAACAGATATGGAGTAAACTAAGTGCAAATGAGCACAAAGAAATTTCCCAATTTCATTACCAGAATAAAAGCGGGGAAGTCCTACTCTATACTTGTCAGGGTACCGAATTCAGGTGGGGTAATACTGAGCGTTTAGAGGAAAAGATTGCGTTTTTTAAACAGATGCTTAAGGTTGAGAGTGATATGCAATCTAAAGGAAATGATAATCTGGATTATGTAGACCTGAGGTTTAAGGGACAACCGGTAGTTAAAACCAGGATGGAATAAAACCCCGCACTCCTTACGCCTCACTTTAATCAATTAAGTTAAATTCATATATTCGAAATTATTGGACAAGACACATTTGTTATCTACGTTTCCTATTAACCTTAAAGTGCAAGTTAGACAGAGTGGTGGACGTAAGCATAATTAGGTTGTTTTGCAGAGGAATTAACTGGTAGAGAACATAGAAGGTGATATTAATGCAAAGTAAAAGCGCCAAAATATCGATAGCCATAGTTAGTCTGGTATTAGGAATAATGCTGGCGGTTCAATTTAAAACTACGGCCAGCAACAATGCAACCCAATTACCTGCCCGGGTTGAGGATGTAGCACAGCAGTTAACATCGGTAACCCAGGAACGGGATGCCCTGGTCGAAGAAGTGGTATCTTTACAGGCAAAGTTAAGCAATGTTAGGAAAAACGATGAGGCTATGGCTGATTTAGAGGAAGAATTACAAAAAACCAGAATGGCAGCCGGAACAACTGCAGTGGAAGGTTCTGGTATTATTCTTACCGTGAATGATATTCCTCGAAAAATACAACCGGGTGAAGATCCTAATGACACTATTGTCCATGATAGCGATTTAAACACGCTGGTCAATGATCTCAAATCTTCTGGTGCAGAAGCTATTTCTGTTAATGATCAAAGAATTATTGCTATGTCCGAAATTAGGTGCGCTTCTACTCTAATGCTGATTAATACCCGGAGAGTAGGCCCCCCATTTGTCATTAAAGCTACTGGTAATCCAGATATGCTGGAAAGTGGCTTGAATATTAATGGTGGTTGGCTAAGTATTATGAAACAATGGGGTTACCAGATCAGTTTGCAAAAATCGGAAAAAGTACAAATACCGGCATATAACGGGCCTATAAGATTTGAATATAGTGTACCGGCGGAAAAAGGAGAAAAGGCGGAGTAGTCTATGTGGTTGCTAATAATATTTTGTTTGTTAATAGGTCTGGCTATAGGTTTTCAAATGCCGGTTTTATTACCTTTCATTTACGCTAAGTATATGTCGATAGCTATTTTAGCTGCTCTTGACTCCGTTTTTGGTGGAATTCGCGGATACATGGAAGATGGATTTGATACTACCATTTTTGTTAGTGGTTTCATAGTAAATGCTCTTTTAGCAGCAGGGCTTGCTTATATTGGGGACAAGCTGGGAGTAGAATTATATCTGGCTGCGGTAATTGTGTTTGGAGTTCGCATATTCCAAAATTTAGCTATAATACGTCGATATCTAGTGAAAAAATACTAAACAATTTTGCCCTTGATTTAAAGGAATAATACTGACGATGTGGTATTTTTATGTAGGAGATTAATAAGGGGTGCGTTAGTATTATCAAAAGAAACATAGTGGCAAGTCTGGATATCGGTACCAGTAGCATAAAAGCAGCTCTGGCGGAAATTACTCCGGGGAGGGATATTAATATACTGGGTATTAGCCAGGTAGCCTCCTTTGGCCTGAAAAAAGGTAACATAGTTGACATAGAAGGAACTGCCAGAGCTATAGACCGCTGTCTCAATGAATTGGAAAGGTTAACTGGAGTACAGATATATAATGCTCTGGTCGGTTTTTCCGGTGTAAGTATTAACACAGTAAACAATCATGCAGTGGTATCAGTGGGAAATCCCAGTTACGAGATTACCCGCGATGATAAAGAAAGGGTTTTGCAATCAGCTTGTAACGTATCCTTGCCTCCTGATAAAACCATATTGCAGATGATTGAGAGACAATACATAGTTGACGGTTATGATGGGGTAAAAGACCCCGTAGGAATGGTAGGAAGCAGGTTAGAAAGCGAAGTTTCTATTATAACTGCAGCCGGTGCTGCTATTCAGAATATGCAACGAAGCACCACCCGGATTAACCTGCAGGTGGACTATCTTATCTATAATCCTCTGCTGGTTAGCGAATCGGTTCTTCTACCGGCGGAAAAGGAGATGGGAGTAGTACTCATTGATTTTGGTGCCGGAATCACCGAGGTTACCCTATTTGAAGGCGGAAGTATGCTCCACTCATCGGTTCTGCCAGTAGGTGATGAATATATAACCCGGGATCTGGCCATTGTTTTAAAAACTTCCATAGAAGAAGCTGCTAAAATAAAGCAGCAGTACGGAATCGCCAGTCCGGAACTGCTTGGTCAGGATAGCCAGGATAGCATGGTAGCTATTAAAAATGTTCAGGGAAAAGAAATAAAACAGGTGTCTCAGCAGGTAATAGCAGATATAATAAATGCACGGGTAGTTGAAATAATTGCCATGATACTTGCGGAGATGAAACGCTATATTCCTCTGGAGGGTATCCCGGGGGGGATTGTCCTCGCTGGCGGTGGAGTTGAGTTGCCGGGATTAATCAATGTTATGGAAGAATACTTAAATACTTCGGTACGCATGGGTTTACCCGAAAATTTACGGGGTTTGCCAACAGAGTTTAACCGACCGCAAAATGCAGCCGTTCTCGGAGGTATCATCTATGCGGTCCAAAATACAAGAACAGTCTATTATGAGGAGAAGGGGTTTACCGGTATATTTCATAAAATGAATTACTGGTTGAGAGATTTATTCAGCTAAGGTAGAGGAGGTTTTGGGATGCCCTTGGATTTCGATGTGGAAACGCAGCAATTTGCTAATATCAGGGTGATAGGTGTAGGCGGTGGAGGCAACAATGCGATTAACCGCATGATAGAAGCCGGATTAAAAGGGGTAGAATTCATAGCGGTTAACACTGATGCGCAGTCTCTATACCTTTCCAAGGCGGAAAAGAAGATACAGGTAGGGGAAAAACTTACTAAAGGACTGGGAGCAGGCGCAGACCCGGATATCGGGAAAAAAGCAGCTGAAGAGACTGCCGATGAGATTAAAAGGGCCTTACAAGGTGCAGATATGGTCTTTGTTACTGCGGGCATGGGCGGTGGTACCGGAACCGGGGGAGCACCAGTGATAGCCAGAATTTCAAGAGAAATTGGGGCTCTCACAGTTGGAGTAGTAACCCGGCCCTTTAGTTTTGAAGGACGTAAACGCAACCAACAGGCCGATGTCGGTATCCAGGGTTTAAGAGAAGAAGTAGATAGCTTGATTACTATACCCAATGATCGCTTACTACAGGTGGTTGATAAACATACTGGTTTCAATGATGCCTTCAAAATAGCCGATGATATTCTTCGCCAGGGGGTTCAGGGGATTTCCGATTTGATTGCTGTGCCTGGGGTAATTAATTGTGATTTTGCCGACGTACAAACCATTATGCAGAATACAGGTTCGGCTCTTATGGGAATAGGAACTGCCAGTGGTGAAAATCGTGCAGCTGAGGCGGCCCGTATGGCTATATCCAGTCCGTTATTGGAAACTTCCATTGAAGGTGCCAAGGGTGTATTATTTAACATAAGCGGTGGCAGTAATCTTACTCTTTTCGAAATAAATGAAGCAGCTGAGATAATCCACCAGGCGGCTGATTTGGAGGCTAATATTATATTTGGCGCTAATATTGATGACAGTTTAGATGATGAGGTACGGGTAACAGTTATTGCCACTGGATTTGCCACCTCCCGAACCCAGCAGTTAAGTGAAAGTCATACCTCAACTCAACCGCGCCGGGGTATGGATTCCCCACCTTCCTTTATGGATAAGGGTGATTTAGATATACCTCCATTTTTGAGACGTAGATAAAAACAGCGAAATAGTATTATAAAAAATGATAACCACCGGGAAATATTATATGTTTCCCGGTTTCTTTATTTTTAGGAAATAATTTGCCTTTTATAACTTCCTTAAAAAGACAAATTATACAGACTGACTTCTGGTATAATTTGGAAGACATGAACTAATAGAAGTAGGCATAAAATTTCACCAGCATAATATGCCCACATTATAACGTCTGCTAAACCGGTGAAGGAAAATGGTGATATGGTGGATGGACCAAAAGTATATGCCGATGTGACATTTGTAATTAATCTGGTTATGGATTTTGTAATACTCTGGGCAACTGCTCGGTTGGTAGGGATCAGGTTAGTTTATTTCCGGCTTTTTACTGCTGCCTTGCTGGGGGCTATTTATTCTGTTTTCTACCTTTATCTTGCTATGACGCTCTTCTACAGTGTTCCAGTAAAAATTCTATTTTCCTGTTTAATTTTATTTATTGGATTGAAACCTCAGACCTGGACCGAGTTTAAAAAAGCCCTGGTCTATTTTTATGGTATTAGTTTTGCCGTGGCCGGTGCCAGTATCGCTGTTTCTTATTTAATGATAACGCCAGGCGAGAGTTTTAAATTTTCTTATTTATTATTGCTGGTAGGTGCTATATTTGCCCTTTTGATTGGGATCTATGGTGAAAAATACTTACTTCGAAGAATTGTTCCCAGTTTATTAAGGTTTGGAGTGGAACTGCGCTTTGGAACCCAGAGTTGTAATGGTCAGGGTTTTCTGGATACTGGCAATGGCTTAAAAGACCCCCTTACCAGGCGACCAGTAGTAGTAGCCGAATATGAGTTCTTAAAGCAATGTTTACCCCGAGATTTTCAACAGGCATTTGATGATACCCGGGATGAAGATGATATCTTAGACTGTTTAAGCCAGAGCAGTTGGGCTAACCGCTTAAGAATAATACCTTTTAGCTCTATTGGCAGAAAAAACGGTATTTTAGTAGGGATTCGGGCTGATGCCATCATGGTGCATACGGGAAAGAAAAACGTATTACACAATAATGTGGTTATCGGTATCTACCGGGATAAACTGAGCCAGGATGGGAGTTACCACCTGCTCATTCCGTCTGAGATTGTGAACCAGGGATAGGAGGATGATTATGAACTTAATTTCCAGGTTAAAAAGATGGCGACTGTACTGGTTAAAACTATATCTTAAAAAAAGACTACCCCAGTTAATTCATTACATCGGGTCAACTGAGGTACTCCCCCCGCCTTTACGGGAAAACGAGGAGCATGACCTCATTAACCAACTGGCTCAAGGGAATATGGAAGTCAAATCTACTCTAATTGAACATAACCTGCGTCTGGTGGTCTACATAGCTAAAAAGTTTGAAAACACCGGCATTAATATTGAGGATTTGGTTTCCATTGGTACCATTGGACTAATAAAAGCAGTTAATACTTTTGAACCGAGCAAGAATATAAAACTGGCCACCTATGCTTCCCGTTGTATCGAAAATGAAATCCTAATGTATCTAAGGCGTAACCTTAAAAACCGAGCGGAAGTATCCCTGGATGAGCCCTTGAACATAGACTGGGATGGAAATGAACTGCTGCTTTCCGATGTTTTAGGAACTGAAAGTGATATGATATATAAAAAAATAGAAGGAGAAGTGGAGAAAAGTCTGCTCTGGCAGGCAATGCACAAACTAAGCCCGCGAGAAAAAACCATAATTCAATTGCGTTTCGGTCTCGGTGATATAGGCGAAAAAACCCAAAAAGAGGTGGCTGATATTCTGGGTATATCCCAATCCTATATTTCACGATTGGAAAAACGTATATTAAAACGATTGCAAAGAGAAATCCGCAAAATAGAATAATGATTTACTGACTCTTTCCTCGAATAATTTTACCGGTATTAGTAAATAATTTAAAAAAGATTTAAGAAGAGGGGAAGGGGTGAAGCTATGATTAACAAAGTAGAAATTTGTGGCGTAAATACATCCAAACTACCAGTATTGAAAAACGAAGAAATGCGTAACCTCTTCAAAGCCATGCAGGCTGGAGAAACCCAGGCTCGTGAGAAATTGATTCAGGGCAACCTCAGGTTAGTACTTAGTGTTATCCAGAGGTTTAATAATCGGGGCGAATATGTTGATGATCTTTTTCAGGTTGGATGTATCGGGCTTATTAAATCGATAGATAATTTTGATTTAAGCCATAATGTCCGCTTTTCTACCTATGCGGTCCCCATGATAATTGGTGAGATAAGAAGGTATCTGAGGGACAATAATACGGTCAGAGTTTCCAGATCTTTACGGGATATTGCCTATAAAGCTCTGCAGGTTCGGGAAAAATTAATATCCGATAATTCAGCGGAACCGACCGTAATGCAAATAGCCCAGTGTCTTGATGTCCCCAGGGAAGAAGTAGTGTTTGCTTTGGATGCCATTCAGGAACCGGTCTCACTGTTTGAACCTATTTACAATGATGGGGGTGACCCCATCCTGGTTATGGACCAGATTAGTGATGATAAGAATACTGACCAGCAGTGGTTAGAGGAAATAGCTATAAAAGAAGCTATGAAAAAACTGAATGATAGGGAAAAGCATATAGTAAGCCTGCGCTTTTTTGCCGGTAAAACCCAGATGGAAGTAGCTGAAGAAATAGGAATCTCCCAGGCTCAAGTTTCAAGATTAGAGAAAGCCGCACTGAAGCAGTTGAAGAAGTATGTGTAAATAGAAATTAAGAATTATCGTTGAAATATCTGTATTTCTCGTTATTAAAAAATCTGTGTTTTATGATTTAAAGGGGGTTTTGGTTATGGGACGCAGGCTTCTAATTATTATGCTAATTGCTGTAATACTGACTCTTTTGATACCGGTAACCAGTAGGTACTATTCCCTGGAGCAAGCCTTTACTTCAGATAACCTGATTAGAATGAACTCATTTGTTCACTAAGACATAAGGGGAAGGTAAATGGAACTATCTCCCATGTGTTATTAATTGTTTCACGTGAAACAATTTACCTTAACCCTGTGAGGAATTGAAACCAATATTAATTTGCACTCAAATTAGGAGTTTTTGCACTATAACTTATATGCCCTGTCTCTACAGGGCTATTTTTATGTTAAGATTTGTTAAGGGTCTTATTTTGGGTTGACCAGAGGAGAGGCGCATGGATGAAAAATCATGTTCTTCTGGTTGGCCTGAAATTTTTTGCTTTTAAGGAGGATAAATAAAGTAACGAGTAGAAATAACTTCATTATACAATAATGGAGAAAAAATGAAATGAGACTTAAAATTAAAATCGAATCTAATCAGCCTATAATCCTGCCGCGGTCATATAACCACATTTTACAAGCCTGGTTATATAAACAGATATCCGATCCTGCTTACCGGCTATTTCTGCATAATGAAGGTTACCGTTATGAAAATAGAACTTTTCGTTTATTTACCTTTTCCCGGCTACAAGGCTCTTGGAAGGTGGATAAGGAACAAAGCCATATCATTTTTAATAGTCCCGTCTACATACAAATAGCTTCACCTTTGATGCCATTTATGCAGGAGGTAGCCGTGTCCGTACTGATGGGAGAGAAATCCTATTGGGGCAGAACTCCCATCAATATTACCAGTGTTGAGGTGATAAACGATAACCTTCCAGACAATCAGTATTTCTGGAAAATCCGAACCCTATCTCCTATTGTTGTCTACAGTACTTTAGTGGAAGGTGAAAAGAAGACTACCCGCTATTACCGACCAGATGAATCCCAGTTCCAAAACCTGATACGGGAAAACATATGTAAGAAGGCTGCTATATTACAAGAATACAATCCCGATCAATATCAAGCTCTGAAGGGAGATTTTCAAATTCGACCTTTGTTTGACCCACTAAAAACGGGTTCAACCGCATTATTTTATAAAAATTTCTTCATCAAAGGCTACATAGGGGATTTTGAATTGGAGTGTGGTAAAGAATGGTTAAAAATAGCATTGGATACTGGTCTGGGAAGTAAAAATTCTCAAGGGTTGGGGATGGTGGAGGTAAAAACATGAAGTTTTTAACAAGACAGCTTTGATTGCTGGGGATCGTTTTCATATCAGTCCCACCGATACAGCATTGAGAAGGGCTTATTTACGAAATAGCATTATCATTATAGATGAGCCACAAATTTTTGCCCCAGAAGGCTGGAATGTTTTTTTATGTGGATTAGAAGCAGTTGCTGATATATACGATTTGAAAGTCATATTTTTGTCTGCAACAATGCCACCTTTTGATTTTGGTCTTTCAATAAATCCAACGTGTCTTTCTGTAAAACCGGCAAAGCAAATTGAACGTTATCAGGTTGTGCAAGCGGGGGAAATGGACGAGCACGGTTTGACCGAATATTTATTATCCCGAAAAGAACGGTGCCAGGCAGCTATCTTAAACACAATTGGTGATGCATATCTAGTATATAAAGAACTATCCATACGTGAAATACAGAATCTGAGGTTATTACACGGGATGATGGTTCCGCTTCACAAACGTATAGAGATTGAGATAATAAAAGATATACAAAACAGAGATGAATCATTATGTTTGGTTTCCACTCAAATTATTGAAGCTGGAGTGGATTTAAGCTTTGAAAATATTGTTCGTGCTCTTTCTATATTGCCATCTATTGTACAAGCAGCAGGGCGGGTTAATCGCAATTTTGAAGAAAAAATAGGCATTCTTTCATTAATATCCTTCCTGCGTGAAGGCAAGAAGAACACCCGTAGCTATGTTTACCCCTTATCATTACAGAAACTAACGGACAAGCTTTTATCTCAAAGAGAAATTTGGACGGAATCTGAAATTTTAGATTTGATAAAGGTATATTACGAAAAAATGTTTGAACATAATTCTTTTGAAACCGGAAAACAGGCTATTGTTGATGCATATGGAGGGGATTGGCCTAATCTTTCTAGTTTTAAACCTTTTGGTGAAGATTATTTAAAATTACCGGTTTTTGTTCCCTGGCAAGCTTCTCCAGAATATGAACACTATCTGCCAAATAAGTTTGTTGAATTACAAAACCGATTACAGATTTATTCGACAGAGAGTCTATATGAGCATTATGCAGACAGGAAATTTTACACAGGATTATCTTTTGAGAAGAAAAGAGAGTTCATGATTCTATTTAATCATTATGTAGTCAATGTTCCGGTTAAACTGGCCTTATCAATAGTTGATAAAGAATTATATATGCAGAATAGGATACCGATTTTATTGAATGTGGAGGATTATGATTCAGAAGTAGGATTAGCTAAAAGATTTATAGAAGGCTTTAATAATATAATATAGGTACGGCGTATACAAACAAAGAGGTGATCGTATGTCTGTCAACCTACCGCTAGTTTTAGAGACACTACAACAAAAAGATAAAGTTAGTGCTGCCTGGGTATTTGGTTCGGTTGCAACCGGAAAAGACCGACCCGACAGTGACATAGATATTGCCATTCTCTTTATTGAAGGTTTAGATAAACAAGTACGCTTCAATATGAGACTAGACATTGCGGCAGAATTATCAGGCCTAACCGGGCGGGAAGTCGATGTTATAGATATGCAAGCATCGCCGTTGTTCCTGCAGCATCAGGTAAGGAGATTTGGATATTTGCTTTTAGAAAAGGATCATGCTTACAGGGTAGACTACGATGTAAAATCGCGCCGACAGTATCTTGATTTTGTTCCTCGTCTGAAGAAACGGAATCGACAGATTATTAACAAAGTACTGGGGGTTTAGAAATGGTTAACCGTCAATTAATCGAAAATAAGCTATCTCAACTAGCTGGTTATTTTGCTGATCTAATTGAGTCTCAGGATGTTGAGCAAAAAGAGTACCTTGCAGACAAAAAGACCCAAAGGTACGTTGAAAGGACTTTACACCTGGCTATTGAATGTTGCCTTGATATTGGGAACCATTTGATAGCTGACAATAACTGGCGAGAACCTATAAATAACAAGGACGTTTTTGCTGTATTAGAGGAAAACAGAATCATTTCTTCCTCCTTATTGTCTGATTTAGGTAAAATGGCACAGTTTCGGAATGTATTAGTTCATGATTATGCCAGAGTAGAGTCGGACATTATCTACAGTATATTACAAAATAATGTAGCAGATTTCCAGCGGTTTATTTATGAGATTAATGAAGCCTTAAAAAGCCTTTAGAAGGTGATCCTATGCTAGCAGATGATTTCACAATAACTGGTACTTTAGTTTGGTATTATTATATTTGCCCTCGCGAGGTCTGGCTTCAAAGCCGACAAATTAATCCCGATGAAGATGATCAAAATATGACCTGGGGACGCTACCTTCATGAACATTCATATCAGCGAGAGAAAAAGGAATTATCTTTTGGCGGCAGCAAGTTTGACTTTGTGCAGGACAAAGATGGCCAGTTGTTAGTAGTGGAAATCAAGAAAACCGACCGTTATCGAAAAAGTGCTACTATGCAATTGTTATATTATCTTTATAATTTGAAACAGGAAGGGATTTATCTTACCTATGAGGAATTGAAACTCGGCTGCCTGGTCGAGGAGCTCGCCCCGGTGAGCGAGGATTTATCTTACCTATGAGGAATTGAAACTTTCCTCATAGCGAACAATAACCTCAACGTCAATATAGATACGGTTACAAGATTGAAACCAAAGTATTCAATTTGCACTCAAATTAGGGGTTTTTGCACTATAACTTATATGCCCTGTCTCTACAGGGCTATTTTTATGTTAAGATTTGTTAAGGGTCTTATTTTGGGTTGACCAGAGGAGAGGTTATGGAAAATAATCATAGGGTCAGGTTAGTTTGGCAGGGAAAGGATAAGGATACGGCTCTTAAAAGCCCGGTATTAAAGCGGGAGCGGGAATACATTTTTGCCAACCTTTTAGATACACAGGAATTATTTGCTCAGGTAGTAGAGCCGGCAACAGGTTCAACCGAGATTTCAGGCAGGTTAATTCAGGGTAATAATCAGGAGGTGCTCAAACTACTTCAAGATGAAGGCTATGAAGGAAAGATCGACCTTATCTATATCGACCCCCCTTATCTGAGTGAAAGCAAATATTCTTCCCGGATTAAGCTGGGGGATAAGGATAACTATAAGATCTTTGAGCGCCTGGTGTTTAAAGATGAAGGGGAAGAAAATCTGAATAACTATCTGGATGAATTATACCAGTGTTTGCAATTAATGAAAGCACTTTTAAGCTCTCGGGGTAGTATTTTTGTCCACCTGGACTGGCATGTCAGCCATTATGTCAGGGTAATGTTGGACGAAATTTTTGGCTCTCAAAATTTTATAAACGAAATCGTATGGTGTTATGGCGGTGGCAGTGGAACCAAAAAACATTTCCATCGTAAACATGACCTTATATTTTGGTATAGTCGCGGTGAGGATTATATTTTTAACCCTCAATATCGTCCTTATAGTCCCAAAACAATTGCAAGAGGGCTAACCCGGGTAAAAGGGGATAAATATAACTTGCACTCTGAAGGGGCTTTAATGCAGGATTGGTGGACTGACATTAACAAGATTCTTAGTCCTACTGCTTACGAGAATCTAAAGTTTCCCACCCAAAAACCCCGGGCTTTATTAAAAAGAATAATTGCTGCTGCTTCTTATCCAGACAGTATAGTAGCGGATTTTTTCTCCGGTTCAGGAACAACAGCTGCAGCCTGCGAAGAAATGGGGCGGAAATGGATTGTATGTGACAATAGCCCGGTAGCTGTCAATACTACTATCCAGCGATTGGTGAAAATGCAAGCCCGTCCTTTTATTTTTGACATGGTAAAAAAGGACTACCCTGAGTTAGATATCTTCGGCAAATTAGAGGTAAAAGTGGTTACCCGGGTACATAGTGAAGAATATCGGCGCGTTGATATAGAAATAATATCATATTCTATCGTTAATCAAAGGATAGAAGCACTGGATCTGAATATTTCCTTTAAGAGCCTATTAGAGTTTTGGGAAGTTGACCCTGATTATCAGGAAAGGGGATTTTGTTCCCAGGTTCAAGTAGTACGGGAAAAAATACAATGGGATGATTCCTTACCGGTTGTTGCCACTATTCTAATTCCTTACCAGGAATCAGGATCCATAGCCGTAAAGGTATATGACATTCTTGGCAACTCTACTACTCAAATCTTCAAATACTAAAATAAGTCCGGGGACTGTCCCGGACTTATTGATTAATCTTGATATAATCTTTGTTGTTCTATAAGACTGTTAATATCGCCTTCTTTATCGTCACCAACCGGCAACCAGACTTCTTCATAGATATCATATTCATCCAGATAATGACTGGTGGTAGGTACTCTTAATCTGTTATTTAAATCCCGGATAGGTTCACTACTATAAATTAACATTGTTACCTCTTTTACATATTATTTCGAGATTTTTTTGATAACATACTGCCCAGCATAACGGCGGCAGTAATTGTAGTTGCATGTAGTGCCCACCAACCAGGTTCCAGGAAACTGAAAGTACCCGGGTCAATTTTATCCTGGTTTAAGATTTTTTTGGCTATTGAGTTTTTATAATCCATCATTCCTAGTAACATGGTTCCACTCCTTTCAATGTTTATTAATATTTCACTGTTCACCACGCCATTGGCAGTGTATTTATTATGCAGTGAAATCTTTATAGTATTTTTCCCGAGTTTGAATAAGCTTAAGAACGAAAATTTTTCCTTATAGGCTAGACTTTTCAGGTAAAAATAAACAATAATGTTGATTATATCTATTAACTATTGCTCACTTGCATTTTTTATGTTATCAATGACTTTAGGTTTAGAGATATCGAGGTATAAATATGGACAAGCTGGAAAAAGCTATTTTATGTACAATCCACTCAATACCAGGTTTGGGCAATAGAAGCCTATGGAAGATAATGGAGGCATTTGGCAGCTTTCAAAAATTTTTTGAAGCGGACCGTAAAACTCTTTACGCTTCTTTTCTAAAACCGGAGATTATTGATAATCTGCTGGAGAAAAGAAAAAGCTCGCCTGAAATCTTGATGGAAGAATATATGTCACAGGAAATAGAAATTGTAACCTGGGACGAATCCTTGTATCCTCAAAATCTAAGAAATATAAGTAACCCGCCGGTGATTCTTTATTATCGTGGCGATATTGAACTGACTGGACAGATTTGTTTGGCTGTGGTTGGCTCTCGAGCTGCTTCTGTTTACGGTAGAAATGTAGCCCGTAAATTAGCTAGAGAACTGGCGGAAGCGGGTATAGTAATTGTAAGCGGCATGGCCCGCGGGATTGACAGCGAAGCCCATCGGGGAGCACTAGAAGCAGGAAAAACTATAGCAGTTATGGGAAGTGCTCTTAATGTTATTTATCCTCCAGAAAACCGAAAATTATTTCAAGAAATAATCGCCAGTGGAGCGGTGATAAGTGAATTTCCGCTGCATACTCATCCGGAACCGGCTAATTTTCCATTGCGAAATCGCATTATTTCTGGCCTTTGCCGCGGGGTGGTAGTAGTTGAGGGCAAAGAAAAAAGTGGCGCCTTAATTACTGCTGATTTTGCTCTGGAACAAGGGCGCGATGTTTTTGCGGTACCAGGTCCTATTAATAGCAAAACTAGTGCCGGGCCAAATAACCTTATTAAACAAGGAGCAATATTGATAACAGGTATTGAAGATATTCTTGAAGAATATTATGATATCAATCGTACGCCCGGAACTCTAAAACAGGATCGTTTGCTACTTTTGGATGATAATGAAAAACTGGTACTGGAGCTTTTAGCTAATGAATCCCTGCATTTTGATGAATTAATTCAAAATAGCGGGTTAGAAATAGGCACTCTGAGTACGGTTTTGTTTAAACTTGAATTTGAAGGTATAATTAAATCCTTACCGGGTAATTATTATGTGAGAATATAATACCAGTATGGTGGAGAGGTGATTTTTTTGGCGGCAACTACGTTGCTCATTGTTGAGTCTGCTGCGAAAGCTAAAACAATAGGGAAATTTCTTGGTAAAGGTTATACCATTAAGGCCTCGGTTGGCCATATTAAGGATTTGCCCAAGAGTAAATTGGGCATAGATGTAGATAATAGTTTTGAACCCCAGTATATAACTATACGGGGCAAAGGTACCCTGCTCAAAGAGATTAAGGAAGAAGCTCAGAAGGCTTCTCGGGTGTTGCTGGCAACTGACCCTGACCGTGAAGGGGAAGCTATAGCCTGGCACTTGCAGAATGCTATAAAAATACCTCAGGGTGAAAAATGCCGGATAGAGTTTAATGAGATTACTAAAGATGCGGTTAAAAGTGCTATAAAAAATTCGCGTCCGGTCGATATGGATCGGGTAAATGCTCAACAGGCCAGGCGAGTTCTGGACCGGTTGGTGGGATATAATTTGAGTCCTTTGCTTTGGAGCAAGGTTCGCAAAGGCTTGAGTGCAGGCCGGGTACAGTCTGTAGTGGTACGCTTGATTTGCGAGCGGGAAGAGGAAATTAGGAGTTTTGTTTCTGAGGAATATTGGACGATAGAAGTCGTTCTGGCAACTGCCAATGATCAAAGCTTTCTAGCTCGTCTTAGCACCAGGGGTGACCAAAAGATTGAAATAAGTTCAGAACAGCAAAAGGATGAGATAATTAAGAGTCTGCAAAATAGCAAATTAACTGTCGCCAAAGTGGAGAAAAAGGAAAAGCGCAAGAAGGCAGCACCTCCATTCATAACCAGCACTTTGCAGCAGGAAGCTGCCCGTCGGCTTAATTTCTATTCTAAACGAACCATGAAAGTGGCGCAGGAACTTTATGAGGGCCTGGAGATTGGAAAAGAAGGAACAGTAGGTTTGATTACCTACCTTAGAACTGATTCCACCCGGGTAGCCGGGTCTGCCCAGATAGAAGCTCTAGACTACATTCGTTCCCAGTATGGCGAGAAGTTTGCACCTAATTCTCCTAATGAGTATAAAAACAAACAGGGGGCCCAGGATGCCCATGAGGCTATCCGGCCTAGTTCGGTTACGCGCGCCCCTGAGAGTATCAAGCAGTTTCTAAGTCGTGACCAGTATCGTCTATATAAACTGATTTGGGATAGATTTGTTGCCAGTCAAATGACCCCGGCGGTCTACGATACCCTTACGGTGGATATTGTTGCAGGAGAATACGGTCTGCGTGCCAGCAGTTCACAGCTCAAATTTGCCGGTTACAAGAAGGTGTATAATGACAATGAAGAGGAAGAGGCTAAAAACTTCATACCGCAATTGAAAAAAGGAGAAGAGGTCTTTTTACAGGAAACACGACCGGAACAGCACTTTACCCAGCCCCCTCCACGTTTTAGTGAAGCCAGTCTGATAAAATTGCTGGAAGAAAAGAATATCGGCAGACCAAGTACTTACGCACCCATAATTGATACTATTCTCAAACGCAATTATGTAGAAAGACAGAACAAACAATTTGCCCCTACTGAGCTAGGGTTTATAGTAGTAGATCTGCTGAAGAATAATTTTAATGACATTGTGGATGTTAAGTTTACTGCCCGCATGGAAGAAAACCTGGACCTGGTAGAAGAGGGTGAAATGAATTGGACCCAGGTAGTAGATACTTTCTACCGCCCCTTTGCTGCTGATTTGGAGAAGGCTTCGGCTATGATTGAAAAAGTGGAAATTAAAGATGAAGAGGCGGGTAAAGATTGTCCTGAGTGTGGTAAACCGATGCTAATTAAGCATGGGCGCTTCGGTAAATTTATGGCCTGTTCCGGATTCCCGGATTGCCGTCACACGGAATCTTTTACCGAAGAGGTGGGAGTCGACTGTCCCCTTTGCGGGGGAGCTATTTTGGCCCTGAAGAGTAAAAAAGGACGTCGCTTTTATGGCTGCAGCAAATATCCAGATTGCCAATTTCGTTCCTGGAACAAACCAATAGCAGAAAAATGTCCCACCTGTGGTGATATACTGGTTGAAAAGCAGAACCGCAGTAAAGAAATTGAGGCGGTTTGTCATAATCCCGAATGTAAATATAGCAAGGAGATGAGAGCCTGATTTGCAGGACTGCATCAATGTTATAGGTGGTGGCCTGGCCGGTTGCGAAGCTGCTTACCGTATTGCCGCAGCAGGGCAGCGGGTAAGACTATATGAGATGAGGCCGGTAAAGTCCACACCAGTACACCGTACCTCACAACTGGCAGAGCTGGTCTGCAGTAATTCTTTTAAATCAGATCTGGACAATAGTGCTCAGGGTTTGCTTAAGCGAGAAATGCGGGCACTGGGTTCTCTATTGCTGGAGTGTGCTGATAAAACCAGGGTGCCTGCGGGCTCAGCCCTGGCAGTTGACCGGGATTTGTTTTCTTCCCTGGTAAGTGAACGGATTATATCTCAACCCCTTATTCAAGTAGTCAGAGAAGAAGTAAGCCGGATTCCTGAGGATGAGATAACTATTATTGCCACCGGTCCTCTTACTTCAGACCGTTTAAGTCAGGAGTTGCAAAAATTGACTGGGGAAGATCACCTTTACTTTTATGATGCCGTGGCCCCCAGTGTAACTGAGGAAAGCCTGGACAAAAATATAATCTTTAAGGCTTCACGTTACGGAAAAGGAACCGATGATTACTATAACTGTCCCATGAACCAGGATGAATACGAAACTTTCTATGAAGAACTGGTAAATGCGGATATAAAAGAAGGACACAGCATTGACAAAAAGCATTTTTTTGACGCCTGTATGCCGGTTGAAGTTATAGCTCGCAGGGGTAAGGACACCCTCCGTTTTGGTCCCCTGCGCCCGGTTGGTTTGCAGCAGAACCGGGAAGGATCTAAACCTTATGCAATCTTGCAATTAAGGCAGGAGGATATACAGGGGCGTATATATGGCATGGTAGGCTTTCAAACTCGTTTACGCTGGGGTGAACAGGATAGAATCTTTCGTCTTATACCGGGCTTGGAAAAAGCGGAGTTTGTCAGATATGGAGTTATGCACCGTAATACTTATATTAATAGCCCGGCAGTACTTACTCCCGGTCTGCAGTTTAAGTATAACCAGAAGTTTTTTTTCGCTGGGCAGATTAGTGGTGTTGAAGGTTATATGGAATCGGCAGCTACCGGCATAGTTGCTGGGATTAATGCTTTAAGGATGTTAAAAGGTGAGCCCTTCGTAGTTTTGCCTGAAACAACCATGATAGGCGCTTTAATTAAGTTTATTACTACTGCTGATCCTACTAACTTTCAACCAGTAAATGCTAATTTCGGCCTCTTACCCCCCCTGGCCCAACCGGTACGAGATAAGAAACTCAGGTATCAAGCATATGTCGCGCGGGCTCTGGAAAAAATGGATAAATTTTCAGAATTGTTTCTGAAAAGCTTGTAAAATACATTACCTTGTGCTAGCATGGCCTTAAAAAAGATGGGATGCAAGATAATCATGTTATTTAAGCATATTGAGGGTTTCCTGAATCATATGCGGGTTGAAAAAAGTGCATCCAGCCTAACTTTGATTAGCTACCGAACCGATTTATCGCAATTTTTTAGTTTCATGGCGGATAAGTACGGTACTCCTCAGGAAGAAATCCCGGGTGAATTGTTTAACCATAAATCAGTAAGGGAGTACCTTGGGTTTCTGCAGCAGAAGGGTCTGAGCCGGGCAACAATGGCCAGAAAACTGGCAGCCTTGCGCTCTTTTGTCAGGTATCTGTGTCGGGAAAACGTCTTGCCGGGAAATCCTATTGCTGCTGTTGCTACCCCCAAGCAGGATAAAAAACTACCTCGATTCTTGTACC
>CAZOIC010000009.1:0-34681 GCA_964579945.1 uncultured Syntrophomonas sp. | reverse complement strand
ATCCAACTTCCGGAAGGGGTAGAAATGGTAATGCCGGGAGATAACGTGCAGATGGCCATAGACTTAATAACCCCGATAGCCATAGAAGAGGGACTGCGTTTTGCTATTCGTGAAGGCGGAAGAACCGTGGGTTCAGGTGTAGTTACCAGCCTCAGAGAATAGTTGCTTTTCCGACCGGGAGGGAGGGTATCTTTCCTTCCCGGATCTGTTCTTAAACCGGAAGGTTTCGGTGAAAGTTCTTTATAAAACAACAGGTTATAAAATCTGTAAATATTTTTATACACCCGGTAGCGTGTACCAATTAAAAGCCGATTTTAAGGAGGTTTAACTGCGTGAGTGGCCAGCAAAAGGTTAGAATTAGACTCAAGGCATTTGATCACAAACTATTAGATCAATCCTCGCAAAAAATAGTTGAAACGGCCAGGAAAAATGGGGCCAATGTATCCGGACCCATTCCTCTGCCGACAGAGAAAAACATTTTTACCATTTTAAGATCGCCTCATGTAAACAAAGATGCCAGAGAGCAATTTGAAATGAGGACCCATAAACGACTGATAGACATACTGGATCCAAACCCCCAAACCATCGATGCTCTGATGCACCTGGACTTACCTTCAGGAGTAGACATAGAGATCAAATTATAGGTGTGAGGACCGGTGCTCAGAGACCAGGGGGCCTTAAGGTCTCGAAGCGGTAAAATGTCCGGCTAATTATAATGTGAAGTTGGATGCCCACTTCCAACCAATCGCTAAGAGAAATCACAACTAGGAGGTATTTCAGGTGGCTGCTGATATTAACAAAGCAATCATGGGTATAAAGATAGGCATGACCCAAATTTTTGACGAAAACGATAAAGCCGTACCGGTAACTATTGTTGAAGCTGGTCCATGTACGGTTTTACAGAAAAAAAACAGTGAAACAGATGGTTATAGCGCTATCCAGGTAGGCTTTTACAACCTGAAAGAAAAGCAGGTAAACAAGCCGGCCAGGGGACATTTCAAAAAAGCTGATGTAAAACCCCTGCGTTTTATAAAGGAATTCAGGGTCAAGGATATAGATGCCTACGAAATTGGCCAGGAATTAAAGGCTGATCAATTTAATCCTGGAGATATGATAGATGTTGTAGGCACATCCAAGGGAAAAGGCTTTGCCGGTGCTGTAAAGAGACATAACTTTGCTCGTGGTTCCATGGGGCATGGTTCCAAGTACCATCGCCGTCCTGGTTCACTGGCAGCTAAAGGCCCGGCCCGTGTATTTAAAGGCAGGAAACTTCCCGGACATCTGGGAGGAGAGAGAGTAACTGTGCAGGGCTTGAAGGTAGTAAAAGTCTATCCGGAAAGAAATCTTATCTTGATCAAAGGATCTATTCCAGGGCCCAGGAAAGGTCTGGTTATAATCAAGGATTCAGTTAAGGCATAGTTAACTACGAAGGAGGTAAGAAAAGTGCCTAAAGTAGCGTTATACGATATGAGTGGGGCCCAGATTGGAGAACTGGAATTAAACGAGAGCGTTTTTGGTATAGAGCCTAACCAGGCAGTAATGTATGATTTTGTAAAAATGCAGTTGGCCAATAAAAGAGTTGGGACCTCATCCACCAAGACCAGAGCAGAAGTTAGAGGCAGTGGCAAAAAGCCATGGCGCCAGAAAGGTACCGGAAGAGCACGGGTAGGAAGCAGAAGGAATCCAATCTGGACCGGGGGCGGAATTGCTTTTGGCCCCAGACCCCGTGATTACTCTTACCGCCTACCCCGTAAGGCGAGAAGGCTGGCAATGAAATCTGCTCTTTCCAGCAAAGTGCTGGAAAACAATTTAATTGTGGTTGATCAACTTAGCTTTGATGAACCCAGGACTAAGCAGATGGTAGCTACACTGCAAGCTTTAAATAGCAGTAGAAAGACACTGGTAGTAACAGCCGATGGCGATGCTAATATTACCAAATCGGCTCGTAACATTCCCGGGGTTAAACCCTTAAGAGTGGACTTTATCAATGTCTATGATCTGCTAAAGTACGATACTCTACTTATTACCAGGGATGCAGTAGCCAGAGTAGAGGAGGTATATGCCTAAAATGAGAGATTACAGGGATATTATCATCAAGCCAGTTATAACTGAAAAGTCCATGAACCTTCTGGCTGACAATAAATATACTTTCGTAGTAGACCGTAGAGCCAATAAAACTGAAATCAAGAATGCCATTGAGAACATATTCAGAGTTAAAGTTGATAATGTTCATACCATTAATGTAAAAGGCAAACCGAAACGAATGGGCAGGTTCGAAGGTCGCACCCCTAACCGCAAAAAGGCAATTGTCACACTGAAACCGGGACAGAAAATACGTCTTTTTGAAGGTATGTAAACAAGCTGGTTGGCGCTGTTTAAGGAGGTAATTTTTTAGATGGGCATAAAAAAATATAAGCCTACAACACCTAGCAGAAGGCAAATGACGGTAATGACTTTCGAGGAAATAACCAAGAAAGAACCGGAGAAACAGCTTACTGCACCACTTAAGAGGACTGGCGGCAGGAACGTCAGGGGCAAATTAACGGTAAGACACCGTGGTGGCGGACATAAGCGGCTTTATCGCATTGTTGATTTTAAGCGGCGCAAAGATAATGTTCCCGCCCGGGTGGCAGCCATAGAATACGATCCCAACCGGTCAGCTAATATTGCTTTACTACATTACGCTGACGGACACAAGGCCTATATAATAGCACCGAACAACTTGAAAGTCGGTGATATGGTAGAATCAGGTTCTGACTCTGATATCAAAGTCGGTAATGCACTACCACTGAAAGATATACCGGTAGGTACGCTGATTCATAATATAGAGCTTAGACCTGGCAAAGGGGCTCAGCTAGTTCGGTCTGCTGGAACCGTAGCCCAACTTATGGCCAAGGAAGGTTCCTATGCTCATGTACGTCTCCCTTCCGGAGAAGTTCGTCTGGTTCATATTAATTGCCGGGCAAGTATCGGGCAGGTAGGTAATGTGGAATATGAGAATCAGACCCTGGGTAAAGCAGGAAGAACCCGCTGGTTGGGAATAAGGCCTACGGTAAGGGGTTCAGTTATGAACCCGACCGATCACCCTCATGGTGGAGGTGAAGGACGGGCACCAATTGGAAGAAAATATCCGGTTTCTCCCTGGGGCAAAATAGCCATTGGTGGAAAAACCCGAAAAAAGAAACCGTCTGATGACATGATCGTTCGGAAACGCAAATAAAGGAGGTCTGTAGATGAGCAGGTCGTTAAAAAAAGGACCTTATTGTGAAGAAAAACTTTTACAAAAGATTGAACAGATGAACGAAGGCGGCCAGAAAAAAGTCATCAAGACCTGGTCGCGACGTTCCACGATTATGCCCCAGATGATTGGGCATACCCTGGCGGTACATGATGGCCGCAGGCATATCCCGGTATATGTAACCGAGGATATGGTGGGCATGAAACTGGGAGAATTTGCTCCTACCAGAACCTATAGAGGACATGCTGGCAAAAATGAAAAATCCAGCAGAGCCCGGTAGGAAGGAGGAATATTAAGATGGAGGAAGCCAGAGCGGTAGCTCGTTACCTGAGAGTATCTCCCTTTAAAGCTCGCCAGGTGGCTGATTTAGTAAGAGGTAAAGATGTCGATGAAGCCGTCGGTATTCTTAGATACACTACCAAGAAATCTGCGCCCCTGATTAGTAAAGTATTAAAATCTGCCATTGCCAATGCCGAGCATAACAACGATATGGATTCCGATGAATTATATGTATCGGAGATTTATGTGGATGAAGGGCCCACACTCAAAAGGATGAGGCCCAGGGCTTACGGTAGAGCAGACGTGAGACGCCACAGAACCAGCCATATAACCGTGGTGCTCAGGGAAAGGGAGGTTAAATAGTGGGTCAAAAGGTTCATCCAAAAGGTTTCAGGATCGGTATTATCAGAGATTGGGATTCCAACTGGTATGCTGACCGTGATTATACAGAACTACTGCACGAAGATTATAAACTTAGGCATTACATTAAAGAACATTTTTACACCGCTGGGATATCCAAGGTAGAAATACAAAGAACCGGCAACCGGGTACGGGTAACCATTCATACGGCCAAGCCGGGTATAGTGATTGGCCGGGGTGGAGCGGAAGTAGAAAAACTTAAGGCTGATCTGATAAAGATGACCGGTAAAAACATTAATATAAATATCCAGGAAATTAAAAAGCCAGAGCTGGATGCCCAGATTGTAGCGGAGAATATAGCCCAACAGCTGGAAAAAAGAATTTCATTTCGCCGGGCCATGAAACAAACGGTAGGCAGAACTATGAGGGCTGGAGCTATAGGTATAAAAGTTGCCATATCGGGTCGCCTGGGTGGGGCTGAAATTGCTCGTAGTGAGTGGTACTCGGAGGGCAAAGTACCCCTGCATACCTTGAGAGCTGATGTTGACTACGGTTTTGCCGAGGCCAATACTACTTATGGCAAGATTGGCATTAAAGTATGGGTCAATCGTGGTGAAATTATGCCCGCGGCAAAACAGAGACCAAAACAGAAAGCAGTGGAGGAGGCAGAAAAATAATGCTTACCCCAAAGAGAATTAAATATAGAAAACAGCATCGCCCTGACTTGAACGGCAAAGCTAATAAGGGTAATACCGTAACTTACGGGGATTATGGCTTACAGGCTCTGGAGGCGGCCTGGCTTACCAACCGCCAGATAGAAGCTGCTCGTATAGCTATCAACCGTTATATTAAGAGGGGCGGGAAGCTGTGGATAAAAATATTCCCCGACCGTCCTTTGACCGTAAAGCCTGCTGAAACCCGTATGGGTAAAGGTAAAGGCTCACCGGAGCACTGGGTAGCGGTGGTTAAACCAGGCCGGGTCATGTTCGAGCTATCCGGCGTCACCGAAGATGTTGCCCGTGAGGCTATGCGTTTGGCATCACACAAACTGCCAATCAAGTGCAAGTTTGTAAAAAGAGAAGAAATGGGTGGTGAGGTTAGTGAAAGCTAAGAAGGTGAGAGAGCTAACCGACGATGAACTGAACAGAAAAGTTTCTGATTATAAAGAGGAGTTATTCAATCTGAGGTTTCAGCTTGCTACCGGACAATTAGACAATCCGATGAGAATAAGGGATGTTAGGAAGAATATTGCCAGGTGTAAGACAGTTTTAAGACAAAGGGAAATTGCCCGAAACGATTACTAAATCCGTACTGGTAAAGAAAGCCAAATCTTATTTAAGGAGGTCTAAGGGTGGCAGATAATCGTACAAACAGGAAAGTAAGGATGGGAACGGTCAGCAGCGATAAAATGGAAAAAACCGTAACGGTTAGCGTAGAAACCGTTAAACAGCATCCTCTCTATAAAAAGACGATCAGAACCAGCAAAAAATATATGGCTCATGACGAAAACAATGAAGCCAAAACCGGTGATGTGGTTAAAATCATGGAGACCCGTCCCTTGAGTAAAAACAAGAGATGGCGGCTGGTTGAAATCGTTCGCAAAGCCGAGACTTTAGAATAAGTCGTTGCAATTTGAAGGGAGGTTAAATCCGTGATCCAACAGGAGACAATGCTTCAGGTCGGAGATAACACCGGGGCCAAAAAAGTATTGTGTATAAAGATACCGGGTGGTTCGAGCAGACGGTATGCCACTGTAGGTGATGTTATTGTCGCCAGTGTCAAAGAAGCAGCTCCAGGTGGAGTTGTTAAAAAGGGTGAGATAGTCAAGGCAGTGGTTGTCAGGACTAAAAAGGAAATCAGGCGACCTGATGGTTCCTATATAGCCTTTTCAGAAAACGCGGCAGTAATAATAGATGATAATAATAACCCTCGGGGTACCCGTATTTTTGGACCTGTAGCCAGAGAACTCAGGGAAAAGAACTTTATGAAAATAATATCACTGGCTCCAGAAGTCCTGTAGTCGATGGAGGTGTAAGTAATGCGAATCAAGAAGGGCGATATAGTCCTGGTAACTACCGGCAAGGACGCTGGCAAAAAGGGTAAAGTACTTAAAGTATTACCTGAAGCAAATAAAATTGTAGTTGAAGGTATTAACCGGGTTAAGAAACACCAAAAACCTAATCGGGCTATACCTCAAGGAGGTATTTTAAGGATAGAAACGCCGATGCACGCCTCCAATGTTATGCTGCTCTGTAACAAATGCGATAAGCCCACTCGCGCAGGCAGTAAGATACTGGATAACCAAGAAAAAGTCAGGGTATGCAAAAATTGTGGAGAAATAATAGACTAATCTCCAGGAAAGGAGGCTAACTGGTTAATGGCCAGGTTGTATGAAACGTATAAAAGCGAAATAGTTCCAAAACTAAAGGAGAAATTTCAATATAAAAATGTCATGCAGGTTCCCCGGGTAGAGCGGGTGGTAATTAACATAGGTGTTGGTGAAGCTATACAGAATCCCAAGGCTCTGGATGGAGCAGTTAATGACCTCACCATTATATCCGGACAGAAACCGGTAGTTACCCGAGCGAAAAAATCCATTGCCGGCTTTAAGCTAAGAGAAGGTATGGCAATTGGCTGCAAGGTTACTTTAAGGGGAGAAAGAATGTATAACTTCCTGGACAAGTTAATAAACCTGTCTTTGCCAAGGGTACGTGACTTCAGGGGTGTTTCCCCCCAGGCTTTTGATGGACGCGGCAACTATTCCCTGGGTATAAAGGAACAGACCATTTTCCCAGAGATAGAGTACGATAAAATTGATAAAATCAGGGGTTTAGAAGTTGTTATAGTAACCACTGCCAAAACTGACGAAGAAGCTCGAGAACTTTTAAGACACATGGGAATGCCGTTTAGATAGGGGGTAAGAAGGATGGCCAAGAAAGCATTGATTGTTAAGCAAAAACGTGAGCCCAAATACGGTGTGAGAACCTACAACCGTTGCAAGATATGTGGACGGCCCAGAGCTTATATGCGCAAATTTGGCATGTGCAGAATATGTTTTCGGGAACTAGCCCACAAGGGAGAACTACCGGGTGTTACTAAATCAAGCTGGTAGATCTATTAAAAGGAGGTATAAAGTATGGTCATGACTGATCCCGTAGCCGATTTCTTAACCAGAGTAAGAAATGGTAACATGGTCATGCATGAAACCGTTGAAGTACCTGGTTCCAAGCTTAAATTAGGAATAGCAGGAATCATGAAAGAAGAAGGGTACATCAAGGATTATGAATATATAGAAGATGGTAAACAGGGAATTATCAGGATATACCTCAAATACGGTCCTAACCGGGAGAAGGTTATTACCGGGCTTAAAAGGATAAGCAAACCAGGGCTAAGAGTGTATGTCAAAAAAGATGAGATTCCCAAAGTCCTGGGTGGTCTGGGTACAGCAGTAATATCCACCTCACAGGGGCTAATGACCGATAAAAAAGCCCGCAAACAAAGCTTGGGCGGCGAAGTAATATGCTATATATGGTAGTTCAAGGAGGAGTAGACAGTGTCAAGAATCGGTAAAAAACCTATCAGTCTACCCGCTGGCGTTAAGGTAACGGTAGATGGCAATACAGTAACTGTTCAGGGTTCTAAAGGTACTCTGGTACAGACCTTGCCGGAAGGAATTACTATTAACCAGGAAGATAATCAGCTTGTGGTACAAAGAGCTAATGATAGCAAGCAACAACGCGCTTTTCATGGGCTTACCCGGGCTTTGATTGCTAATATGGTTGAAGGAGTTACCAATGGGTTTGAGAAAAAACTGGAACTGGTAGGTGTAGGTTACAGAGCCCAGATGCAGGGTAAAAAACTAGTTATAAGTATTGGTTTTTCGCACCCTGTGGAAATAGACGCTCCCGAAGGCATAGATTTTGAAGTTCCTGCCCCAACCAGGATTACCATAAGGGGTATTGATAAACAGCTGGTTGGAAATACCGCAGCCCATATTCGCGCCATAAGGAAGCCTGAACCCTATAAAGGTAAGGGTATTAAGTACGAAAATGAGCATATCAGGCGCAAAGCTGGCAAGGCCGGTGCTAAATAAAGCAGGAAGGGAGTGACCAGACTTGATTAAGAAAACTAGCAGAAATCTGTTAAGACAGGGAAAGCATGCCCGGGTGCGCAGGAAAATGACTGGTACTGCCGAGGCTCCCAGGCTTTGCATATACAAAAGCCTTAACCACATATATGCTCAGTTAATTGATGATGAACAGGGGAGAACCCTGGTAACAGCCTCTACCCTGGATAAAGACCTGCAGGGTCTGGCTTCAAAAACTAATATAGAAGCAGCCAAAGCGGTTGGAAGCAATATTGCAGCCAGGGCTAAAGAGAAGGGTATTAGTACGGTGGTCTTTGACCGGAGTGGATACAAATATCATGGACGGGTTGCGGCTCTGGCAGATGCCGCTAGAGAGAATGGACTTGAATTCTAACATCAATCTCTACAACAGTTAGGAGGGACACGATGATTGAAAAAGAACAGGCCGGCCCGGAACTAATTGAGAAGGTAGTTAACGTACGAAGGGTGGCCAAGGTCGTAAAAGGCGGACGCAGGTTTAGTTTTAGCGCTTTGGTGGTAGTTGGTGATGGCGAAGGGAAGGTAGGTGCCGGTAAGGGCAAGGCTACCGAAGTACCTGAAGCCATTCGCAAAGCTATAGAAAATGCTAAAAAGAACATGATCGACGTACCGCTGATTGACGAAAGAACTATTCCCCATCTGATCATCGGCAGGTTTGGTGCTGGTGAAGTACTCCTGAAACCAGCATCGGCTGGTACCGGAGTTATTGCCGGGGGACCAGTTAGAGCAGTTTTAGAGGCTGCCGGGATAAAAGATATACTTACCAAGTCACTCGGTTCCGCCAATGCCAATAATATGGTTCATGCTACCATGGAAGGGCTAAAAAGCCTGAAAAGGGTAGAAGATGTGGCCAGAAAACGGGGAAAAAGCATAGAAGAGATTACGGGCTAGGAGGTTTAGGACTTGGCTAAACAGTTGAAGATAACATGGGTTAAGAGTTTTATTGGCTGTCCCGAAACCCAGCGAGCTACCATCAGGAGCCTGGGATTTAAGAAATTACAGCAGAGTGTAATCAAAGAGGATTGCCCGGAAATATGGGGTCAGATCAATAAAGTTAATCACCTGCTAAAAGTTGAAGAATTAGATTAGTGAGAGGGAGGTCCTAAAGTGAAACTGGAGGAATTAAAATCTCCCCCGGGCGCGAATAAACGGGTCAAGAGAGTAGGACGAGGCACTGGTTCCGGCCATGGGAAGACTTCCACCCGGGGACATAAAGGTCAGAAGGCTCGCTCCGGTGGAGGAATCAGACCAGGTTTCGAAGGTGGTCAGATGCCACTACAGAGGCGTCTGCCTAAACGGGGATTTACCAACATATTTAAGAAAGAATATGCCATTGTCAATGTTAGAGATCTAAATAGCTTTGAAGACGGTAGTGAGATAAACCCTGAAGTACTGCTAAATGCAGGGTTAATTAATTCCACTAAAGATGGAGTTAAAATCCTGGGTGATGGGGAACTGGAGAAAAAATTGACGGTTCGGGCCCACAAAATTAGCAGGCAGGCAGAAGAAAAAATTACTGCCAGGGGTGGTAGAGTTGAGGTGATTTAATGCTGGGATCCTTTTCACAGGCCTTAAAGGTCGGCGACCTGAGGAAAAAGCTACTATTCACCTTGTTCATGCTATTAGTTTTTCGCTTAGGTGCCCATGTCCCGGTACCGGGAATAATTCCGGAAGCCCTGGATCAGCTTCTTAAAGGACAGTTATTTGGGTTTTTTGATATCATTTCCGGGGGAGCATTTAAGCGCTTCAGTATATTTGCTATGAGTATAACCCCGTATATCAACGCCTCGATTATTATGCAGCTACTAACCGTTGTCATACCTCGATTAGAAGAACTGCAAAAAGAGGGCGATGAAGGGCGCAAGGTTATTGCCCAGTACACCCGTTATTTTACTGTAGTACTGGCCTTTATTCAGGCCATGGGAATGTCTGCTGCTCTGGGTAAGAGCGGTGCCATAGTTAACCCGGGTATTGGTTCTTATTTGATAATTGCTGTTTCGCTAACCGCAGGCACTGCGTTGCTCATGTGGATTGGTGAAATGATAACTGAAAAAGGTATTGGAAATGGAATTTCCCTCATAATTTTTGCCGGTATTGTATCCCGCTTACCCAGCCAAATAGCCGGGGTAGGGCAGGAATTATCCGGTGGAATTATTGGTGCCTTTAATATATTGCTGTTTATAGTAATAGCTCTGGCTATAATCGTAGCCATTATTGCCGTTAATGAAGGTCAAAGAAGGTTGCCGGTACAGTATGCCAAGAGAGTAGTGGGACGCAAGCTCTATGGGGGCCAAAGTACGTTTCTACCCTTGAAAGTAAATGCTGCCGGTGTTATACCTATAATATTTGCCATGTCCCTGATGATGTTTCCAGCCACCATCGGTGCCTGGATGAGTCCCAACTCGGGTTTTAACCAGTTTTTAAATACTTACTTTAATTTTGGCAGTGTACTTTATAACTTGTTCTATGGCCTATTAATAGTGTTTTTCACTTATTTTTATGTGGCCATCATATTCAATCCTATGGATGTAGCTGATAACATTAAAAAATACGGAGGATTTGTTCCCGGAATTAGACCGGGTCGCCCTACGGCAGAGTATATAGACCGGGTATTATCAAGGTTAACCCTGGCTGGAGGAGTATTTTTAGCCTTGATTGCGGTTTTACCTAACTTTGTTATTGGCCTTACCGGGGTAACCAGCATATGGTTTGGAGGTACTTCGCTGTTAATCGTAGTTGGGGTTGCATTAGATACCATGAAACAGATTGAATCGCACCTGCTCTTACGCAGTTACGAAGGGTTTGTAAAATAGGAGATGATTTTTGTGAACATCGTACTTATGGGACCTCCTGGTGCGGGTAAAGGAACTCAGGCCGAGTTCATTAAGAAGGAGTACCCCATTCCTCACATATCAACTGGTGATATGTTCCGGGATGCGGTTAGCCACGAAACCGAACTAGGTAAGGAAGCCAAAAAGTACATGGATGCCGGTAAATTAGTGCCAGATGAAGTAACCATCGGCATAGTAGAAGAGAGACTGGCAAAGGCCGACTGCAAAACTGGTTTTTTGCTGGATGGCTTTCCTCGCACCACAGTTCAGGCTGAAGCCCTGGATAAGGTTTTAAGTAGTACCGGTAGAAAAATTGATGCTGCTATTAATATAGCCGTTCCCAATGAGATTCTAATTAAGCGTTTGTCGGGAAGAGTTAGTTGTAAGGAATGTAAAGTCGTTTATAATCTGCAATCTAACCCCCCCGCTACTAAGGGAATCTGTGATAAATGTGGGGGAGAACTGATACAGCGCAGTGATGACCTGGGCGAAACGGTGGCAGAAAGGCTTAAGGTTTATCAGGAACAAACCAACCCCCTGCTGGATTATTATTCCCGGCAGAACGTTTTGCAGGAGATAGATGGCAATCGCGACAGCAAGTTGGTTTTTGCCGATATTAAAAACTGCCTGGAGAGCCTTAAATGATAATTTTAAAAACCCGGGAAGAGATTGCCCAGATGCGAATAGCAGGTCAGGCTGTAGCAGAGATATTGGAGTTGCTAAGAACGGCTATAAGCCCGGGCATTAGTACCCTTGCATTAAATAATATCGCGGAAGAGGAATGTAAAAAGCGCAGAGCTATACCAGTTTTCAAAAACTACCCTCACCCCCGCGCAGGAGGAAAATCCTTTCCGGCAGCCATCTGTGCTTCTGTTAATGAAGAGGTGGTGCATGGTATACCGGGAGAAAGGGGCCTTCAGGAAGGGGATATTATCAGCATTGATTTCGGTCTTATTTTGAATGGTTTTGCTGGTGATGCGGCTATAACCGTACCAGTAGGAGAAGTCAGTGCAGAAGCTCTACGATTAATTAAGTATACCGAAAAGGCCTTGTTTAAAGGTATTCACGAAGCCAGGATTGGTAATCGATTAGGTCAGGTATCCTATGCTATTCAAAAATATGCTGAAGAACATGGATTTTCAGTAGTTCGCGAATTCGTTGGCCATGGAATTGGTCGTAAGATGCATGAAGACCCGCTGGTACCTAATTATGGCAGAGTTAATCAGGGCCCGGAATTGAAAGAAGGAATGACCATAGCTATCGAACCTATGCTCAATATAGGAGCACGTAATGTATTTACTAAAGCCGATGATTGGACGGTAGTTACCCGGGATGGCAGTTTATCATCTCATTTTGAACATACCATAGCCATTACCGACCGTGGTCCTGAGATTCTCACCTTAAGGTGATGGGGGTGACTTAGGATTTTAGAAACAATGCTGGGTAAAGTTGTGTATTCTAAAAATGGTCGTGATAAAGGGACAATGTTCGTGGTTGTCGGGGTAGTAAACGAACGTTTGGTGCTTTTAGCTGATGGTGATTTAAGGAAAATAGAGAATCCCAAGATTAAGAATATCAAACACGTTCAACTAACCAGGATGAAGGCAGATGATGTTTTTGCCTGCCTGAACCGGGGAGAAAGACCCGATAACCATGTAATCAGGAAAAACCTGAAAAAGTTGCAGGAGGCCACAGAAACAGATGGGAAGGAGGTCTGGTAAATGGCTAGGGATGATGTAATCGAGGTTGAGGGGAAGGTCTTGGAACCATTACCTAATGCTATGTTCAGGGTAGAATTGGAAAACGGCCATAAAGTCCTCGCCCATATTTCAGGCAAAATGCGTATGAATTTTATCAGAATATTACCTGGAGACCGTGTTACGGTGGAATTATCACCCTATGACCTGAACCGCGGCAGGATAACATACCGTTTCAAATAAAGAATTTCTTTAGTGCTTATTTAAGGAGGTAAATACGGTGAAAGTAAAACCATCGGTAAAACCTATGTGTGAAAAGTGTAAGGTAATCAAACGCAAAGGAAAAGTAATGGTAATTTGCGAAAATCCCAAACATAAACAGGTACAAGGCTAAGAAAGCGGGAGGTGAAAGAATTTGGCAAGAATAGCGGGAGTAGACTTACCGCGGGATAAAAGGGTAGAAATATCGCTCACCTATATTTTTGGTATAGGCCGGCCTTCTGCCCGGAAAATACTGGCAGAAGCAGGTATAAATTTGGATACCCGAGTGAAAGATTTAACAGAGGATGAAGTATCCAAATTAAGAGAAATAATTGAAAAGAAGTTTCAGGTTGAGGGCGACCTGCGCCGTCAGGTTAGTTTGGATATCAAGAGACTGATGGACCTGGGTTGTTATAAAGGTATCAGGCATCGCCGCGGGTTACCGGTTAGAGGTCAAAAAACCAAGACTAATGCTCGTACCCGTAAAGGGCCGAAACGTACCGTTAGCGGCAAGAAGAAATAGCCGGAAGGGGGATAAATGAGTGGCACGCAGAACAACAACTACCAGGGTAAAAAGACGTGAAAAAAAGAATATTGAACAGGGTATTGCCCATATTAAATCAACTTTTAATAACACTATGATTTCCATTACTGATAAGCACGGTAATGCCATATCCTGGGCTAGTGCAGGTACAGTAGGATTTAAGGGTTCACGTAAAAGTACCCCATTTGCCGCCCAGCAGGCCGCAGAAAATGCCGCTCGGGCAGCTATGGAGCATGGGGTAAAAGAAGTAGAATGTTATGTAAAAGGTCCCGGTGCTGGACGCGAAGCAGCGATTAGATCTCTGCAGGCTACTGGTCTGGAAGTAAGCGCTATCAAGGATGTTACTCCCATTCCGCATAATGGCTGCCGGCCACCGAAAAGAAGAAGGGTTTAAGGAGGTAATAGTATAAAGTGGGAAGATATACAGATGCAGTTTGCCGCCAGTGCCGCCGGGAAGGAGAAAAGCTATTTCTTAAGGGAGATAGGTGTTATTCGGAAAAGTGTGCGATACAAAGAAAAAACTATGCACCAGGTGCACATGGGCAGGGACGCAGACAGAAAGTTAGTGAATATGGCCTGCAATTAAGGGAAAAACAGAAAACCAGGAGAACCTATGGTATACTGGAAAAACAGTTTCATAATTATTTTGTAAAGGCAGATCGCCAGCAGGGTATTACCGGTGCCAACCTGCTAATCTTGCTGGAACGGCGCCTGGATAATGTAGTTTACCGGCTGGGTTTTGCATCTTCCCGCAAAGAAGCCCGGCAGCTGGTTAATCATAGTCATTTCACCATTAACGGCAAGAAGGCCACAATACCTTCTATGCTAGTAAGGGTTGGGGATGTTATACAGGTAAAGGATTCCAGTAAGGAAATGGTTAAATTCCAGGAACTTAAGGAACAGGCAACCTATAAGACTCCCCCGGAGTGGTTAAGTGTAGATGCTGAAAACTTTACCGGTCGAGTATTGGCCTATCCTTTGAGAGAGCAGATAGATACGCCAGTAAACGAGCAACTAATTGTAGAGCTCTACTCTAGATAAAACACCTCTACTTTAGTAAGGAGGGATAAATTAGTGCTAGAGATGGAAAAACCGCGTATCGAGTGTGTCGAGAAAGACAGCGATACCAATTACGGAAAATTTGTCATAGAGCCCCTGGAGAGAGGATATGGTACCACTCTGGGTAATTCCCTGCGTCGGGTATTATTATCATCTCTGCCTGGAGCAGCAGTAACCTCGGTCAAAATAGACGGAGTACTGCACGAGTTTTCCACTATACCCAATATACTTGAAGATACTACCGAGATAATTCTTAATATTAAAAAACTTATCCTTAAATATGATGGCAATGAACGTAAGATAATTCGCCTGGAGCAACAGGGCCAAAAGAATGTAACTGCGGCAGATATAACTAGGGATGCCGAAGTGGAAATATTAAATCCCGATTTGCCTATTGCCACCATGGATGAAGGTGCCGGCCTGGAAATGGAAATGACGGTGGAGCGGGGCCGCGGTTATGTCAGTGCTGATCAGCAAGCCTATAAAACTGAAGAAATTGTAGGATTAATACCTGTTGATTCAATTTTTACACCGGTAAACCGGGTGAATTATACGGTTGATAATGCCCGGGTAGGGAAAAGAACCGACTATGATAAACTGACCCTGGAGGTATGGACCAATGGTAGTATTAGTCCAGAAGAGGCTATCAGCCTGTCAGCCCAGATAATAATCGAATACCTGAAACTTTTCACTGAGATTGATGATACTTACGCTGAAGTAGAAATACTGGTGGAAAAAGAGGAAGAGAAGAAGGATAAGGTACTGGAAATTTCCATAGAAGAACTGGAGTTATCAGTTCGCGCGTCCAATGGCTTGAAGAGGGCAAACATTAATACCGTAGGTGATTTAATCGAGAAAACACGGGAAGAGATGAGTAAGATTAGAAATCTCGGTCAGAAATCACTGGAAGAGATTGAAAACAAGCTTAAAGAATTGGACCTTACTTTTAAGAAACCAGAAGATTAGAAAGGAGGATTCCAGGTGGCTTATCGTAAATTAGGCCTGAGAAGTGATCACCGCAGATCTGTACTGAGGAATTCAGTAACTTCACTGCTGGATAAAGAAAAAATTGTTACTACCGAGACCAGAGCTAAGGAAATCAAACGCTTGGCTGATAAAATGATTACTCTGGGCAAGAGAGGGGATTTGCATGCCCGCAGGCAGGCTATGTCCTATCTTACCAGTGAAGCGGTGGTATATAAATTATTTAATGACCTGGCTCCCCGTTATGAAGAACGTCAGGGTGGATATACCCGTATCATAAAGATGGGCAATCGCCGGGGGGATGGCGCACCCATGGCTGTCTTAGAGTTGGTGGAATAGGATTAAATGATCTCGCTTGAGGGTATCAGTTATACTTATCCACAGAGCAAAGAACCTGCAATAAAGAAAATAAGCTTAACCATTGGGGAAAATGAATTTATTGCTATCATGGGAAGAAACGGGTCCGGTAAATCAACTCTGGCCCGTTTACTTAATGGTCTTCTTCTGCCCAATATGGGTGAAGTAACGGTGGATGGTTTAAGTAGCTTGCAACCTGAAAATCTGGTAGAGATAAGAAAACGGGTAGGGTTGCTTTTCCCAGATCCTGATAGTCAACTACTTTCCAACCTGGCAGAGGAAGAAATAGCTTTTGGGCCGGAGAATCTGGGTCTTAATCCCATGGAAATAAGAAAAAGAGTAGATACCGCTCTTAAAATGGTATCAATGGAGGATTATGCGAAATATCCTCCTTATCTTTTGTCTGGGGGTCAAAAACAAAAGCTTTGTATTGCCAGTCTCCTGGCCATGCAGCCGACTTACCTGGTTTTAGATGAACCCTTCTCCATGTTAGACCCCTTGAATAGAAAAGAATTGCTGGGTTTATTGCTTACCATGCGGCGGGAGCTAAATATTACTCTGATTCTGATTACCCATAATTTAGAGGATGCTATTCAGGCAGACCAGATCATTATAATGGATCAGGGAGAAGTAATAAGTACTGCTCACCCTCAGGAGATTCTGAAAATAGGTACCAGGATTGCCTCCCTGGGAATAGAGCCTCTGGAACTAAGTAGTTTTATTGATCAACTGGAACGCACAACTGGTGCAAGTATAGCCTATGATATTACTGAGATTGAAAGCCTGGTGGAAGCTATATGCCATTTATCCTAGAGAATGTTACTTTTACTTATCAAAAGGGTATGGTGTTTGCCCAGGAGGCTATACGGGGTTTAAATCTTACTATTAACGATGGAGAAATCCTGGGGGTTATGGGAGCTGCAGGTTCTGGCAAGTCCACCTTCCTGCAATTACTTATTGCTCTTTTAAAGCCCGAGCAGGGTAAAGTATTTTATAACCGGCGCAATCTAGCCCAACTGAAGAGGAAAGAATTAGTGGCAATGCGGCAGGAAGTGGGGATGGTTTTTCAGTATCCGGAACAACAGATATTTGCCGACCATGTTTATGATGAGATTGCTTTTGGCCCTCGTAATATGAAGCTTGATAGCGGGGAAGTAGACCTGAGGGTCAAGGAGGCTATGGGCCAAACGGGTCTCGATTTTGCACGATATCGTAGACGCCGTACTACTGAATTAAGCAGCGGGGAGAAACGCAGGGTAGCTCTAGCCAGCATTTTGGCCCTTAAACCCCGCTACCTGCTCTTGGATGAACCTACCGCCGGTCTTGACATGGAAGGGCGTAAAGCGATTTTAGGGTACCTTAAGGATTTAAATCAGCGGGATAATGTTACGATTGTTATGGTCACTCACCATTTAAGTCACCTCGTAGCTATCTGCCAGCGCCTGGTAGTTTTGGATGAGGGACGGGTAGTTTTGGACACACCCACCGCAAAGCTCTTGCAATGTTATGAGAGCTTAAAGGAACTGGGTATAGAATTGCCTCTTCACCTGGAAGTGGCTTATCGCTTACAGAAACGGGGTTTTCGCTTTAGTGGCCATGATCTGAGTATGGCAGGTGTAGCCCGGGAAATAGCGGAGCAATAAGGAGTGGAGACTAATGTTTAGAAATATCAGCCTGGGGCAATATATACCGGTTGATTCTTTTCTGCACCGGTTGGATCCGCGCAGTAAAGTCCTGGCCACTTTATTTTTTATCCTGGCTATTTTTGCCGCCTCATTTCCTCTGGAGCTGGCCCTGGTATACTTGATAGCATTAATACTGCTTCTTTTATGCCGTCTACCTATTATTGAATTCTGGCCTGCCTTCAAACCATTTCTTGTTATCATCCTGATAACAGTCATTTTTCAGTTACTCTTTATACCCGGTCGGCATCTGTTTCATTTTTATTTCATAACTATTAGTTATGAAGGCTTAAGGGTAGCAGTCTCATTTACTTTAAGGTTTATTCTCCTGCTCTTTATTGTTCGATTATTAACAGCTACTACTTCACCGGTAGCTATGATGGATGGACTGGAGCACCTGCTAAAACCTCTGCATAAGCTGGGGTTGGCAGTACATGAGTTGGTTATGATTATGACCATCAGCCTGCGGTTTACCCCTTTGTTTATTGAAGAAGCCCAGCGCATAAGGAATGCCCAGCTCTGTCGGGGAGCAGATTTTCGAGTGGGAAGTCTGTCTCATCGTATACAGTTGATTTTCGTCTGGCTACTACCACTCTTACGCGTTTCTATGCAACGAGCCCTGGATTTAAGCCAGGCTATGGAAGCCCGAGCCTACCAGGGGGGAGAAGGTAGAACCTGCCTTAATGTCCTGCAATTAGGAACTCATGATTACCTCTATTCCCTATCCATGATAGCGTTTTTTATAGTAATACAAATTTAAGGCAACAAGAGGAGCTTTCCTGCCACATCTAACATATGTTTAGAGCGTAAGCAACAAAAAAGCAATTAGAGGTGCCACCTCATTACAAGGTTTTTACTCCTGGTTAAATCCATTATGTTTTGACAGCAGCAGGAATGGCCTAATCTTTTGGCGAAAGAATATGCAGGCAAATAAAACATAATATGGTTATAATACATTTATTTAGGGAGGATTTACTATATGGGTAGGTCAGTAAACCCCGAGGGGTATCTTGAAATTATAAATAGCGTAAACGTTGGAAATAGTATTTCTCTGGGTCAGGAAGTGGAAAAACACGCTAGGAAAAGACCTGGGCATCCCGCATTTTTGTGGCAGGAACAGGTTATCAGCTATGAGGAGTTTAATTGCCAGGCTAATCGTTATGCTAGTTTCTTTAACAGTCAGGGTTATAAAAAAGGTGATGTAGTAGCCCTGTTGATGGAGAATTGCCCGGATTATCTGATGGTGGTTACCGGATTGGCTAAAATAGGGGTTATTACCGCATTAATTAATACCGGCGTACGGGGCGAAGTATTAGCTCAGGGTATAAATCTAGCTGAAGCCCGTTCTATAATTATAGGAAGTAATTTTATTGAACTTTACCAGACCATAGCCCAACGTCTGCGCTTCCGAGCTCCGGGGTTAGTGTATGTTGATGGACCCCAACCGGCTCTGGAATTACCATCCTCCTTGCAAAGTCTGCCCCTTTTACTAGGAGAGTGCAGTGAGGAGAACCCTTCTCCTGATGCCCCAATACAGGGTGAAGACATTTTAGTATACTTATATACCTCAGGCAGTTATGGAGCCCGTAAGGCGGTACCAGTAAGCCATCAGAGGTTTTGGATAGTGGGACAGCAACTGAAAAACTTTGGTTATTTGCATGGGGATAGTATTCAATACATGTGCCTGCCTCTGTACTATAATAGTGGTTTTACAGTCTGCTTTTCCGGAATGATAATAACCGGTAGTACGATGGTTATAAAAGGGGAATTTTCGGCTACCCGCTTCTGGTCCGATATTTGCCGCTACCAGGCTAATTATTTTATTGGGGTAGGGGAAATGTTCCGTTACCTGTATAGTCAGGAAGAACTAGAGAATGACGCCGATAATCCCCTGGAAATAATAATATGTAACGGTATGTGGGAGAATCTAATTGAACCATTTAAATTACGTTATGGTATCAAGCACATGATAGAGATGTACGGTACTACGGAAAATGTAGGGAGCATTTTTAATCATGAAGAAATTCCGGGAATGTGCGGTAACCTAAGTATATTAAACCAACGTCAGGGAGAAGTGGTGCGTTTTAATTTTGATAGTAGTGAGTTAGTGCGTGATGAGAATAATCGACTGATTAAATGTAATCCGGGTATGGTTGGGGTATTGTTATGTAAAATAAATGAGTTTAATCCTTTTTACGGCTATGTAAATGATCTGGAAGCTACCGAGGCAAAAATTGTCCGTAACGCTTTCAGTAAAGATGATGCCTATTTAAATACCTATGACCTGATGGAATTACATGAAAATGATTATATATCATTTGTCGACCGCCTGGGGGATACTTATCGCTGGAAGGCTAAAACGGTGTCGGCAGAACAGGTAGCTGATGTAATCATGAAGTTTTTTGGGCCCATTGAAGATGCCAGTGTTTACGGGGTGATCATTCCCGGACATGAAGGGCGCTGTGGTATGGCGGCACTCAAATTTATGGAAGATGAGACTATGGATTGGAACCGTTTTCTAAGCTATCTAAACCGCCGTATGCCTGAACATGCCCGTCCGATATTCATTCGCATTTGTAGACATTTAGATCATATTTACAACCTGGAAGAGGTTAAGTCACAATTGCAACAGGAAAGTTTCGATATAACCAGGGCAAAGGACCCCGTCTTCTTCTTACATCCCCAAAAGGATGCCTATTTGCCCCTGACAGCGGATATTTATAACGATATTATGGCAGGGAAGATAAGTTTTTAATATGAAAACATTTAATTCACGCGGATGGCGTACCCATAGGGCACACTGATGTTCGCTATCGCTCACTATTAAGGGAGCGGATTATATTAGGATTTACGCGGATTTTTTAATAAATATTACCCATAAGGCGAATCGCAGAATAATCATGTGTAGGGAACGGCCCCTGTGCCCTTTAGGGTATGGCCTCCGGCCATGGGGAGTTAATACCAATTAATTTCCTTGAGTGGAAGTCTCATTTCCAACTTCCCACTTCTCACTTAACAATTAGGAGGGCTGTTTTATGAATATGCTGGAATACCAGCAGCGGTGCTGGTGCAAGTCGTTGGATTACTGGCAGGAAATTAATCCTTATCTACGTAATGTTTCCCGAACCGTTCGCTACCTGGATATTTTAAACCAGATACGAAATCCAAACCCGAAATGGTCAACCCCCAACAATATTATTTATGAACACCAAACCCTGCGTCTTCGGCATTTCCCCAACCGTCGGCCTAGTGATGCTAAACGGCCGGTATTAATTTTGCCACCTCAGGCTGGGCACCATTCCAACCTGGCTGATTACTCGCCAGCTCAGAGCCTGGTCCGGGTTTTCCAGCGTTATGGCTATGACGTCTATGTGGCCCAATGGATTTCCGCTACGCCGGAATTCAAAGATTTGGGGTTGAATGATATTATCCGCTTGACCGATGAGGCGGTAGATCAAATAAGAGAGCGTACCGGTATTTATAAAATACATTTAGTAGGACAATGTCAGGGAGGGTGGCAGGCCAGCATCTATACCTCGCTTTTTCAGGACAAAATATCTACCCTGGTTACCGCTGCAGCACCTATAGATGTTTATGCAGCCCCTTCCGCTATAGTAGATGATGCCCAAATAGCAATGAGTTTTTTTGAGTTTATGGTGGCTATTAACCAGGGACTGATGTCAGGTAAATTCATTCTCTGGGGGTTTAAGAATATGCAGGCTGAGGAGCATTACGTACGCAAATATTTCCGCCTGTGGAATATGATTGAGAAAAACGACGAGGAAGCCATCAAGCGTTTTGTCCATTTTGAGAATTGGTATGAGTATACCCAGATGCTGCCAGGCAAGTTTTACCTGGATATTATCAAAAACATATTCAAGGAAAATAATCTTACCAAACCAGGTAGCTTCAAACTTGATGGACGTCCAGTAGATTTGCATAACATTACTTGTCCGGTAATAATAATGGCCGGAAAAAAGGATCATATTACCCCCCCGGCCCAGGCTTTCGCTTTAAAAAATTATATCAGCACCCCTAAAGAAGACGTAGTTGAAATTTTGACTGAAGGTGGGCATATTGGTACTTTAATGGGGACAGAAGCGCTACGGGAAGATTGGACCGCTGTAAATGAAGTATTAAAATTAGCTATATAGGGAGGATGCATTTGGTCAGGATTAGAATGACGATAGAATATGACGGCAGCGGGTATCATGGTTTTCAGATACAACATAATGCCAATACGGTACAGGCTGAACTGGAAAATGGAATAAAGCGTCTTACAGAAGAGAAAGTATCAATTATCTGTGCTGGTCGTACCGACGCTGGGGTTCACGCTCTGGAGCAGGTTGTTGCCTTTGATACGCAGACCAGCATTCCTGGGGATAAGTGGCAGTTTGCTCTTAATAGTTTTTTACCGGCAGATATTCAAATTATCGAAAGCAGTCAGTGTAGTCCGCACTTTCATCCGCGTTTTGATGCCCGGAGCAAAACCTATCATTACCTACTTTACCGGCAGAGTAAAGGACGTATATTTTATCGTAATTATGCCCTACATAATACCGATTCTTTAGATTTAACAGCGATGCAGGCAGCCTGTCAGTTACTGCAGGGCAGGCATAATTTCAAATCTTTTTGTGCCAGTGGGTCCAGTGTCAAAACATTTGAGCGCAGTGTGTACCGCTGTAATCTGGTGGAAGAGGAGCCCTTCCTGCGCCTGGAAATTAAGGCAGATGGTTTTCTATATAATATGGTAAGGATTATCATGGGCACTTTGTTAGAAATCGGGCGAGGTAACTACCAACCCGAAACCATAGAAGATATTATTACCGCCCAGGACCGCACCAAGGCCGGTCCTACCGTCCCTCCCCAGGGGCTTTACCTGGTGGAGGTGGAGTATTAGTGCAAACATCCGTGTGCCCTATAGGTATGGGTTCCGTGTCAAAAAAATAAAAATTCAAGAAAGTAGCGGGGTTTTATTGACAAGGACAGGTGAATTTGGCTATTATTAAAAGGCAGTCTTTATATCTATGCCTGTTTCCTGCCCCGTTAACAGGCTAAGGATAAGGGACAAGAAATGGATTTGTTTATATACAGGAGGGAAAGACGTGAAAACCTATATGGCCAAGCCCGAGGAAGTAGTCCGTTCCTGGTATGTTATAGATGCTACGGATCAGACGCTGGGCAGATTGTCTTCTGAAGTTGCCTCCATTTTGAGGGGAAAACATAAGCCTACTTATACCCCGCATGTTGATACAGGTGATTTTGTAGTTATTATTAATGCAGATAAAATCCAGCTTAGCGGCAACAAGCTTGATCAGAAGATGTACCGCCACCACTCCGGTTATCCCGGTGGGCTAAAGGAAATGACCTACCGTTTGCTAATGCAGAAGAAACCGGAAAAGGCGATAGAAACAGCTGTAAAAGGCATGTTGCCTCATAATCGCCTGGGAGCCAGGATGCTAAAAAAACTTAAGGTTTACCGGGGAAGCACTCATCCCCACCAGGCACAAAAACCAGTAGTTCGTGAATTAAGAGGTTAAGGAGGATCGTCATGGCAAAGGTACAATACTGGGGAACCGGAAGAAGAAAGGAAGCCGTCGCCAGAGTTAGATTAGTTCCGGGAGATGGCAAGATTACTATAAACAATAGAACTTTTGAAGATTTCTTTCCCAATCAGACCAGCCGCCTGATCGTCCAGCAGCCTCTGGTTATTAGTGATATGCTGGGGCGGTTTGATGTGTTATGCCGCGTACACGGTGGTGGAGTAACTGGTCAGGCAGGTGCTATCCAGCTGGGTATAGC
This sequence comes from uncultured Syntrophomonas sp., assembly GCA_964579945.1. Lineage (GTDB taxonomy): Bacteria > Bacillota > Syntrophomonadia > Syntrophomonadales > Syntrophomonadaceae > UBA4844. The sequence continues at coordinate 11,461 of CAZOIC010000009.1, read as the reverse complement.
CCGGGCGCTGATAGAAGCCAACCCGGATATCCGCCCGTTGTTAAGAAGAAATGGTTTTCTTACCCGTGATCCCCGTATGAAAGAAAGAAAGAAATATGGTCTGCATAAGGCCAGAAAAGCTCCACAATACTCCAAGCGTTAAAAACAAAGAACAAACCTCCTCGATTGCCGGGGAGGTTTTTTTATTCTTATTCATAATCTCCTCTGCATATATAAGTAAGTAACAAAACAAGATGTCAGGGGTAGATAGTTAAAATGAAAATATATTTAATTTCCAAAAGAAAAGCTCGGTTGACTATTGCCGGGGTATTAGCCCTGGCGCTGATGTTCATGTTAATACCTGCTCAACCATTACCCGAACAAACGGTATTATCCTACGGGGTGGCAAATAAAGTAATTGTTATCGATCCTGGTCATGGCGGACTGGACCAGGGAGCTACCCGGGGAAAGTATGTCGAAAGTGATATTACCCTGCAGATAAGTAAAAAACTGGCCCATAATCTAAGCCAGGCCGGAGCTATGGTGATTATGCTGCGGGAAAATGAGAGTGATCTGGCGGGAGATGAATTTACCGGTACTATAGGAGAGCATAAACGTGAAGACATGAAAAGGCGGGTAGAAAAAGCCAACCAGGCCCGGGCTGACCTGTATATAAGTATTCATACTAATGCAGTACCTAATACCGTATGGAGCGGAGCTCAAACCTTTTATAAACCAAATAATGAAGCCAGTAAAATAGTTGCTACGGCAGTTCAGGAGGAATTAGTCAAGACTCTGGGGAATACTAAACGTAAGGCGGCTCCTGGTGGTTATTTCGTGCTAAACCATACTAAAATGCCGGCGATACTTATTGAAACGGGGTTTATATCTAATCCCGGGGAGGCAGCATTATTGGCTGATGGCAAATATCAGTCCAAACTGGCTTTTGCTATCTTTTCCGGAGTTGCCCGATCCGAGATTTCAGATTCCGGCAATAGCAATCAGGAGACCCCGTAATATTTAGCGGTATGCTATAAGGAGGTAAGGTCTTATGATTACCTACGCAGCACTGTCACCCCATCCACCATTGCTAATTCCCGAGATTGGTGGTAAGCGCATTCAGGACGTGGCAGCAACCGTTGCAGGAATGGAACAGATGGCCAGAGAATTGGTGGATAGTTATCCGGAGACGGTTGTTTTTATAACCCCACATGGTAATGTGTTTTCGGATGCTATCTCAGTATTGTCTGAAGCCAGAATGGAAGGGGATTTTAGCAATTTTGGCAACCACCAAAAAAGGACAAGCTGTCAAAATGATAATGAACTGCTACAGGAAATAGAGCGCCGGGCCAGTTCGACCAATATAAATGTTGTACTCCTGGATAAAGAAACTGCCCTTTATAATCAACTTAATCCCGGACTGGATCATGGTATAATGGTACCTTTATACTATCTGCAAGAAGCCGGCTTGAGCAATGCTAATGTTGTAGCCATAAGTGTTGCGTTCTTATCCTTATTGGAATTATTTATTTTCGGTACCCTTATCCGTGATGCTTCCGAGGTCCTGGGAAGACGGGTGGCGATAGTTGCTTCCGGGGATATGTCACATCGGCTAAAGGACGAAGGCCCCTATGATTATCATCCTGATGGCCAGCGGTTTGATGCCGAGGTGAAAAAAATCCTGGCTGCAGGTGATGTGCAATCGTTTCTTAATATGCCGGAAGAACTCCGCGAAAATGCCGGTGAATGTGGGTATCGCTCGTTGGTTATGATGTTTGGGGCTTTAGACGGAAGAGAATTCACCTCCCGGGTTTTTAGCTATGAAGGCCCTTTTGGGGTAGGTTATATGACGGCGGGATTTATTCCCGGGGAGGAAGGAAAGAGTCTATTGGAAGATTTACGGCAGAAAAAGAAAGATAAGATACGGACAAGCCGAGAAAATGAAAGCATTCCGGTATGCTGGGCCCGCATGATTCTGGAAAACTATACCCGCGACCGCAAGATTCCTCCCCTACCTCCGGAAATGGATGAGCTGCGGGGGCAGAAGGCAGGCGCATTTGTGTCACTGAAAAAAAATGGCCAGCTGAGGGGTTGTATTGGTACTACCTCCCCGGTTTATGGTGATCTGGCTCAAGAAATAGCTCGTAATGCTATTAGTGCGGGTACCAATGACCCTCGTTTTTCGCCGGTTGAGGCTGCAGAGTTGGATGATATTATCTATTCGGTAGATGTACTGGGAGCAGCCGAGTCCTGCAATCGGGAGGATTTAGATCCTAAAAGATATGGGGTTATTGTTAGCAAAGGTAGAAGGCGTGGTTTATTATTGCCTGACCTGGAGGGTGTAGACACGGTGGAGGAACAGCTCTATATTGCCCTTAATAAAGCCGGCATCTCCCCCTCCGAGAATTATAAAATCGAACGCTTTGAAGTAATTCGGTATAAGTAAAAATACCTACCCTGCCGCCAGGGGAGCATTGCGCCCTCCGGACATACATGTGTTGCTAAGTCCGTTGTAATCAGCCACCAGATATTGTATTGTTATTATGGATAGTTTTGGATTGTAGGGAAAATAATAGTAAAATTGTATGAGACCCATCTTATTCAGGTATATACTTGGCCCCATTCTTCTAATTATTTCTACACCCTTTTTATGCCGTTCAGGTCAAAATACACATTTCTAGCTTTAAAGGGCGAGGGATTAGTATATTGCAGTTTGAGTTTTTCAAAATCGCTGATTCTTTTAGAATGATAATAAGGCTTATCAAAACTTAACTTTTCGTTTCTAAGCCAATCCGGGACTGCAATACTGTGAATTTGTAAATAATAATCAATTAAAGCCGATGCTTTGGTTAAGTACCGTATTTCTTTATCATCACATGCATCCAAATCCACTGGCTTATTAAGGCTATTTATAAATTCCATATCTTTTGATTTTAGTAATTCCAATAATTGATTCAGACTGGTATCTTCGTCAGGATAATCGCATAATGCTTGTAGAATTTTATTTCCAATCATAGCCCAGGTCCTCCCCTAAATACCTGATAAAATTCATTTGCCTTTCCCCTATGAGGCTTAAGGGTAAATAATCTGAGAATACTTTCAGTAACTGTTCCCTGGTTCTGATGTTTAAATCTTTGCACAGTATATAGGCATCCACGAAATCTTTGGCGGGTTCCGGCCTGGCAGCCAGTATTTTCATAGCCAGCAATTGCCTGGCCCTGGGTTTTAATATTTTCAGATTAGAATATACGATGTAGGGTTCTATATCTTCTTTTAAAATGGATTTTAAGGGTTCCTTAATTTCCTCATTGATCCATCCTTCCGGAAGGTTAAAGGCGAATTTAGTAAGTTCTAATATGTTCTCCAGCAATTTAGAATTAGTTACGCTGAACACACAGTCAATATCTCTGGTTGCAGGTCTATGGTCATAGACCATAGTCATCACAGAACCGCCGTAAAGGGTTATTTCTAATTGCAGCTGATTATCCTTTAACTGCTCATTTAAGTACTCAAATATTTGCAATAGTTTATTCTTATCCATAAGACCTATATTTGTAGTATCGCCCATGTTTTGCTACCTCACTATAAAATTAGTGTCCTCCTATATTATATCACAAATATTGGTAATTACGTATTTTTAACTCGTTTTTGCTATGCCCAAAATACTCCCAAAATACTCAAAATACTCATTTCGATTAAATAAAAAAACTAATCGGGGGCGTCAATGCCCCCGAAGTTTTTAGTGTATTAGGTTTTTAAATCATTAGCTTTTGGTTAGTTGATACTGATATATTTCTCTGTTGCGAAAGGTCTGCTTGAACTTAAAGAAAAACTGATGCAAATCAAAGGCAATTCGTTCCCGCTGTGTCCATGTGTTGCTGTGCCCAGATGCCCTGGGTGCTGTATAACCTGATGGGGAGAAATGAACACAATTTCATAGTCGTAGTCTTTACAATCTCGGTATAGCCTAGTAAAATTATCATACAATTGTTCTACAACATTACTACTTTTATAGGAGAGTGAGCAATGTGCAGATACGACCTTCAGCAGCAATCCGCAAGAACTACAATGAAATTTCTGAACTCTGCAAACGTACAGGCGAACCGGTTTATCTGACCAAAAACGGCAGCGGCGACCTTGTTGTGATGGATATAGAAGCCTTTGCCCGGCGTGAAAGTATGCTGAAGCTCAAGGAAAAGCTGATGCAATCAGAAATAGATATTCTAAAAGGGCGTACCTATTCCGTAGAGGAAACAGTATCTGCTATGCATAAGGCTGTCGCGGAGACTTACAATGCCGGAAAAAAATAAGCCTTATGCGGTAAAAATCACGGAAACTGCCTGGGAAATGCTCGTTTCTCATGCGCGTTTTCTTGCAAATGTAAGCGTGCCGGCCGCTAACAGGCTGATAGATACCTTTGTTGAAGTAACTGATAGCCTTACCGCAATGCTAGAGCGCAACCCATGGCTGGAACATGATGCCATTCCTTTTCAATACCGCCTTTCTCCACCCATTGCTTTGTGGTTTTTCGTATTCGGTTTGTCATGGGTATGGATTAACCATTTATCCTCGGGGAAGCAAACAGAACACCCCTTTGCTTCTCATTTGTAGTAGAACTATATCTTGATATAATAGTAATAAATAGCCTGAGTTTTATGTTAAATTAAGCGACTCAAGAAAGCGGAGCGAAAGTAGTGTTTATTGTACCCAAAGATAGCGTTGGAAGTACCCGCTGCTTCCCGACGTGTCTATTAATCTAGTAAGGAATGATATTGTGCCAGCTAAAGAAGCTATGTTTTATGAGCAAAGTGCCCGGGAAAAGCTAAAATGTCTGCTCTGCCCCCATCACTGCCGGTTGCGGGAAGGACAGGGGGGTTTATGCCGGGTGCGGGTGAACCGGGAAGGGAAACTCCTGACCCTTAATTATGCTGAAGTTGCCTCCCTGGCCCTTGACCCCATTGAAAAAAAGCCTCTCTATCATTTTTACCCCGGCAGCCTTATTCTTTCTGCCGGAACTTTTGGTTGCAATCTGGCCTGCGCCTTTTGCCAGAATTACTCCCTGGCCCATGAAAAACCGGAAACCAGGACAGTAGATACCTCTGCTCTGGTGGAAATAGCCCGGCAGGCGGAAGCGGAAGGCTCCGTAGGGGTAGCATTTACCTATAATGAGCCCTCCATCTGGTATGAATATGTATACGAAACAGCGGAGAAACTTAAAGAAGCAGGTTTACGGGTGGTGCTGGTTACCAACGGCTATATTGAGGCAGAGCCCCTACAGGAGATACTGCCGCTGGTGGACGCCATGAACATAGATGTAAAAGCCTTTAACAATGATTTCTACCGCCAGCAATGCCGTGGTAAACTGCAGCCGGTCCTGGATACGGTGGAAAAGGCCGCAGCCGCAACCCATGTGGAAGTTACCACCTTACTTATTCCCGGAGAAAACGATGAAGCCGAAGAAATAAGCAGCCTGGCCCGCTGGCTGGCTTCCTTGAATAAATCTATCCCCTTGCACCTGTCCCGCTACCATCCGGCTTATAAATTCAGCCAACCAGCCACCCCGTTAGAGAGTTTGCAGGTAGCCCGGGAACTGGCCCGCGAACATCTGGATTTCGTATATTTAGGTAACATTTTAGGAGAGGATAACAATACTCTTTGTCTGAACTGTGGTGAGGTGCTGGTTAAACGCAGTGTTTATGAGGTTGAGATTAAGGCTCTAAAGACTGGCCACTGCCAGCACTGCGGCAATGAGATAGATTATATAGTTTCTGGTTGATAAAAAAATGGGAAGAGCCGAAGCCCTTCCCATTTGTATATGAAAGCCACCGGAAATACCGGTAGGCTATTCACTCCTAAACATTTTACCCACAATCTAGAATATGAATACCTGCTTAGATATGTTACCCTTAATAATAATTTCCATTTATAAGCATACCAGGTATAATTAGAAAAATGTTATGTGGAGGTTTAAGAAATGGCGTACAAATACTTATTGTTGGAGAAAGAAGATGGCATTGGTATACTCTATATCAATCGGCCTGAAGCCATGAACGCACTTAATACCGGGGTCCTGGAGGAAATCATTGAGGCTGCCGGAGAGATCAGCAAGGATGACGAAATCCAGGTATTAATAATTACCGGGGCCGGGGATAAATCCTTTGTGGCCGGGGCGGACATTAAGGAAATGCATGGCCTGACTGCGGTTGAGGGACGTGAGTTTGGTTATACCGGCCAGGCTGCCTTCCGGGCTATTGAAAAGTTGGAAAAACCAGTTATCGCAGCCGTAAACGGTTTTGCCCTGGGGGGTGGCTGTGAATTGGCCATGGCGGCTGATATCCGGCTGGCCTCGGAGAAAGCCAAGTTTGGACAGCCTGAAGTGGGTCTGGGTATTACCCCGGGGTTTGGTGGTACCCAACGTCTGCCGCGCCTGGTAGGAGAAGGTCGGGCTATGGAGCTTATCCTGACTGCCAATACCATAAATGTCGAGGAAGCATATCGTATCGGCCTGGTAAATCATATATACCCGGCTGCAACCCTTCTGGATGAAGCCCGGAAAATGGCGCGTAAAATAATGGGCAATGCCCCGCTGGCGGTCAAGTACTCCAAGAGTGCCATTAATAAAGGATTACAGACTGATATTGATACAGGTATGGCCATAGAAGCAGACCTGTTTGGTATCTGCTTCTCTACTGAAGATCAGAAGGCCGGAATGGGCGCTTTCCTTAATAAAGAAAAGGCCACCTTTAAAGCCAGGTAGTGGTTAATAGTAATAAATATTATTCCCGCCGTTAATTTATACGGCGGGTAATTTTATTTTACCGCTGCACAGGCGTATACTAATGCCAAAGCATTAATTTTTTCCTCCTGACCTCGCCACAGCGAAGTTCAGGAGGATGTTTTTTGATTTTTATATGTTGCAAGTTTATGCACTCGGATGTATAATTATAAATATTTGCAGCAGCTATTGCCTGTTAGCAGATTATAAAAGGAGGTCTATTCCATTGTATAAAGTAGGAATAGTAGGGGACGGGTACACGGCTGCCGACCTCTTGCGCTTACTGGTGGGTCATGATGAACTGGAGGTAGTATCCATACTTTCTACCGAAAATGTAGGACGCCGGGTGGATAATCTATATCCTCAGCTCACCGGGTTTACTGACCTGGTTTGCCAGGAAAGCAATCTGGAAATTATTAAAAATGAATGTGATGCCGTATTTTTGGCCCTGCCCCATGGTTTATCGGTAGCTATGGCTATGGAGCTATTACCTGCCGGTATTAGATGTGTTGATTTGGGAGCCGATTTCCGTCTTAAGGATGCCAGGCTCTATGAGAAATATTATGATAAAATTCACGAAGCTCCGGATTTGCTGGAAAAAGCTGTATATGGCTTACCTGAGCTTTATCGGGACAAAATAAGAGAAACTGATTTGGTGGCTAACCCGGGTTGTTTTCCTACCGGAGCCATATTGCCGCTGGCACCACTACTGGCAGCACAGCTATTGGAACCGGAGGGAATAATAGTAGACTCCAAGACTGGAGTCTCTGGAGCGGGACGTACATTAAGAGAGAGCAGCCACTTCTGCGAAGTGAATGAAGGCATTCATGCTTATGGAGTGGGAACACACCGGCATGGTCCGGAAATAGCTCAGGAATTAAGTTTTGCTGCCGGCAGACCGGTAGAAATGATATTTACCCCTCACCTGGTACCAATGAACCGGGGAATTCTGACTACGACCTATGCCCGTTTGCAGTCCGGGGTAAGTGCTGCAGCAGTGCGGGAAGTACTGGAGGAAAAATATCGGGAAGAAAAATTTGTGCAGGTGCTGCCACCCGGGCTGATGCCCCATACCAAATGGGTTTATGGCAGCAACATAGTACAGATTGGTATATATACAGATGAGACCAGTGGCCGGGTAGTATTAGTTTCGGCCCTGGACAACTTGACCAAGGGGGCCTCCGGGCAGGCCATTCAAAACCTTAATATTATGTTAGGTATTAGCGAGAGTAAAAGTTTAAACTTCCCCGGGGTACACCCGTAAAAACTTTCTGGAGGCAAGAAGAATTATGAAGATAATCGAAGGTGGAGTTACTGCCCCCCAGGGTTTTCTGGCCCAGGGGGTTGCTGCTGAAGTGAAGAAAAAAGATAAAAAAGATGTAGCCATTATATATTCCAGTAAATTATGTAATGCTGCTGCGGTCTGTACTACCAACCGGGTGCGGGCAGCCTGTGTAGACCTTACCCGGGAACACCTGCAGGATGGTAAAGCCCAGGCGGTGGTGGTAAACAGCGGTAATGCCAACGCCTGTACGGGCCAGCGGGGAATGGCTGACGCCCGGCGCATGGCCGAACTCAGTGCCGACCTGCTAAACATTAAAGCGGAAGATGTGCTGGTGGCTTCAACCGGGGTAATAGGCGTATATATGCCCATGGAGCGGGTTGAGGCAGGTATAAAAGAAGCAGCTCGCTCATTATCTGCTGATGGCGGGCATAATGCAGCATTGTCTATAATGACGACTGACCTGCAAAATAAAGAAATAGCAGTAGAGATAAATATTCAGGGTAAGCTGGTACGTATCGGGGCCATGACCAAGGGTTCAGGTATGATTCACCCCAATATGGCTACCATGCTGGCCTTCATTACAACTGATGCTGCTATAAGCAACAAATGTTTAGAAAAAATGTTAAAAGATTCCAGCAACCAATCCTATAACATGATTAGTATTGACCGCGATACCTCTACCAATGATATGGCGGTAATAATGGCCAACGGCCTGGCCGGGAACCATGTTATTGATGATGAAAAATCAGATGACTATAAGCAGTTTAAACAGGCGTTGGACTTTATAAACATTTATTTAGCCAAAATGATTGCCCGGGATGGGGAAGGGGCCACTCATCTGATTGAAGTCCAGGTAATAAATGCAGCCGATGAAAATACGGCCCGGCTTATAGCCCGGACGATAGTTGGCTCCAATCTGGTCAAGGCGGCGGTTTTCGGCAAGGATGCCAACTGGGGGCGTGTACTGGGTGCTGCTGGCTACTCAGGAGCAGAATTTGAGGTTGATAAAGTGGATATATACCTGGGGCAGGAGAAGATGGCCGAGAATGGTATGGGATTAATTTTTGATGAGCAAAAGGCTCGGGAGGAACTAGAACAGGACACAGTAATTATAAAGGTTGATTTAAAATCGGGTGACTACCAGGCTACTGCCTGGGGCTGCGACCTTACCTATGAATATGTAAGTATTAACGCCGACTATCGGACCTAAGAAGGGGGATATAGATATGTTGCTTCCTGCTATGGAAAAGGCAGAAGTACTGGTTGAGGCATTGCCTTACATAAAAGAATTCTACGGCAAAAAAGTAGTTATAAAATATGGCGGGGCGGCCATGACCGACTGTAAACTTAAACAAAAAGTTATGCAAGACATAGTACTAATGAAATTTGTAGGAATGCACCCGGTGGTAGTCCACGGGGGAGGCCCGGAGATTAATCAGATGTTGGCCCGCTTGGGCATTAATAGCCAGTTTATCAACGGTTTGCGGGTAACTACCGGGGAGATTATGGAGATAGTAGAAATGGTCCTGGGGGGTAAGGTTAATAAAGAAATTGTCTCCGGTATAAATAATGCCGGAGGGAAAGCCATTGGCATATCCGGTAAGGATGGTAACCTGATTGAAGCCCAGTCTATTGATAGCGAAAAGATGGGATTTGTGGGTGAAGTCAAGCGTATAAATCCCCAGATAATTGACACAGTAATAGAAAATGGTTACATCCCGGTTATTGCTCCCATAGGCCAGGGAGATAGCAATGAAACTTATAATATTAATGCCGATTTAGTGGCCTCGGCCATTGCCGTGGCCATGAAAGCTGACAAACTGGTGCTATTAACCGATGTGCCCGGCCTGCTTAGGGACCCCGGGAATAGTGATTCGCTAATATCGGTACTGAAATTAAGCGAAGTAGATGAATATGTTAAACAGGGAGTCATAGCCGGGGGCATGTTGCCCAAAGTCCAGTGCTGCATGGAATCAGTGCGGGGAGGAGTGGGGCGTACCCATATTATTGACGGGCGTCAGTCCCATTCCATACTGCTGGAGATATTTACTGATCAGGGCATTGGTACTATGGTGGTTGATGGGTAATTAATTTCAATCTAACTGAACATGGGGCTGCCGGGCGGCTTTTGAGGAAGCAGAAGAACCAGAATGAATATCTGCGTAAGCGTGATTCGTTCAAAATGAATTAAGGAGACAGATCATGACTAATAATGAAATAGCCACCAAAGGTCAGGAATACGTGATGAATACTTATGGGCGCTTTCCCATAGCGCCGGTAAAGGGGAAAGGCAGTTACCTCTGGGATGCTAATGGCAAACAATATTTGGACTTCGTAGGAGGTATTGCCGTTTGCATACTGGGCCACTGCAACGATGAACTCATTACTGCTCTACAGGAACAGTCCCGCCAACTGTGGCACGTTTCCAACCTGTACTGGATAAAACCCCAGGTGGAATTGGCCGAAAAATTGGTCAATATTTCTGGCCTGGGTAAAGCCTTCTTCTGCAACAGCGGAGCTGAGGCCAACGAGGGGGCCATCAAACTGGCCCGCAAATATTTCTACCGTAAAAAAGAAGATAGAAACGAAATCATAGTATTTAAAGATTCATTTCATGGGCGTACCCTGGCGACTCTTACCGCTACCGGGCAGGATAAATACCATGAAGGCTTTGCTCCCCTGCCGGCAGGTTTCCACTATGCCCAGTTTAATAACCTGCCCTCAGTAGAGCAATTAGTAAATGACAACACCTGTGCCATAATGGTGGAACCGGTACAGGGTGAAGGAGGAATAAGGCCGGCCGACCTTAATTTTCTGCGGGGATTAAGGCAAATCTGCGACCGGGAAGGAATACTATTAATATTTGATGAAGTGCAATGTGGTATGGGCAGGACCGGCAAAGTTTTTGCCTACCAGACTTACGGGGTAGTTCCGGACATTGTAACCCTGGCCAAAGGTTTGGGGGGCGGAATTCCTATTGGAGCTATGCTGGCCAGTGAAAAAACCGCTACGGGATTTGCTCCTGGTGATCACGCTTCCACTTTCGGAGGTAATCCCCTGGTTACGGCCGTGGCCAACCAGGTAATGGATATCATCATCAAAGAAAGTTTTCTGAAGCAGGTGAATAAGACGGGGGACTACCTGGTTCAGTCCTTGAAGGGTATAAAAGACAGCCGCATAGTAGAAGTACGGGGGCGGGGACTGATGTTGGGTATTGAATTTGACCATGATATTAAACAACTGGTTAATGGTTGCATACAAAAAGGTCTGCTGGTACTGGGCGCAGGTAACCGGGTACTGCGTATGGTTCCACCCTTGACCATAAACGAAACTGAAGTTAACCAGGCGGTGAATATACTTAAAGAAGCTTTAAAAGAATGGTAAGGGAAGGAAGCAAGGGGACGGTTCTTTTGCTTCCATTA
>CAZOIC010000008.1:0-34825 GCA_964579945.1 uncultured Syntrophomonas sp. | reverse complement strand
AAGGAAGAGCGCTCTTGTCTTTCACAGGTCCATCGCCCTCAATTACATAGACAGTATTGTAATCCAAGCGAAGCAAGCTTTGTACGTGGGAAGGCTGTAAAACCGTATCCTTGGGTAATAAAAGACGCCCCTTTACATCATAAATATTGCGGGCCAGGGTTTTTCCTATGGGTAAGCTGGTTAAAGAAATGCCTATCACCCCGCCGACCTCCTTTTGGTAAACAGAGTAAATATTTACTATTATAACATAAACTTTAAAGAAATCACCGTACCTACTCTGGGTGAAGGAGTAGTTCCGGAATAATTCCTGCCAAAGGAACAAATAGTTGCAATCAGACGTCTAATTACTAATAATGCAGAAAGGGGCAAATACCCAAGTTTTTTCTAACTTAAGTATTATGATATAAAAAGCCAGGTACTGCTTTTTTAAAACGTACCTGGCTTTTGATTTGTAAATTTGGAGGTGAAACACAGATGATTTATATTAATGCTGTATGGCAAAACATTATAACACCTATAAATGTAGTATTTAGCTTGATTGGTCTTTACCAGATAGAAATCTTAAACCTGGTGGCTATTTTCAGTTTAAATATGTTAAGCACAACGTTAGGTAATTTAAAAACTATTCTTTTGACCAAGAGGATTATGAAACTGGTTTATGTTACCACTTTTATAGATGCCATGATTTTTGCGCTGGCTTTTAAATGCCTGGCTACTTCTTCCAGTCTGGTATTCCTGGTATTCTTTGCTGCCGGCAGGCTAAGCGGGGTTTACCTGGGAAGCCTAATCGAGAGTAAACTGGCTCTGGGTACCCTGGAGGTCAGCATTCATAAGCATTGGCAAGAGGGCATAAAACTGGCCGACCAACTTCGTACCCTGGGCTATTCCGTGACTACCTTTAAGGGTTATGGAATCAACGGTAACGATAGACTGGTTATAACTGCTATCATTCCCCGCCGGGAATTGGTTCAGCTAAAACCCCTGCTGGGTAGCGGAATTAACATGACAGTTAAGGATGTCAGCAAAACCTACGGCAAAATCGGCCGGGTTCAAACAACGAACGTCTAACTTTCAGACCCTGTTTCAAACCGCAGTTCAACCTTGAACAAATCACCATCGATTTTTACAGAAAACTTGCCACCGCAGACCTCGGTGAAGGTTTGGGCAATGGACAGTCCCAGTCCCGATCCTTCACTGCTTCGAGATTTATCTCCGCGCACAAACCGCTGCAGTATTTCATCTTCAGCGAAGGTCATTTCGTAGTTGGCCGTATTTTTAATGGTGGCTGTCCCGTCTCTGTATATCAATTGGTTTACCATGGTCAATCACCCGCAGCTTTTCCCCATCAAAATACCAGCAGTAGCTATATTCGGCAGGCAAGGCCGGTGTCTTTCCTGAATCAGAAAGGGAAGATGGCTCCGGCGTGATATTCTGTACAAGAAAGTTGTTATTTTTATTAACCCCATAATACTTCAAGTTTGCGGAAAAACCGAAATCTATATTACGGGACAAGATTTCACTAAAAAGCTGAATTTTATCATTGGTTTGGCCCTTTAGAAAGTCGATGAGTACCGAAGTGTCAACCAGTATCATTTTCTTCCCTCCCGCATCGCCCGGTAATCATAATTGTCGGCAAACTGTATTTTGCCGCGCAGTTCTTTCAAGTCCTTGCGGGTACGGCGCTCTACGAATTCCATAATGGCTTTTTCTACAACTTCCTTTTTAGTTTTTAGACCTGATACTTCCATTGCCTTTTGCATCAGGGTATCGTCTATAACAATATTAGTGCGCATGGTTATACACCTCCTTATACACACAATAGTATGCATGAATTGTTCAGTCAATTCAATAATTTCCTTGATAGATTACATAGCATGTAAGGGATATATAATTTGCCGTATAAAGATGAAGTGTAATAGAATATAATCGTTAAATGTTTTTGGTAATCTCAAAGAGGGGGAGATAATTGGTGAAAAACCGGACTCTATGGATTGTTCTTGCCGTTATAGCTTTAGTCCTCATATCAGGTGTTTCCATGTACAACGGCATGGTTAGTACCAATGAAGCAATTGATAGTAAGTGGAGCCAGGTGGAAAATCAGTTGCAGCGGCGTTCAGATTTGATACCAAACCTGGTTGCAACCACCAAGGGTTACGCTGCTCAGGAAAAAGAGATATTTACTCAGGTTGCCGAAGCGCGCAGCAAACTGGCCGGAGCCAATACCGTGGGAGAAAAAGCTCAGGCTGATTCAGAGCTGGGCAGTGCCCTTAGTCGCTTGCTGGTAGTGGTGGAAAGATACCCGGAACTTAAATCAGATGCCAACTTCCGCCAACTAGCTGATAACCTGGCTGGAACCGAAAATCGCCTGGCGGTTGCCCGGAAGGACTATAATGATGCCGTCCAGGCGTATAACACCCGCATTAAGAGATTCCCCAGTAATATGGTGGCAAATATGGCCGGCTTTACAGCCCGCGAATACTTTAAAGCTGCTGATGGTACCCAGGAGGTACCCCAGGTTCAGTTCTAGCACAAGCCTACTAGTTCGTCAGGAGATGATAATGTGCGCAAGAAGTTATTACTGTTAAGTATGATAATGTTGTTGGTATTTGCAGCCCCTGCGCTGGCAGCTATGGATATACCGCAGCCAGATAGTAATTTCTACTGCCTTGACCATGCCGACATGCTGGCAACGGAAACCGAGAACGCTATCATTAATGCCAGCCAAAACCTGGAGCAAAAGACGGGGGCTCAGATTGTCGTTGTCACCGTCCCTACTTTGGGAGAAGGGGTAGTTTTGGAGGATTATTCTCTGGAACTATTTCGCCAGTGGGGAATAGGAGATAAGGAGAAAAATAACGGGGTCTTACTGCTTATTGCCCAGGAAGAAAGAAAAAGCCGGGTTGAAGTAGGTTATGGTTTGGAGGGGGCCTTGCCTGATGCCAAGACGGGACGAATTCAGGACGATAATCTAATACCCTTCTTTAAAGAAGGAAAGCATGACCTTGGTATCATAAATACCTATAATGCACTTTTAAAGGAAGTGGCGGCAGAATATGATATTCCCTATGAGCCGATTTCATCGGGAACATCCAGTCAACCACCTGCAAACAATGAAAATGACCTGTCCTGGCCGGCTATCATAGGCATATTAGTTGCTCTATACATAATATTCCGTATGATTCGCCCGGGTGGAGGCTCTTCCGGAGGCCCTCGCAGCGGCGGCGGAGGCGGATACTATCGTGGTGGAGGTGGATACTTTGGTGGCGGTGGCGGCTTCGGCAGAGGTGGAGGTGGAGGTTTTGGCGGTGGCGGTTCCGCAGGAGGCGGAGGCAGCAGCCGAGGTTGGTAAGGTGTTACACCGTAGCCATCCCGTTAATAATAAATTTATCTGAGGTAGGGCCATCGGCAATTACCATCCGACCAGGTCAGCATCCCGTTAAAGGAGAATTTTTAAAGTCCAGACTACGGTGAAGTAATTGAGCAGAAAAGGGGCTATGATTTCTATTTATGGAAGTCATAGCCCTTTTAATTCTTAGCCCCTTTGCATTATCGAATCGGCCAACCGTGTTAAAAGGACCTTCTTTGCAACACACAATCTCAATTTACCTGCAAAAGAAGTTTGGTATTAGTCCTAATATTTGATAAAATAAATACAAATGTATAATATATCTATCCATGCAACTAGAGATTTTACCGGAGGGGGTGACTAGATAAGTATGTCGGATTGTTTATTCTGTAAAATTGCAGCTAAAAACATACCATCTGAAATAGTCTACGAAGATGAAACATTAATTGCTATTAAAGATATCAATCCTTCAGCTCCGGTGCACGTTCTTTTAATCCCTAAAAAACACATTGCTTCCCTTCACGATACTAGTAATGCTGATAAATCGCTTTTGGGTCATATTCAACTGGTAGCTGCACAAATAGCCAGGGAGCAAAATGTTGCTGCAGATGGATATCGCCTGGTGAATAATTGTGGTACCATGGGTGGACAGGAGGTTATGCACCTGCATTATCACCTGCTGGGTGGCAGGGAAATGCTCTGGCCTCCGGGCTAAACTTGACTTAATCGGCTACATAATAGTAAAATATATGGGTATTTATTTCAGCCTAGTCGGATGAGGGGAGGGAAACAATGAGCGAAGTAAAAGTAGGAAAAAACGAATCCCTTGACAGTGCTCTAAAGAGATTTAAACGTTCTTGCCAGAAGTCGGGGGTTATGCAGGATATTAGAAAACATGATCATTATGAGAAACCAAGCATCAGGAGAAAGAAAAAGTCTGAAGCTGCCCGTAAGAAAAAGAAATTTTAAGTGGGTCAGTACTTCAGAAATACCTTCCCGTGCAGCTGAATAAAGACGAATTTATGGTAGTGGTAAGGGATGTATAAAGAATGTGATTAACCAGTCCGCAGGACATGGTTGGAGTAAAAGCAAGTGACCATTTAACAGATAAATGGTATGGGGGTTACTTAAAACCGAAAACAGACCCGGCAAACTAATACGTTTGCCGGGCTTTTTAATTTGTTTTTAAGCTTGAATCCAGAACTGCAGATGTATGATAATAATAGAAATGTAATCTAATAAAGGCTTTAAAGGGGTGAAGGCTATGAGTTTTATGAATAGAGGCATGCAAAATAAAAGACAAAAAAAAGCGGTAATAATAATTGTCGGGCTAGTTATATTATCATTTTTAGTAAGTATTGTAGCGGCAGCTTTTTACTAAAGAGGGCCCGGTTGTCAAGGGGACGGGGTTGTTGACACCCAAAGGGGTGTCAACAACCCCGTCCCCTTGTCAACCTTATTTTTGAATGTACGGTATTTTAATAACATATATTTGATATGGAAGGTGCTGAATAAAGCCTGAAAGAATTGGAGGTGCCTTGATGGAAAAACGTAAAGATGCCATTCGGCAGGCTATGGCAGAGTTTCTGGATATACCCAGAGATATGGTGTTAGATTTACCCAGGGTAACGATAATTGGTAGAAACGAGCTGTATATTGAGAATCACCGGGGGGTTATTGAATATAACCTTAACCGGCTGCGGGTAAACTTAAGTCGCGGTTATTTAGAGATTGAAGGAAACGAGCTGGAGATTAAGGCTTTGATGACTGATGAAATGAAGATTACCGGTGAAGTATTGACCATAAAGTATATGGACTAACGGGAGGGAAGCATGGCAAATAAGCTATTTGACCAGGTAGGGGGAACTATAAAGGTTGCTCTTAAGGGTAAGAATCAAGAAAAAATTATCAACATGGCGTCCAGCCGGGGAATATTTATATGGGATGTTAAAAAAAACGGGGATCATTTAAATTTTAAGGTGCGAACCAGTGGTTTGAAAGCTCTGCAGTCTATGAGCGAAGAGAATGGCTATGAACTTGATATAACAGAAAAACAGGGGTTGCCTTTTTACCACAACCTGTTTCGCAGAAGAATGGGGTTTTTTACCGGGGCCTTAATCTTTATTTTAGCCCTTTATATTATGTCATCATTTATCTGGTTTGTAGAGGTTTGTGGTAATAAGAAGGTGGAACCCAGTAAAATCCTGCTTACCGCGGCTAAACACGGTGTTTATCAGGGCGCAGCCAAATGGAATTTTAGCCGTATTGAGGTAGAAGAGGCTATGTTACGGGATCTTAAGGAACTAAGTTATGTCAAGCTTGATATTAGAGGAGTGAAGGCACGGCTTCAAGTGGTGGAAAAAATTTTACCGAAAACCGATATCAGTGGTCCTTGTCACATAGTAGCTACCCGGGATGGGGTGATTGAGGAGGTATTAGCCCTGGAGGGCCAGGCCAGTGTTAAGACAGGGGATGTAGTTAAAAAAGGTGATATTCTCATATCAGGTGTAGTTTTTCCTGAGAAAAGCCCCTATATAGATACTAACGAGGAGGAAGAGGATGAAGAACCGGAACCATATACCGTAAGAGCACGAGGACAGGTTAATGCTCGGGTATGGTATGAAGGTTATGGTGAATGCCGCTTGCATGAAGAAAAACTGGTTATGAGTGGCAGGAGACTAAGCAAAATGTATGTTGAAACCCCTTGGAAGACCGTTTTTGTAAAAGGTCCAAGAGAAAAAAACTATGACCTTTACGAGCAAGAAATCAAGAAGAGGATAGTGAAAAGTCCGGCAGGGGAGTTTGGCTTTTTCAGGGTAGAATTGAAAGAGAAAATTAAGAAAACCCGTGATTTCACAGAAAAAGAAGCAGTTAAGATAGCCCGGGAGCGGGCTATGAAAACGCTTTCTCGGAAAATGGGTAAAAACCTTAAAATCACTGAATCCAGAGTAGATATTCTTTCTCGCCCCAGTGACCCCATATTAAGAGCACGGATTTCAGTTGAAACTATAGAAGATATAGCTATTTCCCAGCCCATAAATATATCCCCAAATAGTAATTGATTAGGCATATATGCTATAATAACTAAGATATTGGTGTAAGTTATATTTAAGGACTGCCATAAAAATTTTAAGCTAGAAATAGAGGGATTGTTATTGGCTGAAAAAGAAGCCAGAATACCACTTAAAGACAATAAAGAAGCTGCCATTTTTTTCGGCAGTGGGGATGATAATTTTAAACACTTGAGAAGTATATGTCCGGCGGATATTTCTGCCCGGGGTGCAGATATTTATATCAAGGGTAATGTCGAAGATGTAAACCTTTCTTTTGATCTGATACGTAATTTAATTGATATAGTTGAGAGTGAAGAGCAGTTAAACATTAGTGATATCAACTATATGCACAATCTCTTGCAGCGGGGGGAAAAGACCAGACATCGGGACATTGTTTCCGGTACTATTGTAACTACGGCCCGAGGGAAATCTATAAAGGCGAAAACTTTGGGGCAGAAGCGCTATGTACAGGCTATCGTCAGGGATGATGTGGTTTTTGCTATTGGCCCTGCCGGTACGGGGAAGACTTATCTGGCAGTAGTAATGGCAGTCAATGCCCTAAAAAATAAAGATGTAGAACGTATTATTCTGGTACGACCGGCGGTAGAAGCCGGAGAAAAACTGGGATTTCTGCCGGGAGATTTTATTGAAAAGGTTAATCCCTATTTACGCCCTTTGTATGATGGGCTATTTGATATACTGGGTGTAGATGTTACTCAACGTTATCTGGAAAAGAACATCATTGAAGTTGCTCCACTGGCGTATATGCGGGGGCGTACCCTTAATAATGCTTTTATTATCTTGGATGAAGCCCAAAATACTACCCCCCAGCAGATGAAAATGTTTTTAACCCGGCTGGGTTTTGGCTCCAAAGCGGTGATTACAGGTGATATAACCCAGGTGGACTTACCTAAGGAAGAGTATTCAGGTTTAATTGAGATTCAGAAAATACTGGGCAAGGTAAAGGGTGTATCCTTTGAGTACTTGAGCAAAGAAGATGTCATTCGTCACCCGCTGGTACAAAAGATTATTGACGCCTACGAATCATATGAAGGGGTGGCAGAACATCATCAGTAAACGGACTAGCTTTCCATTTCCTTTCGTTAGACGGCAGTTCGATTAGCTAAGGGGAGTATTCATGAGAATACAGGGCATTTCTGATATAATTAGTAAAAAACTTTTGGCTTTTCTGGGACAATCCAACATCAAAAAGGTGCTGGGCGTTTTAATCTTCTTTTCTATTACCATTCTTATTGTATTTAGTAATTTTAACCCTAAACAGGTAACTTTGAAACCAGATGAAGTAGCACGGCGTGATATTCAGTCCAACACTACATCGATAATAATTGATGAGGCTAAAACCGAGGAACTGAGAAAGCAGGCTGCTAATAAGGTACAAAAAGTTTATCAGGAAGATACTTATGCTCTGACCGCAACCAGGAATGAGATAAACAGTTTTTTTAGCCTGGTTAATGATATCCGGGCGGCCGGCGAAGACAATGAAGAGAAGCTACAGGAACTGCTGGATACCAACAATAAAGAGGGGAGAAAGGTTGAGACCAGAAATAGTTCTAGCCAACTGGCTCAATATTTAATTAATGCTACCCCTGAGGATTTGCAGCAGATGCAGGTCACTTCACTAAGTATTATTCCCGGTCTAATGCAAAAACCCATAACAGAAGAGAATCTGGATGGTGTTTTTGACCAGGCATCTAAACAGATAGACCAACTGGAGTATACCTTGCAGGCCCGGGAAATAATGAAAATAGTAATAATTAACGCCATTAAACCTAATCTGGTTTTTAATAAGGAAGCCACGGACAAGGCCATCAAGGAAGCTATGGATGCGGTTAAACCGGTACAAAAAACCGTCAAGGTGGGTGAAAAAATCGTCCGTGAAGGTGAGCGGGTTACACCTGAACAGATATCTACCCTGGAACAACTGGGAATTCAAAGAAGTAAGAGCTATCCGTTAACCCTGGTTGGTATTGCCATTTTTGTTTTGCTTACCTTTTGGTTAACTATAGAATTTGTACGCCGCTATTACAAAAAGATATATGAAAACCATATGTTAATGCTCTTGCTCGGCCTAATTTTTATTTTGATTTTATCAATTACCCGGTTTTTAACCATAATAAAGATTGGTGAAATGCCTGATATAAATGCCCTAATTGGCTATCTAGCTCCGGTAGCGGCTGGCTCTATGTTGATTGCTATTTTATTGGACAACCGTCTGGCTTATTTTTTCACCATGATTATGGCCCTGTACGTAGGCCTGTTAACCGAGGGTAACCAACTGTTTTATGCCATCACCGCTTTTGTTGGTGGAACCGTGGGAATTTTCCAGGTTTACCGCCTGAATCAAACCTCTGATCTGGCCCGCTCCGGCTTTTATATTGCCCTGGCCAACATAATCAGCATCATGACCTTGTCTTTGATTGGCGGGAATGTTACCCTAAACCTTATACTGGTGGGCATGGTGATTGGTGCAGTTAACGGTATTCTATCTGCAGTTTTAATGATTGGGGCTCTTCCTTATCTGGAATCCGCTTTCTCTATTACCAGCATGATTAAATTACTCGAATTATCAAATCCTAACAATGAGTTGTTAAAAAAACTATTGATGGAAGCACCAGGTACCTATCATCACAGTTTAATGGTGGGAAATCTGGCTGAAGCTGCTGCAGAGCCAATTGGCGCCAATCCACTGTTGGTCAGGGTAGGTGCTTATTATCATGATATTGGTAAAATTAAGAGAACTGATTATTTTGTGGAGAACCAGCGGGGGTTTGATAATCCCCACGAAAAAATAGCTCCGGCCTTAAGTGCGCTGATAATTACTTCCCATGTTCGGGAGGGTGTGGAATTGGCTCGGGAAGCTCACATACCTCAGGACATTATAGATTTTATTGAACAGCATCATGGTACCAGTCTGGCCAAGTATTTTTACAGCCGTGCTTTGGAAGAGGATCGGGAAGGAAGTTTAAGTGAGGACAGTTTTCGCTATGAAGGCCCTAAACCGCAGAGTAAGGAAGTTGCTCTGGTTATGCTAGCAGATTCGGTTGAGGCCGGGGTAAGATCACTGCAGGATCCTACGCCGGAGAAGATAAGGAATATGGTTCGTCGAATAATTCAGGATAAGCTTAATGATGGGCAATTAGAATCCTGTGATTTAACCTTCAAAGATTTGGATGTTATTGCTAATTCATTTTGCACGAGTCTTGAAGGGCTATACCATAAACGTATCGAATATCCTGAAATAATTGTTCGCGAGTTTGAAAAAAGGAGAGAAAAGCATGGAGACCATGATAATCAACCAGCAGAACAAGATTAATTACGGAAAAGAACAGCAGCAGGTAATAATTAATGTATGTAATGCAGTATCCAAAATAGTTCGCTTACCTAAAAATAGCGAAGTTAGCATTATGATAGTCGATAATAGTTATATCCAGGAATTGAATTTTATTTATCGACAGCAAAATCGTCCCACTGATGTTCTCTCCTTTGCTATGAATGAGTTGTCTGATGATGAACCTGATTATAATTCCAGTGAAGAGCTTAATATTTTAGGTGATATAGTTCTTTCTCTGGAACAGGCATCCCTGCAGAGTAATGAATACGGGCACAGCCTGGAAAGAGAACTGGGTTATCTGGTAGCTCACGGAATGCTTCATCTTATGGGCTATGACCACGAAACTGATGAGGAAGCCAGGGTAATGCGCTCCCTGGAAGAGAAAATTATGCAGGTGGTTAAGCTGGAAAGGTAAATGGGGTGGAAATGGGCAGGTTAAGAAGGAGTTTTTCCTGTGCCATAGCAGGCCTGATTTATTGCATCAAAAGTGAAAAGAACATGAAAATACATATCCTGGCCACTATACTGGTAGTGATTGCTGCCGTGGCGGTCGGGCTTAACCCTGTAGAATGGGGTCTGCTGATACTTACGGTTTTTATGGTTTTGGTAGCGGAAACAGTTAATACTGCAGTCGAGAAAACAGTAGATTTGGTGACCACAGAGTATCATCCCATTGCTAAACTGGCGAAAAATGTGGCTGCCGGCGCGGTATTACTCGCTGCCATAGGCTCTCTAGTAATGGCAGTAGTTATCTTTGGACCACACATTAAATTGTTAATTCTTAGTTTTAAATTATGATAGGAAGGATCAGTGAATGCTCATCGATGAACTGATAGGTAAAGCTAAAGAAGCCAGAAATAATGCTTATGCTCCCTATTCGGGTTTTAAAGTGGGCGCTGCTTTACTGGGTAAAAGCGGTGTCATATATACCGGGGCCAATGTAGAAAATGCTTCTTATGGCCTCACCGTCTGTGCTGAACGCATAGCCGTCTTCAAAGCCGTAACCTCCGGAGAGAAGAAGTTTGAATCCATAGCTATCAGTGGAAGTGGTCAGGGATATATTTATCCTTGTGGGGCATGTCTGCAGGTATTGGCCGAATTTTCCCCTGAAATGAATGTAATAATTACCGATGAAAAAAACAGCTACAAAGAATATAATTTGAGTGCAATGCTTCCTCAAATTTTTTCTCTGGGAAACTAGGGGGGTTAACTTTGAAATCAGGTTTTGTAACCATTGTGGGACGCCCCAATGTGGGTAAATCCACTTTAATGAACACCGCCATTGGAGAAAAAATTGCTATAGTATCAGAAAAACCGCAGACCACCCGTACCCGCATACAAGGAATATATACTTCGCCGGAAGGCCAGATAATATTTATCGATACTCCCGGTATTCATAAGCCCAAACACTTGTTGGGAGAATATATGGTAAAGGTATCTACCCGTAGTCTGGAAGAAGTAGATTTAATCTACTATATGACTGATGTTAGCAGGTCATTTGGGGGTGGCGAGCAGTTCATTTTAAACCAGCTCAAGGATGCTACCGTACCTATATTTTTACTGGTAAACAAAATTGATTTAGCTGACGAAATCAGGGTGGAAGAGCATATTAAGGATTTTACCAGCCAAATGAATTTTGCGGAAATCATATGTCTGTCAGCGGTACTGGGGACTAATATTTCGGAATTATTAGAAAAGACCTATACGTACCTGCCGGAAGGGCCGCTCTATTACCCCGAGGATGATTTGACCGACCAACCGGTGTCTTTTATTGCTGCTGAACTTATTCGGGAAAAGGCCCTTATACTGACTCGAGATGAAGTACCGCATTCATTGGCAGTGGAGATTGAGGAATTTGATAGCCATGCTGCTAAAGGCAAGACTTATTTAAGGGCGGTTATTTATACGGAGCGAGACTCCCAGAAGGGGATTATTATAGGTAAGAACGGGCAAATGTTAAGAAATATTGGGGAACAATCCCGCCAGGATATAGAGGCTATGCTGGGAAGACCGGTTTATTTGGATTTATGGGTAAAAGTTAAAAAGAACTGGCGTGATAATGAGATGAATTTGAAACAGTTGGGCTATCGCTTTAGTGGAGGAGATTATTAATGATTGCTGCTTGGATGGACAGCACCAACCTTAAACCGGAGGCTAAAGGAGAAGATATCAGGATATTGTGCGAAGAGGCAGTCTACTACGGTATGACTGCTGTTTGCATTCATCCCTGTCGTCTGGCCCTGGCAAAAGAGTACCTGGCTGGAAGCAAGGTGAAATTATGTACAGTTATTGGATTCCCTCTGGGTGCCGAAGATAGCGCTACCAAGGTGTTCTCTGCCCAGCAGGCTCTACAGCAGGGAGCAAATGAACTGGATATGGTCATAAATATCGGGGCGGTCAAGGATAGGGATTTTACCTTGATAAGGCAAGAGATCAAGAGTTTGCTGCAATTAAAGCAGGATTATGATTTTTTATTAAAAATTATTGTTGAAACAGCCTTGCTTGATAGAACTGAACTGGAAATGCTCAGCCAATTGGTCAGTGAAAGTGGTGCTGATTTCATTAAGACCTCAACCGGTTTTTCCACCCGCGGGGTTAGCTTGGAGGATATAGAGATAATTAAGGCTCATAAAAGTGAGAGTTTAAGGATAAAAGCCAGTGGTGGGGTGAGGAGCCTGGATTTCGTTCTACAGCTAATAGATGCAGGAGTCGACCGCATCGGCAGTAGCAATGCTGCTTCTCTGGTGCAGGAGTATCGGCAAAGGGGAGGACTGAAAGGATAGTCCGCCAGGGTGAGAAAAAAAGTTTATCTGCTTATTATTTTGATTGCCTTTTACACTGCAATCATGATTAATTATCCCTCCCCCTTGATAAAGTCCCTGGGTTACCGACAGGGATTAGATCTCTATGCCTCCATGGTTTCCACTCGCAGCAGTTATAATTTTATTTCCAACCCCGGGTTACGTAAACTTGATACCCCTGAAGGATCAGTACGCGCTGTAACTCCGGAAGAGGGCAGGGATTTCCCTTCTATACTGGATAAACATCTGGCCGGGGGAAGCAGTTGTATTATTGAATGTTCGGGATTGGATACCTGGCATAGCAGCCCGGTCGGACTGCAATACCTGGGAAAGATGAGGCCCCGGACTTACCGGGCTATAATTTTTGATGGAGGCCACCATTTACCTTCTTTGGGGCTATCTCCGGATATTATTATCATACCTCGCCTGGCTGGTTATGCTGTACATAGCTACACCCTGGATGGGGTTAAAATAGAAACCATAGAAAAATTGGCCCGCGAATGCTGTATTCCCAGTGTTATAGTTACGGTACCGCGTATGGCCCTGGTTAAAAACGAAATAGCCATGGAAAACATTACTGTACGAATACTTGATTCATGCCCGCGCCAGCAAGCCGGTGCAGGTTTTAATCCGGTAGCTAATTCCCGTATGAGTAAGTATAATGGTTTTATTTTTGCATATATAGACCGCAACTATGCTAAAAACCCCGATTTATTCAATAAACGGATAGGAGAACTGGGGATTAAGGGAGTCAAGAAAATGTACCTGGCATTTGATTTTAAATACAGTAGTAAGCAGCAAGCCCGTGATTACTGCCGACAATTACAGGATAATTGGGGGCTGCCGGTAGAATGTGTTAACCAACCGGTTAAGGTTATGAATGTATTCTGGGGTGGGAGATAAGTGTATTACCAAAGCCGAAGTATTATCATCAAAAGTATGGATTATCGGGAAAGCGATAAACTGGTTACTGTCTTTTCAGAGAAGGAAGGCAAGTTAAGGGGTATTGCCCGGGGTATTAAGAAGCCCGGCAGTAGCCTGCGTGCTTGTGTACAGCCCTTTTGCCATTCCCTGCTTTTTTTTCATAGGGGTAAGGAATTAGACCTGATAACCCAGGGTAAGCTGCTTGATTTCTATGGCAATAGTCGTGAAGACATCAAGCGTACCCTGTACTGTGTTTATCTCCTGGAATTACTGGATAAAACCCTGATGGATCGAATGCCTATGCCGCGACTATACCGGCTTACCCTGACAGTTCTGGAAGAGATTAATGATAATGGCTTAAACCCGCTAATACTGCGCTATTTTGAGATGCAACTGCTGGTACAGCTGGGTTACCGACCTGTTCTGGATTACTGCATTAATTGTGGGCAGCAGGGGAATACGCTCAAATCTTTCAGTCCTGCTGCCGGTGGTATGCTTTGCCCGGATTGTACTGCCGGGGAAGAAGACTGTATGATTTTGTCGGGCGAGGTACTGGGGTTGTTAAGGTTAATGATTAATGGGAATATGACTACCCTGCAGCGGGTAAGGGCTTCAACTGCTGCTTTGGATAAAATGGAATCCTTTCTGGAAAGGTACCTGGAATACCACCTGGAACGCCGGTTTAACATGAAAAATACCATCCGTGTTTTAAAAAAGATGTTATCCTGAAATTATGCTTTTCATGTTAAAATAGGTACAAGAAGAAAAAAAAGCCAACTGGTAACTTTGTGACCTCCCGGGCCCTATTGGGCTCTACTGAAACTGTTGTGTTTAACGGTGAATGCTGACAGGACTGATAGGAGGGAAAATGATGGGAAGCCATATTAATCTAGCTGATAAATTTCGAAGTTTTTTAAACAACTTGAAGATTGATAACCCGGAAGTAATAAGTAGACGCTGTCGCGAAATATGCCAAATACTTAACCAGCGTTACTGGAATATGAGCTCCGATACCCGCAATTTACATTACCTGGGTTCATATGGCCGGGAAACAGCTGTTAAGGGACTGACAAATATTAACGTATTATTTCTGTTACCTTATAAGGTTTACCAGGAATATGAAGAACGCCCGGGCAATGTACAACAATTATTACTTAATGATATTAGGGAATTTTTAAGTAAGACTCATCCGGACGCTTTTATTAATGAGGAGAAATCCCTACTGCTGCCTTTTGAGGATGGAATGAACATAGAAATTATTCCCGGTTTCATAAGCCCACGCAAAAACCACATCGTCTATCCCGATGCCCAGGAAGGGCAATGGCAGAGTTTTAACCCTATTCGCGAGATTGAAGTTATTAATGAATATAATTACAAATATGGAGGTAAGGTCAGGCACCTGGCCCGCATGACCCGAGCCTGGAAAATGGCTCATGAGGTTCCTATCCCCGGGATGCTAATTGATACTCTGGTTATGATTTTCATGGATGAATGGGAAGGAAACCAGAGTTCTTTTAGTTATTATGGAGAGATGGTAATGGATTTCATGGAGTACCTGGCCGGGCTGAAGAATGAACAACTACATTGGTATGCCAAAGGTAGTAATCGTAAACTTGAACGGCAGGAGGATTTCGGAGCTCATGCTAATGTAGCCTATAAGAAAATCAAGCAAGCTATGGATCTGGAGGAACAGGGGGACAGCTATAACGCTAATAAAATCTGGAAAGAGATATTTGGGCACAGCTTTCCCGATTAACTGTACCCCTTACCCCTGACTCTTTACGTAACCACCTGGCTGAAATCCCCCGTGACCGGGAAATATTAGTTTACTGCCGTACTGGGTTAAGAAGCTATATAGACTGCCGACTACTAACCCAGCATGGTTACCAGGTTAAAAATATAAATGGTGGATATAAGCTCTATAATAATATACGGATGGGCGGCTTTACATCAGGAAGAACTTAAAGAATCCAATCCATCGTCGTAAATTCTCCTCTTTTGAACAGACCAGGCGATCCAAGAGGCTGGGACCCTGTTCCTTGTTGAAAAGAGAACCATTTGCAGGTTATATAACCGTAAAAGAAGACACCAAGCGCTGGGATACCTTTTCACCAGCTACACTTAAACAAAGCCATTTAGAGCAAAAGGCGGCTTAAAAAGCTGGAATTATGAGATTCTGAGTAAAACTGCGATTTAGTGAGAAAACCTAACTGTGGACTGTCTGTTTTATCGGAAAAACCCCATATCAAGGTACCATGCGATAATGACCAGGCAAAGATACAGACACAGATAACAACATATATTATATGTCCAATAATGAACCCTAATATATAATGCCTTAGAGGAGAACCGGATGTGACAATTCCTTTTTTTCGTAGAAAATAGGTTATCAATAATGCAGTTGCCTGAATTGCACAATAAAAATAAAAAATCTCAAAATTCCCATCCAAAATCACTATAATTGGCCAACATGAGAAAAAGATTATTAACAGAATCCACCCCTTAACAACATAAACTACATGGCCAATAATTAATGCTAATATATAATGCGCTAGAGGAGAACCGGATGTGACAATTCCTTTTTTCCGCAGAAAATAGGTTATCAATAGTGCAGTCGCCTGAATTGCACAATAAATAATAGCAGTTTCGAATTCTCCATCTAAAAGCCCCGTAATTGGCCCACCTGCGCCCATTAACAGGATCCAATCCATCATCGTAAATTCTCTCCTCATAGTTAAATCGGGGAGGGTTCCTTTTGTACGAACATTTATCTTTAATTATCCACTTATCCGCCGCAGGTTTACTAATGTGTATACCGCACACGGCTTTGACTCAAGCATAAACGGCAATAGTGTAATATGGTTATCAATAATGCAATTATCTAAGACATATAATAAGATCGATGTGCGCTATCAGGTAGACAAAAGTAACAACATAAACTACATGTCCAATGATTAATGCTAATATATAATACACTAGAGGAGAACCGAATGTGAGAATTCCAATTTTCCGCAGAAAATAAGTTATCGATAATACAATTATCTGAATCACAATATAATAATAATATATGTAACTTTCAGCGCCAGTAAATGGTGCCAGGAATACATCAATTATAAGCTCATCCAATTAAAATCCCCTCCCAAGATAAGCATCATATTTAAGCCGGGGAGGATTCCTGATGTCCTCCCCGGTTTAATAAAAAACTATTAGATTATACGAAAATGAATCCTTTATATTCCTGTTTAATTTCGGGGTAACCGGTAGGTTTCCTTTATAAATATTTCGTCAAAATCCTGCCCGAAAACTCTGTATAATCCATATACTGCACTTTATCCCCAAAGTATACAGAGCGAACAAGGGGACGGTTCTCTTGTTTGCCTACCACGGGCGTGATAGAATCGAAGAAAACGAAAGAGTGAAATAATATGCCCAGAAAAGCAAGAAAGACCAGCGAAACCGGAATATATCACGTGATGGTCAGGGGGATTAACCGACAGGAAATCTTTCATGATGACGAGGATCGGCAACGGTATTTACGAACACTTAAACGGATAACGGAAGAAAGCAAATCACTTGTACTTGGTTATTGCCTGATGAGCAACCATGTTCATCTATTAATCAAGGAAGATAAAAGCATATCTCACGTGATGAAACGGGTGGGCGCCAGTTACGCGTATTGGTATAACTGGAAATATGAACGGACAGGCCATGTATTTCAGGATCGGTTTAAAAGTGAATGTGTAGAAGATGATACCTACCTGATGATAGTCATCCGCTATATACATCAAAACCCAATAAAAGCTCGAATCGTTCAAAAGCCGGACGAGTATTTATGGAGTAGTTGCAGGGCATATTATGGTGCAAAGGAAAATCCGGCCAATTTAACGCAAACGCAATTCATACTGAGTATATTTGCGAACCAAAAGGAAAAGGCAATCGAAAGGATGCGCGATTTTCAGGCTAAAAACGACGATGCTAGTTGTTTGGAAGATATTGAGAAGAAACGCTTAAATCAGGAGGCAGCCCGACAGGTTATCACAGAGAAACTAAATGGCAGACCAATTGCAGTGTTACAGCAGTTGCCGGCAGAGGAGCGCAACGAAATACTAAAACAGATTAAGGAGATAGAGGGATTGAGCTTGAGACAAATTGCTAGCATCACCGGTTTGACAGTTAACGCAGTTCATAAAGCATAATAAAAACAAGTGCAAACAAGAGAACCGTCCCCTTGTTTCAATAATAAAAACAAGTGCAAACAAGAGAACCGTCCCCTTGTTTGCTGATTGACAAGGCCTGGGGCGGTTGGTTAAACTATTGGTTGTAAACAAGTGAATATTTGGCGATGAAGAGGAGTAGTAGGAAGGCTTTAACCCTTTACAGAGAGCCGGGTGGCTGGAAACCGGCAGGGAGAAATTTCCGAAGGCGCTTTGGAGCTGCAGGAGGAACGCCATTAAGGTTAGTAAAACCTGAACTTTGAGGTGGGCTTTTAGCCAATCAGGGTGGAACCGCGAGTAGACTCGTCCCTGTCCGCAGGGACGGGTTTTTTGCTTTTATAGGGTAAAGGAGGTTAATAAATGAATTTTCAGGAGATTATCCTGCGTTTACAGAATTACTGGGGTAAACAGGGCTGTATAATCCAACAACCATACGATGTGGAAAAGGGAGCAGGTACTATGAACCCGGCTACTTTTTTACGTGCCCTGGGGCCGGAGCCCTGGAAGGTAGCATATGTAGAGCCTTCACGTAGGCCTACCGACGGCAGATATGGAGAAAACCCTAATCGTTTGCAACATTATTATCAATACCAGGTGATACTGAAACCGTCACCGGATAATGTCATTGAGCTTTATCTGGATAGTTTGCGCGATTTGGGTATTGAACCGGATAAACATGATATCCGCCTGGTGGAGGATAACTGGGAATCGCCTACTCTAGGAGCCTGGGGACTGGGTTGGGAAGTTTGGCTGGATGGTATGGAAATAACCCAGTTTACTTATTTTCAGCAATGCGGAGGTTTTGACTGTTTCCCGGTTTGCGCCGAAATTACCTATGGCCTGGAGCGCATAGCCATGTATATTCAAAACCGGGAAAGTGTTTTTGATATCGAATGGGTCGATGGTATCAGCTATGCTGACGTTCACCACCAGGCCGAAGTAGATTATTCCCACTATAATTTTGAACTGGCCACGGTAAATACTTTGAGTACCATGTTTACCCTGTGTGAAGAGGAAGCTCAAAAGATAGCGGCTCGGCATTTGCCTCAACCGGCTTATGATTATGTGTTAAAATGCTCCCACCTGTTTAATCTGCTGGATGCCCGGGGGGCTATAAGCGTAACTGAGCGTACCGGTTATATTGCCCGGGTGCGTAATCTGGCCCGGTTGGTGGCGGGAGAATACCTGGAGCAGCGTAAGCGCCTGGGCTATCCCTTAATCAAAGATGAAGAGCTTAGAAAAATTTTAATCATAGATGAGGAGGTGCTGTAGATGGCCAGAGATTTACTATTGGAAATAGGAGTGGAGGAAATACCTTCAGCCTATATGGGCAGGGCCATAGCTGATTTAAAAGCTAACGCCCAAAAACAGCTTGATGAAGCCCGCCTGGCTTACAAAGAAATACAAAGCTACGGTACTCCTCGCCGGCTAACTCTTCTGGTACAAGGCCTGGAGGAACAACAGCCGGATGCCCTGTTAGAAATTCGAGGACCCAAAAAATCTATAGCATTTGACCAGGAGGGTAATCCTACCAAAGCCGGATTGGGTTTTGCCCGCAGCCAGAAGGTGGATTTCAATAATCTGGAAGTTCGGGAAGTTGGGGGAGTTGAGTATATATTTGTAATAAAGAAGGAAAAGGGTAATGCCAGTACTGCAATCCTCCCCGGCATTTTGCTTAATATTATCAACAGTCTGAGCTTTCCCAAGTCCATGCGCTGGGGTTATTACCATACCCGCTTTGCCCGTCCCATCAGATGGTTACTGGCATTGTTGGGCAGCGAAAAAATCGAGATACCGGTAGAGAATATAGAGAGCAGCAATGTGACTTATGGCCACCGGTTCCTGTCCAACGGAGCGCTGCCGGTCAAGGACGCTATGCATTACTTCCAGGTTCTGCGAGAGAACTATGTGATTTTGAATCAGGAAGAAAGAAAAGAGCTGATTAGAAAACAGGTCTTTAATGTTGCCGCTGCTGCCGGAGGCCGGCCTATGGAGAATGAAGACCTGTTGGAAGAGATAACTTATCTTTTAGAATACCCAACTGCTTTCTATGGAAGTTTTTCTCCTTCTTATTTGGAGGTACCACCGGAAGTATTGACTACCTCCATGATTGAGCACCAGCGCTATTTTCCGGTCTTCGATAATCAAGGGCAGCTTATGCCCGGCTTTATCGGGGTACGTAATGGAACTGATTATTGCCTCGATATTGTCAGGGCCGGCAACGAAAGGGTATTAAAGGCTCGCCTGGAAGATGCCCTGTTTTTCTGGAATGAGGATACCCGCAGGCCTCTGGTAGACATGGTAGCAGGCCTTAAAGAGGTACTCTTTCACGAACGCCTGGGCAGTATTATGGACAAGGTGGAGAGGCTTAAGACCCTGGCTGTGGCTATTGGTGAAGCCTGCAGTTTAAGTGATGCCGACACCCTGAAACGTGCGGCTATGCTGTGCAAAGCGGATTTGGTTAGTAGTATGGTTTATGAGTTTCCTGAGTTGCAGGGAATTATGGGACGTTACTATGCCATAAAGAGCGGGGAGAAATCGGAAGTTAGTCAGGCCATTTTTGAGCATTACCTGCCTCGTTCGGCGGGGGACATTTTGCCAGCTACTGAGAGCGGTAAGGTTTTAAGCCTGGCCGAAAAAATTGATAATCTGGTTGGCTGTTTTGCTATCGGCATAAAACCGAGCGGCTCCCAGGATCCCTATGCCTTAAGACGACAGGCTATGGGCATAGTACACATTATTCTGGATAGCGGGCTCAGCCTGGATCTGGCAGCTCTGGTGGGCAAGGCCTATGATAATTTTGCTGATATTCAAATCGATAGCAGCCGTGAGGATACCATAGCTGAAGTTTTAGAGTTTATTGTCCAGCGTATGCGCGGGGTTTTACTGGAGCGGGGATACTCCTATGATCTTATTGATGCTGCCCTGGCTGTACCTTCTAACGATATTAATGACATTTCCACCCGGATAAAGGACCTGCAGGATTTGCGCCAGTCTGAGATATTCGAAGATTTTATGGTAGTTTACAACCGCTGTCACAATCTATCTAAAAAATGGGAAGATGATAGTATAAATGTAGAAGTACTGGTGGATGAGAGTGAAATAAATCTTAATCGTAGTTTTAACCTCATCAAGTATGACGTATATCGTAACATTAATGCCCGCGATTACCTGGATGCCTGTAAAATGCTGGCCAGCCTGCGCCCGGAGGTAGATTATTTCTTTAACGCCGTAATGGTAATGGTTGATGATGTAGAACTGAAAGCTACGCGTTTGGGTCTGTTAAAAGCAATTGCTAATCTATGTAATTTTATTGCCGATTTTTCCAAAATTGTGGTATAAAAAAATATCTTCAACAGGATATTTTTTAGTGATATAGTATATATAATTAGTGCCTTTTAAGCTAAAAAGTATAGCACATAATAGGCGGTGGATAATATCGAACTGAGTGACAGACAGGAGAAAATCCTGGAAATAGTAAAAAACAATTGTCCTATTACCGGCGAGAAAATAGCCGAGCTTTTAAATGTAACCAGGGCGGCTTTGCGTCCGGACCTGGCTGTTCTTACCATGTCCGGATTTCTAGAAGCTAAACCACGGGTGGGCTACACCTTTAAATCTGAAGGCTTTGGCAATGAACTAAAAAGGATACTTAATCAATACCGGGTTAAGGATGTACAGTCCCTGCCGGTAATAATGAAAGAAAATTGCAGTATATATGATGCAATTGTCACCCTGTTTATGGAGGACACCAGTAGTATATTTATTGTTGATGATGAGAACTTCCTTAGCGGAGTTGTATCGCGCAAAGATTTTCTCAAAACTACCCTGGGACATGCGGATATTCACAAAATGCCGGTAAGTATAATTATGACCCGTATGCCTAATATCGTTACCGCCGGAGTTGATGATACGGTTGTAGATGCAGTTAAGAGAATAGTAGAGCACGAGGTTGACAGTCTTCCAGTGGTAAAAAGCTATATCGACCCGGAAGGGGATGAGAAGCTGGAGGTAGTAGGTAAAATTACCAAGACCAATATAGCACGCCTTTTCCTGGATTTAGCCAGTGATGGTCGCTAATATTGGTTGTTCACATTAATGGTTATTCCGGGCTAGCATAGGGTTCGGACGTTTAGCCAAGAAAAATGGAGGTTTTTGCTTTGCTGGATCATTTACCCAAAGTATATATAGTATCTGATTCTATCGGGGAAACTGCGGAGATGGTTGTTCGTGCAGCTGCCAGTCAGTTTAACTCCGCTACTATGGAAATCAGGAGGATACCTAACATTTCTGATACTGATACCCTGGATGAGATTGTACATCAGGCCAGTAATGATAATTCCATAATTGCCTATACCCTGGTTATAAATGAGCTGGCCGAACACTTGAGAGCCCAGGCTATTAAGTGTAATGTGGTATGTGTAGACATTGTCGGTCCCCTGATTGAAGCTTTCAAAAGCGTTAGCAGCATGGAGCCAAAAAGGGAACCAGGTTTATTACGCAAGGTGGATGAAATGTATTATCGCCGGGTGGAAGCCGTGGAATTTGCCGTCCGTTATGATGACGGTAAAGACCCGCGTGGTATTAACCTGGCTGATATAGTGCTGGTAGGGGTTTCCCGCACTTCAAAAACACCGCTTTCCATGTATCTGGCCCATAAACGTATTAAAGTTGCCAATGTTCCGCTGGTTCCTGAAGTAACCCCACCGGAAGAACTCTTTAAAGTAGAACGGGGTAAGGTTATCGGCTTAACCATAAACCCGGATCAGTTAAATCATATCCGGGCAGAAAGGCTTAAGACCCTGGGGTTAAAGGGTCAGGCCAGTTATGCTAATCCCGAGCGCATACTGGAAGAAATCGAGTATTCCAGCACAATTATGAAAAGGCTGGGATGCCCGGTAATAGATGTTACTAACCGGGCGGTGGAAGAGACTGCCAGCAAAATATTGGAAATCTACTATAGGAGGTTGAGCAATGTCTAGCAAAAAATATGTCTATATGTTCGAAGAGGGGAATTCGGATATGCGTTCCCTGCTGGGAGGCAAAGGTGCCAACCTGGCTGAAATGACTCTTATTGGCCTGCCTGTTCCTCCTGGATTTACTATAAGTACAGAAGCCTGTAACGAGTACCTGGCTGCGGGCAATGAATTTCCCCCCGGTATGTTGGACCAGGTTTTTGACGCTCTGGCCAAACTGGAGGAGCATACCGGTAAGGGCTTTGGTAAAAAAGATAATCCTCTGCTGGTTTCAGTTCGTTCCGGAGCGGCCGTTTCCATGCCGGGTATGATGGATACTATTCTTAACCTGGGTCTTAATGATGAAAGTGTTTTGGGTTTGGCTACTTTAACTGGTGATGAGCGCTTTGCCTATGATTGTTACCGGCGCTTTATCCAGATGTTTAGTAATGTAGTTTTGGAACTGGAACATAACCTGTTTGATGAAATTGTAGAGAAATATAAGCGCAGGCTCAGCCTTATCTTTGACTATGAAATACCCGCTTCGGAGCTTAAGGAGATTATTGCTGAATATAAAACCCTGGTAAAACAGGAGGAAGGGTTTGATTTTCCCCAGGATGTCAGGGAGCAGCTAGTTCTGGCAGTTAAATCTGTATTTAATTCCTGGAATAATCAGCGGGCCATTGTTTATCGCCGGCTGAACAAAATAGATGATAATCTGGGAACTGCAGTAAATGTTCAATGTATGGCTTTTGGCAATATGGGCCAGGACTGTGGTACCGGGGTAGCCTTTACCCGTGATCCCTCCACCGGTGAGCGTAAGTTATATGGTGAGTTTCTCATTAATGCTCAGGGAGAAGATGTGGTAGCCGGTATTCGTACTCCCCTGCCCATATCTCACCTGCAGGAGGAACTACCGACAGTTTACCAGCAGTTTGTTGATACCTGTGAGAAATTGGAAAAACACTATCGTGATTTACAAGACATTGAGTTTACCGTCGAAAAAGGAACCCTATACATGTTGCAGACCAGAAATGGTAAGCGTACCGCCCGGGCTTCGGTTAAGGTGGCAGTTGATATGGTTAATGAAGGGTTAATAACTAAAGAAGAAGCATTGCTCAGGGTGGATGCGGAACAGATTAATCAACTCCTACATAGGCAGATAGATAACAGCGTAAAGCTAGATCCCATTGCGGTAGGACTTCCTGCTTCCCCTGGAGCCGCCTCTGGCAAAGTGATTTTTGATGCTGATATGGCAGAAAAACTTGGCGGGGCCGGCGAAAAAGTAGTTCTGGTCAGAAGTGAAACTACGCCTGATGATATCCATGGCATCATCTATGCCCAGGGGGTTTTAACCTCCCGGGGAGGAATGACCTCCCACGCTGCGGTGGTAGCACGAGGTATGGGTAAACCCTGTGTTTGTGGCTGTGAAACTATTAAGCTGGATGCTAACAGTAACTGTTTCTATGTGGGCGGACTGGTAGTTGGAGAAGGTGACATTATTACCATAGACGGGGCTACCGGTCGGGTAATGCTGGGTGAGGTTTCCATGATAGAGCCTACCCTTTCTGATGAGTTTGAGACTCTATTGCGCTGGGCCGATGAGACTAAACGATTGGCCGTAAGAGCTAATGCTGATACTCCCCAGGATGCGGCCCGGGCTCGGGAATTTGGAGCTACCGGTATTGGTCTGTGCCGCACTGAACATATGTTTATGGCCCCGGAACGACTCCCGCACGTACAGGATATGATTCTGGCGGAGAGCCTGGAGCAGAGGGAAAAAGCCCTGGCGAAGCTGCTTCCGTTCCAGAGGGAGGACTTTTACGGAATATTGAAGGCTATGGCACCATATCCGGTTACTATTCGCCTGCTCGATCCACCTCTGCATGAATTCCTACCCCATAAGGAAACACTGCTGGTAGAAATAGTGGAAATGAAATTTAAAAAAGCCGATGAAGCCATGATTAGGAACAAACAGGAATTGTTAAAGAAAATTGAGAGCCTCAGTGAGGCTAATCCCATGCTGGGTCATAGAGGATGTCGCCTGGGCTTAACCTTCCCGGAAATATACCGAATGCAGGCGCGGGGCATTTTTGAGGCTATGGTTCGTTTACAGCAGGAAAAAGTAGAGACCTTTGCTGAGATTGAGATACCTCTGGTTATGGATGTGGCCGAATTTGTCTCTCTTAAAGATGAGATCCTTGATGTATATGAACAGGTTAAGGCGGAGAGTGGCGTAGAATTGGAATTTGCCCTGGGAACCATGCTGGAACTTCCGCGGGCCTGTATAGTTGCTGACGAGCTGGCAGCCGAAGCGGAGTTCTTCTCTTTTGGTACCAACGACCTGACCCAGACTACCTTTGGCTTTAGCCGTGATGATGCTGAAGGTAAATTTATACCAGTTTACCTGGATAAAAAGATTATAAAGGATAATCCTTTTGCGGTTTTAGATCGCAAGGGGGTTGGCAGCCTGATGCAGATGGCGGAGAAAAAAGCCCGGGGAGTAAAAATGGACATACTTATGGGTATCTGCGGGGAACATGGGGGAGAACCAAGCTCCATAGAGTTTTGTCATATAATTGGATTAGATTATGTAAGCTGTTCACCCTACCGTATACCGGTAGCCCGGTTGGCCGCAGCCCAGGCCAAACTTAATAATGATTAATGTACTCATATATAATAGTTGCCCGGAAGCTTTAAAAGCCTCCGGGCTTTTAATTTCTTGGTAAAAACAATGCCATAATTTTTTACTCAATTATCTATTTAAGAATATATTAATAGTTAGAGGCAAACAACCATAAGTTGTAAGACTCTACATATAACAGCAGGGTTTTTTCCCTTGCCTGTAGTATAGAACAATAATAAGGAAGTGATATAATGCCAAAACTATTAATTGTAGCCATTAATGGAAGTCCCAATCGTGAAGGGAATACCTCTT
Organism: uncultured Syntrophomonas sp.; assembly: GCA_964579945.1. Lineage (GTDB taxonomy): Bacteria > Bacillota > Syntrophomonadia > Syntrophomonadales > Syntrophomonadaceae > UBA4844. The sequence continues at coordinate 9,242 of CAZOIC010000008.1, read as the reverse complement.
TTTTGTTACAACAAGCACTGGATGAGTGTGTTACGCGGGGTGCTGACACCGAGATTTTGTTTTGCCGGGAAGTTTTTAAGGATCAGAGAAACCCCTTTTGTATAGCCTGTTCTTCGCCCTGTACCGGAAAATGCTATAAAAACAAAGAACTGGCCAATGCCTATGAGTTAATTTCCCGAGCTGACGGTTTAATACTGGGTAGCCCGGTATATTTTGGTACAGTATCCGCCCAACTAAAAACATTTTTTGATAAAAGCCGGGTCTTAAGGACAGAAAAAAAACTGCTTAACGTGGTTGGGGGAGCAATTACCTCCGGCGCCTCCCGTTTTGGAGGCCAGGAGACCACTATCCGGGCTATGCATGATATAATGCTGGTCCACGGAATGATAATTATCGGTGACGGCTATCATGAAGATGATTGCGGCCATATGGGAGCAGCCGCCCAACGTCCTGCCCAAGAGGACGATAACGCTATCCAACGCAGCCGTATTATGGGTAAAAGGATAGTCGAAGTAGCTCAGGCTACAAGTAAATTGAGAAAGAAATAGTGCTAAAAAATAGACACTAAAGAACACTGATTTTATTATGAATAACACTGACTTTTTCAAATCCTTTTGACATACCCATAAGACACGCGGATGCATTTAAATTCATAGTTGAGTGTACCCTTTAGGGTATGGCCTCTAGTCGTGCCTGATTAATGACGGTAATTATAGCACTTAAGTTATATTTTAGAAAAAACTCAGTGTATTCAGTGGCCAATTAAGAATCTGCGGAAATCCTGCTTATTCCGCGGCTATTTTTGGGGGGAATTACTATGTTAATCCGGGAAGAAATAGAGCAGCGGGAGGTTGTTTTGCTTAGTCCCCTGGGTCGGCCATCTATTAAATCTGCCGGCCGGAAAATCTATGAAGAACCTGACCCTATACGTACCTGTTTTATGGTTGATCGCGACCGAATAATTCATTCCAAATCTTTTCGCCGATTAAAACATAAGACTCAGGTTTTCATTGCTCCCCCGGGTGACCACTATCGCACTCGTCTGACCCACACCCTGGAAGTGAACCAGATTGCGCGTACCATTGGAGCCGGCCTTAACCTCAATTTAGATTTAATTGAAGCTATTGCTCTGGCCCATGATGTTGGGCATACTCCATTTGCTCATGCTGGAGAACAAGTGCTAAACGAACTATTAACTACCGGATTTCGCCATAATGAGAACAGTATACGGGTTCTTACCCGGGTAGAACAAAATAAAACCCGGAAAGGGTTAAACTTGAGCCAGGAAGTTCTGGATGGGGTACTTCATCATAGTGGGTACGGACAGGATGACTCTCTGGCCGCAACGCTGGAAGGGCAGGTTATTCGCTTAAGCGATAAAATAGCTTATGTACAGCATGATATAGATGACTCCATTCGAGCTGGATTATTGGTTATTGAGGATATACCTCGTCAATACCTGGAGGTACTGGGAGACAGCCACAGTAAACGTATTGCTACCCTGGTAAGTAATACTATTCATAACACCCGAAAATTGATGGAGCAGGGAGATAATGTTCGAGTAGCACCGGGAGCAGAGGTTGATAAGGCCTTAAAAGGATTACGCCATTTTATGTTTGATGCCATATATAACGGAAGCGTGTGCCAGGCAGAACGCAGTCGGGCAGCATTTGTTCTGGAACACCTTTTTAACTATTACCACCAGTACCCCGACAAGATGAGCCAGGTATATCGTGAGATAGCTGATGAAGAAGGATTAGAAAGGGCAGTAGCCGATTACATATCTGGAATGAGCGATGCCTACTGCGTAAGTTTATTTAAAGATATTTATATACCCCAGTCCCTGGTTCCAGATGCCCACAGAACAGTTGCAGACGTTTAGACAATTTAATAGATAACGCTGATTTCTTTATACCTAAAATATAAAATAAAGAGGTGTCAGAAGAACAGTTATCCTAAACACCTCTACTCATTCAAAGCTTCACTAGATTCAATTCTAACTACCAATACTGAATGTCGGGCACTTCTATATTCTTATTTTTATATAAAGGAGAAATAGGCTGCTTGTAGAATAAATAGACAGTATGAAATAGGAATGAAAGTACGAGAAAAGGACAAAAAACGACCGATAAGAAGGAAAACTCCTTCAAACATAGAATAATGGTGAATATTAATGACCACATACGATAACCGGATAACCCGGGAAATATCTGAGCGTCTGGACATAGTTGATGTTGTAGGGGAGACGGTTAAGCTAAGCCGCAAAGGTAACCGTTACTGGGGGCTGTGCCCATTCCATTCAGAAAAAACCCCTTCATTCAGCGTTACTCCAGAGCGCAATATGTTTTATTGTTTTGGTTGCCATGCTGGTGGGGACATTTTTTCCTTTGTCATGAAACGTGATAATCTGGATTTTAAGGAAGCCCTGGAAATGCTGGCAGCTAGAGCAGGAATAAAGCTAGTATCTGCTGCTTCAGGCAGCAGGGATCAAGAACAGAGAAAAAAGGTAATAGAAGTCAATCAGGCAGCAGCAGAGTTTTACCATCAGATACTATTAAGCCAACAGGGTAGCGGAGCCCTGAAATACTTGGAAAAACGCGGTATAAAGCCGGAGACCGTTTCCGCCTATAAACTGGGATACGCCCCTGATCAATGGAATACATTAGAGGAATACTTGCTAAAGAAGGGTTTTTCCCAGGAATATGTGAAATTATCCGGTTTAATTAAACGTAATGAAAACAGGAACAGTTATTATGACCTGTTTCGCAAGCGCCTGATGTTTCCTATTTTTCAATACAACGGGGATATCCTCGGTTTTGGCGGTCGGGTTCTGGATGATAGTTTACCTAAATATATTAATACACCGGAAACCGAACTTTATTCCAAAAGACAAGTTCTCTATGGGCTCTATCAGGCCCGTCAGGTCATACGCTCTACTAACCAGGCGGTATTACTGGAAGGATACATGGACTGCATAAAACTACAGCAGGCTGGAATAAGTAATTGTGTAGCCTCACTGGGAACGGCATTAACTCGAGAACAGGCCAATCTCTTAAGTCGGTACACGGAAAATGTACTAATTCTATATGATGGTGATGAGGCAGGACAGCGGGAAACCATGAGGGCCATTGATATACTGGTAGAAGAAGGTTTAAATGTTCAGGTGGTTACCCTGCCTGCAGGTAAAGATCCAGATGAGTTTTTAGAGATAAATGGAAAAGAGGAATTTTTACAATATATACAGAATAATAAGGTTAGTTATATAGAATTTAAAATAAATAGATATCTTAAAGATGAAAAAACGCTTAATTTAGAGGCAAAAGTCAAAATAGTAAATGCTATAAAAAATGACCTTAATAATCTAAAAAGTCCGATTGAAAAGGATTATTACGTAAATATCCTGGCCCAGAAACTATTAATGGAACCCAATTTAATCTACCGGGAACTCAAGGTGGTAAACCATCGTCAGAACCCGATGGATAGGAATAAAACTCAAATATCTAGGGATAATATACAGTACGGCAATTATAGCAAAGATGAGAAAATATTGGCAGCTATGCTAAAGGATGAAAAGACATTTGCCGCGATTAAAGACAGCCTGGGCCTTAATTTCTTAGCACGGCCCGAATACAAAAAAATGTTAAGTATTTATGGTCAACTAAAAGGAAGCCAGGAAGAAAGGCTCGCTAAGCTTGGAGCAATAATGCAGCAGGAAGGTATGGCAGAGACCTATGCCAGAATTGTTTTCTTGATGGAAGAAATAAATGTAAATGAAGTTAAAGTCACCGAATTTATTCGCCGGGTGCAAGCGCTAAAGGTAGAAGCCCGCTGGCAAAAGATATATCAACAGATTAATTTTCTCAAACTAGAAGGAGATTTTGAACACTTGTTAAAATTCATACTTAACCTGGATAGCTTTTTAAACGAAACCCGGGAAGGGGGGATATAAATAATGAAACTGGATAGAAAGCTGGCAGAAGCAATAAGCGCCCTGGCTGAAAAAGGGAAAAAGAAAAAAAGTCTCACCTATGAAGAGATTAATGATGAACTGCAAGAATTCAGTTTGGCGTCAGATAATATAGACGACATATATGAACATCTCCAGTCCCTGGGTATAAACGTGGGTAATGAATCTGACACTGATGGTGAAACCGATGACCAGAGTGAACATGAAAGCCTTGAAACAGAAGAGGTAGCTGTTCCTGACGGTATTGAAATCGATGACCCGGTACGCATGTATTTAAAGGAAATCGGAAGAGTTTCTTTGCTTACCGCGGATCAGGAGATAAATCTCGCCCATAGAATAGAAAATGGTGATGAAGATGCCAAAAAGCAACTGGTTGAGGCTAACCTCAGGTTGGTTGTTAGTATTGCCAAACGCTACGTGGGAAGAGGTATGCTCTTTTTGGATTTAATTCAGGAAGGCAACCTGGGTCTCATGAAGGCAGTAGAGAAATTTGACTATCGTAAGGGGTTCAAGTTTAGCACTTATGCCACCTGGTGGATCAGGCAGGCAATAACTCGTGCTATAGCTGACCAGGCTCGTACTATTCGCATACCGGTGCATATGGTAGAGACTATTAACAAGTTGTCTCGGGTGCAGCGAAGCCTTTTACAGACACTGGGTCGGGAACCTACACCATTTGAAGTATCCCTGGAAATGGATATCCCGGTGGAAAGGGTAATAGAAATCATGAAAGTAGCCCAGGAACCGGTTTCACTGGAAACCCCTATTGGAGAGGAAGATGACAGCCATCTAGGTGATTTTATAACCGATGAAGATGCAGAATCTCCTGAGGAGTCAGCCTCCTTTGTGTTGCTGCGGGATCACCTGGACGGTATCCTTGGTACCCTTACCGAGAGGGAAGAAAAGGTCTTGCGCTTAAGGTTCGGGTTGGACGATGGCCGTCCCCGTACCCTGGAGGAAGTGGGGCAGGAATTTGGAGTTACCCGGGAAAGAATCAGGCAGATAGAAGCCAAGGCGCTGCGTAAACTAAGGCATCCTTCCCGGAGTAAAAAACTCAAAGATTATATTGAATAAAAGCGATTGTTGGTTGACAATTAACCTGTAGGAAGCTATAATATTTGTCGTTGGGGCATTCCTCGATAGCTCAACGGTAGAGCATCCGGCTGTTAACCGGAGGGTTGTAGGTTCGAATCCTACTCGGGGAGCCAGTGAAAATTTCCGGCGGTAACCCTATAAAAGTTACCGCTTTTTATTTGAAGCTAACCCCGTAAAAACAATAGAGTTTTCTATTGACCTATTAAGAGATATTTTGGTATACTAACTCTTGCGGGGTTCCGCGGCTTTCCGGGCCTATAGCTCAGTTGGTAGAGCTACCGGCTCATAACCGGTTGGTCCCAGGTTCGAGTCCTGGTAGGCCCACCATTTTAAGAAGTCAGAGGTCGGAAGTTGGATGTCAGACTTTGCAGTTAGAGATTTGACTTGGATAAAGTAAACAATATGATATCTGTCATCTGACTTCCAACTTCTATTAAATCAGAGTCCAGGAGTTAGGCTGTTGGAATCTTTTAAAACTTTCCGACTTCCGATATCTGTTACGGCCCCTTGGTCAAGCGGTTAAGACACCGCCCTTTCACGGCGGTAACGGGGGTTCGAGTCCCCCAGGGGTCACCATTTTAAGGGCGATTAGCTCAGTTGGGAGAGCACCTGCCTTACAAGCAGGGGGTCGGCAGTTCGAGCCTGTCATCGCCCACCATATGAAATAGAGGAACCGTAGAAATTACGGTTCTTTTTTTATACCTACTATTTATAAAAATGAAACATGAGGAGCTATCCATGTGGTAATCCACGCTGAAAAGAAGTGACTTTGTTTCTCTAGATAACTCAATTGCCGGGTTAAGTAGTCGAATGAAGTTGAATTAAATTAGGAGGGAAAAAGGCATAATATACGAACAACTGGTATTCTATATTTAGAATTCCGTTGTGAAGAGGGTACCAGTCCCCTATTAGCTGCTACAGATTACCAGTGGTATTAGTAATCCTCATGCAGGCGTTCCGGGCAGACATGGCTTCATGTTAACCCTGGTTACGGGTAAAGAAAAATATAGAAGCAGCACTGGAAACAATCAGGGCTCATGATGGCGATACCTGATTTTATGGCAGATGGCAACAGAGTTTTAATGGGCACAGTTTTTGAATGAAGAAATTTGACATTTAGCTCAGCTTTAGGCTATAATTTCTTTGCCTTGTTCTTGAAGGGATCTCCTTTTTGGGGAAAACTAAGTCCAAGAGTAATCCCGGAAGGGAGATGAATTAATGTTGGAAGACAAGTATCTAGTTTGTAAGGATTGTGGTAACGAGTTTTTATTCTCAGCGTCGGAGCAGGAATTCTACGCGGAAAAGGGTTTTCAGAACGAACCTGGCCGTTGCCCGGATTGCAGGAGAGCACGTAAACAGCAGCGTAACGGCTACAGTTCTCGTTCCAGAGAAGATCGTCCGGTGTTTTCCACTGTTTGTGCTGAATGCGGTCAGGAAACTACCGTACCGTTTGAGCCCAGTGGTGACAGACCAGTCTATTGTAGAGATTGTTACCAGGCGAGGCGCAACCGTTACTAGAATTGCTGCCAGGATCGATACCAAAAGTACATTCCGACAGCCAAGAGGGGTTAATACCCCTCTTTTTTGATACTTGGATAATAATAATTCTATATCACAGAGTTGGCGAATAATCCCGGGTAAGGAAGGAGTTTAAAGCAGGGATACAAATGCATCAGAACCCTGAAAAACAAGGGTTTTATAATATAATTATTTTTTAATTATAGTGCAGTTAAAAGCAGTAAATTTATTCTGTAATTGTTTCAATAGTTTATCGCTGTTCTCATATTGTGAAGATTGAATTTTGTGTTTGTTTATTCCCGTTTCTATTAATATGCTTGAATCTCCCGTAGATAGACCGTTACTATACTTTACTTTCTTTATTTCACTAAATGCCACGCTACGACTTTGGCCATCTTCGTTAAATATTATGCATTTTTCTAAAACTTCTATGGAATTACCGTTCTTTTTCTTTCCCCGCCGCTCATTTACCAGCATTATTATGAACCCCAATCCTGCTAGTACTGCAGCTAGCAGCGATGATATTTGCCACCAGGCCAGGATGGCGCCCACAAACAGAAGTACTAAGAGGAGCCAGTTCTCTGTATAATGGGATTTATCCGCAACATAGTATTTATTCAACACTTTCACGCCTTTCACATACTTTAATAACCCCATACCCTAAGGACATACCCCAAAGGGCACACGGCAACCACCTATGAAAATAACCGTTACTAATACTGTGAACCCATTTCGATAGTTTATACCTGATTTCCTGCTCAAAAACATAAAATTTCACGGATAATGCCATGAGGGTACGAGGGGTAGGGGTAAGAGGGGAGGAGTTTGCTGACTAGATTTCCTCCAGTCTAAAGGCGGATATTTTCCAGTGGTCTTGATAAAGGCGCATTTCTATCTGGTAACGGTAGCAGTCTCCGGGAGAGTAACAGTTGGTGAATTCCCGGGAAAAAACAATATGCTCATTATTGAATTTTTGGTAGCCAAGATAGGGAATGTCATCCTCATTAAGTACGGGTAGGCCGTCAGTGGGCTTAATAGCCAGACAGTTAAGTTCCGGTATAAAACAGGTATATTCATCCACTATGGCCGTAGCCAGATTCTTTTCAAATCCCTTCCCCAGGTACTCAATAGCTTCTGCTCGGGTTCTACCATGCAGTGGCAAGTAATAATCCGGCCTTATTTCGATATCATTTAGAAAAGAGCAGTAGATTTCAAAGCTATTAAACATGGCCTGAAGAGCGATATCTTTCTCCGATGTAGCTATCATGGTAGTTTCATTAGGCGGGGAAGTGGTTTTAGCCTGCATTAAAGGTGTAAATACAAATAGCAGACAAATAACTAATGTAAGTCTAAATAGATAAATTTTTTTAAACGGCAATACAATTCTCCTCTATAAGGTGATAAAGCTATTATACAACAAAATGGTAAAAAATTACAAATACTTAAATTAAATAAAAAACCGGGGAGATGCTTGCTAGCTTCTCCCCGGTTATTATAGTTTGGTCTTTATACTTCGTAAAAACTTACTCCCAGCAAACCAGGACCGGTATGGACGCCCAGAGCAGGACTGATATCTGAGGTAACCAATTCTTTGATATTAGGTAATTGGCGTAATCTCTCCACCAATTTTTCAAATTCTTGTGATGCCCCGCCATTGAGAACTGCCAGTTTAATCTGCTTTTCTTTCACCTTGTTCTCCACAATTTCCACCAGTTTATCTATGGATTTTAGTCGCCCCCGGGCTTTACAATAGGTAAAGTAATTACCTTCCCGGTCAACCGATATAACAGGTTTAAGGTGCAAAAACTGACCCAGCATACCGGCCACGCGACCAATTCTTCCACCCCGGCGCAGGTATTCCAGGGTTTCAATAATATAATATACTTCAACTTTGGACTGAATACGTTGCAGGCTTTCCACCACTCGTTCAAAGGATAAGCCGTCAGCAATATTACGGGCTGCATCCAGCACTATCCAACCAGTTCCCATGGATAGGGTTTTTGTATCCATTACATAAATCTTCAGGTTTTCAAAGTCACGGGCTACCATCTTTACTGACTCAACCGTTCCGGAAAGGCCGCTAGAAATATGCAAGGCCAAGACATGTGTAAAGCCTTCACGACATATCTGCTCAAAGGCTTCGGAAATCTCATGTCGAGTGGGCATGGCAGTGGTAGGTATTTCATCTGGCATGCGGTGGTAAACCTCATCTGGTTGTATATCTACCCCATCGGCGTATTCTTCTTCCGGATAAATGATTTTAGCCGGTAATACATTAATAGCAAATTTCTGAATAATCTCCCGGGGAAGATCACACATACTGTCAACTATCAGGGCTATTTTTTCCTTCAATCCCTCAGCTCCCATCAATATAGAATAAGTACCTGCTAAAAGGTACACCGTTACATTATAGCATGTGGTATTAACCACGTATACAATTGACAGAAAATCATAGTTTGCTTGACATGAAAACAGCTTGCCGTTAAAATTGACCTGTAAAGTATTTTGCCTTTACACCTGGAGAGAATAGTTATGCTGGAAAAAAGAAGCCATATAGTTTTCTTAAAAGATTTTTACGGTCCTTTGTTGACCCCAAAACAGCAAGAAGCCATGAGTCTTCATTATGAGAATGACTGGTCCCTGGCAGAAATTGCTGAACATA
>CAZOIC010000007.1:34715-36403 GCA_964579945.1 uncultured Syntrophomonas sp. | reverse complement strand
AATACTCCCTGTCCCCAGTGTGATTCTACTCTTTATCGCCGCGATTTCTATGGACCTATGGGAGCCAAACTAAAAAATTTGCCCGAAATCCACGAGGCTGCAGGGTTCTGTCCTCATTGTGGACAAGCTTCACCTATAGGGAACGGTGCTCCTGCTGACCCTTATCAGGAAGGAGGGTTTGAAGGGGGATACCCTTTTACCCGCGCACTGGAGATGATTCAAGCTATTCTTATTACCCTGGGGGTTGAGGAGAAAGGGGAGGTAGCAAAGGTTTGGGGAGAGGTGCTCAAGGAGCAGCGCTTGCAGGAGCTGCATCACCAGGTCCAGAATCCCCAATCCTATCTGGCACTTGTCCGTCGCTATGGGCAGATGGCTGGTCGTAGTCTCCAGGCAGAAGCTCTGGCCGGGTATATGGAAGAAAAGATAGCCCTTATCGAAGCCGGATATCCCCGTATTAAACGGCGCCCACGAGTTTATTATTGCATGGGTAAACCTTTGTTTGCCATTAAAGGTGAGCGTCTCGAAAACAAGCTGGTGGAAACGGCCGGAGGGTACAGTGTTAATAAGGAAATTGCTATCGAGGGACGCCCCGGGGAGACTCTAACTCCAACTGAGCTTATGACACTAAACCCGGAGGTTGTCTTTATATCTGCCTTTATATCTACCCCGGTGGAAAGTTTTTACCAATCTTGCAAGGAAAATAGCATAGATATTCCTGCAATTCGTGATAAAAGAGTTTATCTCCATCCGTCTCCCAGTTGGGACTTTGGTAATCCCCGCTGGATATTAGGACTTATGAACATGGCTAACCTCCTACACCCGGATATTTATCATTTTGATATAGAGGAGGAAAGCCGGCATTTCTATCGCGAATTTTACCAAACTGATTATGAACCTTCTGCCATTAATCGTTCTTTTAGTAAGCCAACTATATACTGGAGCTGGAGGTAACTGCCGGGTTATTTAACGGCTAATAAAGGTTATGCGATTGAGGGGAGAAACAAACATGAGCTTTTATAACAAAATAGTTAGGGGAGATGAAACGTGGAAATTAATGCAGCCGAATTTGATCGGATGGCCCGGGAAGTTTTTGCACCGGTATATCCCGTACTGGCCGAACAGATTATTGGTCGTATCGGAATAAGCAAGGGGGTTTGCCTGGACATAGGTTGCGGAGGCGGGTACCTGGGACTGGCTCTGGCTCGGATTTCGGAATTAGAAACGATACTGTTTGATGAATCCCAGGATATGCTGAACCTGGCTCAGGGTTATATTGGTGAAAGTAGACTGGAAAGCAGGGTCAGAACATTACAGGGGGATGTACATGATATCCCCCTGGCAGACGAAAGCATTAACCTGGTCGTAAGTAGGGGTTCCATGTTTTTTTGGGAGAACCGGGTTCAAGCCTTTCGGGAGATTTACCGGGTACTGGCTGGAGGTGGAGCGGCTATGATCGGTGGTGGCTTTGGTAATGCCGAGTTACTACGGGAAATAGAAGTAAAAATGCTTAAAGAGGATCCGGAATGGAAGGAAAAGCGGCAGCAGCGGATTGGTCAGTCAAAAGTAGAAGAATATCGTCAGGAACTGGAGCAGGCTGGTATATCTTCTTTTAAAATAACACGGGATGAGGCTGGCCTGTGGATTATTATAAGTAAGACTGCTTAAATTGTATATCCTGGACTGCTATC